>NZ_JBHZAK010000010.1:0-153290 GCF_042754165.1 Nocardia sp. NPDC059229
GGCGACCCCCCCCCATCTGGGGGGGTCCCGGCTGTCTCCTTCCGGCCGGGAACGGACACACGCGCTGTAGCCGATGTACAATGGCATACCCCCCAGCGGGGCGGTGCCCATCTTACACTGTTGCCCACCGCCGCTTCGTTTTTCGACTACCGCGTACCGAACCCGGGAATCGGTTGTGTTCGTGCAGGTCAGGTTTACACGTCGAAGTAGAGCTCGAACTCGTACGGGTGGGGGCGGACGTTGATCTCGGCGATCTCGGAGTCGCGCTTGAGGCGGATCCAGGTGTCGATCAGGTCGTCGGTGAAAACCCCGCCCTGCGTGAGGTAGTCGTGGTCGGCCTCGAGCCGGTCGATGACCTGCTCGAGGCTGCCGGGGGTCTGGGTGACCTCGGCGCTCTCCTCCGGGGTGAGTTCGTAGAGGTCCTTGTCGACCGGCAGGGCGGGCTCGATCTTGTTGGTGATGCCGTCGAGCCCGGCCATCATCATGGCGGCGAAGGACAGGTACGGGTTGCCGGAGGAGTCGGGGCAGCGGAATTCGAGGCGCTTGGCGCTGGCACTGGTGCCGGTCACCGGAATGCGGACGGCGGCGGAGCGATTGCGCTGGCTGTAGACCAGATTCACCGGCGCCTCGAATCCGGGCACCAGGCGCTTGTAGGAGTTCACCGTCGGGTTGGTGAAGGCCAGCAGGGACGGCGCGTGGTGCAGCAGGCCGCCGATGTAGTGGCGGGCCAGATCGGACAGGCCCGCGTAGCCGGCCTCGTCGTAGAACAGCGGTGAGCCGTCCTTCCACAGGGATTGGTGCACGTGCATGCCGGATCCGTTGTCGCCGAACAGCGGTTTGGGCATGAAGGTCACGGTCTTGCCGGACTCCCAGGCGGTGTTCTTGACGATGTACTTGTAGAGCATCAGGTCGTCGGCGGCGGCGAGCAGGGTGTTGAATCGGTAGTTGATCTCCGCCTGCCCGGCGGTGCCGACCTCGTGATGCCCCTTCTCCAATTCGAATCCGGCGCGCTGCAGATGGGTGCACATCTGGTCGCGCAGGTCCACGTCCGCGTCATACGGAGCGACCGGGAAATAGCCGCCCTTGGGCCGGACCTTGTAGCCACGGTTGGGGGTGCCGTCGGGATTCGTGCGCCGACCGGTGTTCCAGTCGGCCGACGACGAATCCACCTCGTAGAAGGCCCCGTTCATGGCGGTGTCGTAGCGCACCGAATCGAAGATGTAGAACTCGGCCTCGGGCCCGAAGTAGGCGGTGTCGGCAATACCGGTGGAGCGCAGGTATTCCTCGGCCTTGCGGGCCACATTGCGGGGATCGCGGCTGTAGGCGGCACGGGTGTGCGGGTCGTGGACGAAGCAGCTGATATTGAGGGTCTTGGCGGCGCGGAACGAATCCAGTTGCGCGGTGCGCAGATCCGGTAGGAGCAGCATGTCGGACTCGTGGATGGCCTGGAAGCCGCGCACCGACGAACCGTCGAAGGCGATGCCGTTCTCGACCAGATCCGCGCCGAACATGCTCGCCGGGATCGAGAAATGCTGCTGGATGCCGGGGACGTCGCAGAATCGGATGTCGACGTATTCGACTTCCTCGGCGTCGATGTAGTCCTGTACTCCGTTGATGGTAGGGGTGATCACCGCTCGCTCCTCGTGGCCGCGCACGCCTACCCGATCGGACGGCCCGGTCGGGGTCCGGCGGTCCTGCTCGTGCTAACACGATACGTCGCAGACATCCGGGGATGGACGCGAATGAGACTGTGTTACAAGAGCACTACCGCCTCCCCGAGACGTCAGCGCACCGCAGCGAGCCGTCGAACGTCCTGCACGCGTGCCGGCGGTCGGGCTGTGGCCGAATTCTGGACGTACCCCCGGAGTTACCCACATTTTGCGAAATCAGTTGTTGCGTCCCGATCTACAACCATCTTTGTCACTGTGCACAAATCCGCCCCCGCAGATCTTCGCCATTGCCACTGGTCCGCCCGGACCGCTGTGCGGTCTGCTGGAACAGCCCGGGGCCGTCGCCGCCCCGACGATGTTCGATCCAGAGGTAGGTCGTGAGTTCAGTACCGCGTGCGGGGACGGCCCCGCGCACCATGGTCGAGGCGTTCCAGGCCAATGTGGCCCGGTACCCGGACGAGATCGCACTGCGCGCGCTCGGCGGCGCGGTCGTCCTCACCTGGCGCGAATACGGTGATCGGGTCCGCGCCATCGCCGCCGGGCTGGCGGCGCGCGGGATCGGCCGCGGCGACACGGTGGCACTGATGCTGACCAATCGGCCCGAATTCCACCTGTGCGACACCGCGATCCTGCACACCGGCGCGACACCGTTCTCGGTGTACAACACCAATCCGGTGGATCTGCTGGTCTACCAGTTCGGGAACGCGGGCAACCGCGCGGTCGTCTGCGAGGCGCAGTTCGCGCCGCAGGTCCTCGAGGCGGTGGCGAAGGCGGCCGCGCAGGGCATCGCGGTCGAGCACGTGATCTGTGTCGACGAGGCGCGCGAGAGGTGCGTGTCGCTGGCGGAGATCGAGGCCACCGGGGACGGCGGGTTCGACTTCGAATCCGCCTGGCGGGCGGTGGATCCGGAGGATCTGCTGACCATCGTCTACACCTCCGGGACCACCGGCCCGCCCAAGGGGGTGGAGCTCACCCACATCAATTTCCTCGAGAACGCCCGTGTGGTGGACGAATTCGGCGGCGGCTCCCCCGCCGACAAGGTGGTCTCCTATCTGCCCGACGCGCACGCCGCCAATCGCTGGTTCGCGCACTACCTCTCCATGCTGACCGGCAGCGAGATCACCAACCGAGTGCACCGCGGGCGCGACCGTGGACCGCCCCGAACGCATCAAGATCGGCACGGTGGGCCGGCCGCTGCCGGGCGCGGAGGTCCGGATCGCCGCGGACAGCGAGGTCCTGGTGCGCGGCCGGATGGTCATGCGCGGCCACCGCAATGCCGCGGACAAAACCGCCGAGACCATCGACGCCGACGGCTGGCTGCACACCGGCGACATCGGCGAGATCGACGCCGAGGGCTTCCTCCGGATCGTCGACCGTAAGAAGGAACTCATCATCAACGCGGCCGGCAAGAACATGTCGCCGACCAATATCGAGAACACGGTCACCGAGAACACCCCGCTCGCGGGCACGGTGGTGGCCATCGGCGAGGGTCGCGCCTACAACACCGCGCTCATCTGCCTGGACCCCGAGCTCGCCGCCGGCTTCGCCGAACGCCATCAGCTGACCGATCGGAGCCTGCCGGCCCTGGCCGCGCACCCGCAGGTGCTGAAATCCCTGCAAGAGGGCATCGACGCGGCGAACAGCAAGCTCTCGCGAGTCGAGCAGATCAAGAAGTTCGCAGTGCTGCCCGAGGTGTGGGCCCCTGGCAGCGATCACCTCACGGCCACCGGGAAACTCAGACGCAAACCGATAGCTACCACGTACGCCGCTACTATCGACTCGCTGTACGGGTAGTAGGAGAGTGATGCAGGCGCGATTGCGGGACCGAACGCTCGAGGAGCTGTACCGGCGCGCGGTCGTCGCGCGCGCGGAGGTACCGGCCTCGATGCCGCGCTACCGCACCCTGCCCGAACCCCTGGTGGCCGGCGGTTTCGAACGTGGCATCACCCTGAATGTGGACCTGTTCTTCGAGTTCGTGCGCTCCGGCCGCGTGCCCTCGCCGGAGGACACCCAGGAGGTCGTGCAGATCGCGCTGAGCCGGGTCCGCGACGGCGAATCCCTCGAGGACGTGCTGGGCCGCTACAGCATGGGCGCGGAATACCTGTGGTCTCGCCTGAAGGACACCGCCTCCGAGCCGGAGCGGGAACTGCTCGAGGACGTCGCGGTATCGCTGCTGCGGTACATCACCCTGCTCACCACCCGCATCGCCACCGCGTGCGTGCAGCGCGCGCACGATCCGCGCTGGGAGTTGCTGGAACGCCGGCGCGCCATCGCCGACGCACTGCTCGCCGGCCGCGACCCGATCGAGTGGGCGGACGAACCGGCCATCACGGTGCCGGACGCGTTCCTGGTCGCGGCGTTCCGGCTGGGCACGACCCGCAGCGCCGACACCAGCGAGCTGCGGCATCGCATCGAGTCCATTCCGGGTGTGTTCCTGCGGCTGGACAGCGGTGGCTGGACCGCGCTGCTGCCGCTGCAACCCGGCGACGACGGCACCGCGACACTGACCGCACTGACCAGTCGCCTGCCCGGTCCCGCGCGGCCCACGCCCCAGCCCGAGGCGCCGCTGTCCCGGATGGGCCCGCCCGCACCGTTCTGGGTGGGTGTCGCCACCGCCGCGTCGCACGCGGAGGTCCCCGCGATCTTCGCCGAGGCCCGCCTGCTCGCCGAGCTCGGCCGCTGCCTGGACCGCACCCAGCCGGTCTGCCGCCGCCCGGACCTCATGTTCGAATACACCGTCGCCGCAGGTGGTTCCGCCCGCGCGGGGCTGGCGGCCGTGCTCGCGCCGCTGGATTCCCAGCCGCTACTGGCGGAGACCCTGGAGGTCTTCGTGGACACCGGCTTCAATCAGCTGGCCACCGCCCGGCTGCTCACCATCCACCGCAATACCGTCACCTACCGGCTGGCCCGGGTGCACGAACTGACGGGCCTGGATCCGCACCGCCCGACCGACGCCATGACGCTGTCGGCCGCCCGCATCGCCCGGCGGCTCGAAATCGCCTGCTTCGCACCGTAATCCGTCCCCCCGAACCGCCCCGCACGCATTCCTTGTTGCGGGCCTTCATGATTCACCGGCCCCGCCGCTTGGACATTTGCACAATGGCCTGCGCCACAGTCTTGGCGATTGCCGGTAGCGGCGCGCGGGCGCTGTGCGGTCTGCTGAACTCCGACGATGAGGTCGTGCGGGGCGCCGGAGATCCGGCGCACCCGACCGCGGCCTCCCGACCATCCGCAGAGGTAGATCGTTGAGTAGCTCCTTCCGGCCGCGCCGCTGCCGTCTGGCCCCGTGGGCCGTGGCCGGTTTCTCCGTGCTGGCCATGACCGTCACGTCCGCCACCCCCGCCGGGGCCGCGCCGGTGTTCGGGCCGGTGCCCGACGCGCCCGTGAACTTCGGACTCCCGACCGGCTATCAGCCGACTCCCGAGCGGTACGGGGTGGGTTATCAACTGGGACAGGTCGTTCCGCTCTCCGATGGCACCCAGTTGCAGGCCGAGGTGCGCTACCCGACCGATCCGGCGACCGGGCAGCGGGCGGCGGGCGAGTTCCCGGTCGTCGTCAACTTCACCACCTACGGTGCGGTCACCAGCGCGCTCACCGCCGCCATCACCGGCGTCATCGACGACCTGCACATCCAGCTCCCCGACCAGCTGAAGGACGCCCGCCGCATCATCAATCAGGCCACCTCCATGCAGGACATGCTGGTGCGGCACGGCTATATCGAGGTGACCGCGGACGTGCGCGGCACCGGCGGTTCGACGGGCGCGTGGAGTCCGGCTTCCGAGCAGGACGGCAAGGACGGCGCGGAATTGGTGGACTGGGCCGCGCGGCTGCCCGGCTCCAACGGCAAGGTCGGCATGTACGGCTATTCGTTCCCGGGCCTGTCGGCCATGCGGACCGCCGAAACCGTCGGCCCCGATTCGCCATTGAAGGCGATCGTGCCGTTCGCGGTGCCCAACAACATCTTCGACGAGGTGCTCAACCACGACGGCATGATGAGCCCGCTACTGCTCACGGTCATCTCGCTGATGGTCCCCTACCTCAGCCTGATCGGGCCGTTCCTGACCGCCGCGGTCTCACCCCAGATGTTCCTGAAGTCCCTCGGCGATCACCTGCTGGCGCTGGTCGGCCCGGACACCAGCACCGTGAAGCTGCTGTTCGACGCCTACACCGGCGGCTCCACCGCCTACGACAACTCCTGGTGGCAGGACCGGCGTTTCGAGACCGGCCTGCACAACCTGGTCGACAACGGCATCGCCATGTACCAGGTGGACGGCTGGTGGGATCTGTATCAGGAAGGCGCGGTGCGCAATTACGCGCAGCTGCAGAACCTGGCGGCCGGCCGCGACCAGTTCGCGCCCATGGCTCCCGGCCAGCAGGCCGACGGGCGCTACCAATTGCTCATGGGCCCTTGGTATCACGTCGGCCTGGGGCTGGGGCCGGGCTCGCGCATGGACACCGATCGGATCACCCTGGCCTGGTTCGACCGGTGGCTCGAGGACATTCACAATGGCGTCGACGAGACCGGTACCCCGCTGCACGTCATCGACGCCGGCAACAATGCCGCCGACACCGCGCGCTATCCGTTCGAGCAGGCGGCCGTCCAGCAGCGCTATTTCGACGGTGACCGGCTCGTCGCGGACCAGCCGACGTCCGCCGACGCCTCCGATCGCCTGAACTACACCGGCATCGACAACATCTGCAATCGCGAGTCGCTGGGTCAGTACACGGCGGGCCTGCTCGATTTCGTGTTCCGGATCTTCACCGTCTCCAACCCGTGCACCGAATGGGTGCAGAATCCGACGGTGGGCCTGCGCTACACCATGGACCCGGTGACCGAGCCGACCGTGCTGGCCGGGCCGTCGAGCGTCACCCTGTACGCCTCCTCCACCGGCACCGACGCGGCGTTCCAGGTATGGCTCGACGATGTCGCGCCGGACGGGACGGCCGTGAACATTACGGGCGGTTCGCAATTGGCCAGCCAGCGCACCCTCGACGACGGCAAGACCTGGACGACCGCCGACGGCACCGTCTACGCGCCCGAGCACACCGTGCTGAAGGAGAACGAGCAGCTGCTCACGCCGGGCGACGTGGTGAAGATGGAGGTCAAGATCCGGCCCGCCTTCCACCGGCTCGAGCCCGGCCACGCGCTGCGGCTGCGCATCAGCAGCGGCACGTTCCCCTCGACGATCCCCGATCCAGCGGATCTGGGCCGGCTGCTGGGCACCTCGCAGCAGATCCAGCAGAACGCGGCATATCCGTCGGCGCTGGTGGTTCCACTGCGCGCCGCTACAGGTGCATCCAGTTCGGCCACACCTGTGACCACGGCTGCTTCGGGCCCGAGCACTTCCAGATGGTGACGTCCTGGGTATTGCCCTTGAAGCCCAGCCTGGTGTCCACCTTGCCGACGGGTTCGACGTGCTCGAACTGGCTGCGCAGCACCGCCTCGGAGCTGCCGACGGCCAGCACCACGGTGGCATCGCCGGGCGGGGCGCCGAAGTAGCCGAAGCCGCGACTGGGGCTGTACAGCGGCGGTAGCCGGTCGCGGCCGAGCTCGTCGAGCGCGCTCGCCTGCCAGTAGGTGTCGGTGATGATGATCGCGTGCGCGCGCTCGGCCGGGGTGAGCGCCCGGTAGGCGCGGGTCACCTCGTCGGTGAGCTCGTGCCACCCGAAGGAGCCGTACACGCCGATATTGATGGCGGCCTGGGCGTCGTCACGGGGCGGATGCACCTGATCAGCGGGCCGCCACGGGGTCGAGTACAGGGTGAAAACCGTTGCGCCCAGCGCCAATACGGCCACACACACGGTGAGCGCCCGGCGCCACACCGGGCCGACCCGCTCGGCCGTGCCGACCACGCCGACCGCGCCCGCCGCGATCAGCACCGCGTACATGCCCGCCGCGTAGTAGATCCGCCCGCCGGTGATCAGGAACGCCGCGTACAACAGCAGCGGGGTGACACCCAGAAACCGGAAGGGCCTCAGCACATCCCAGCGCAGCAGCACCCACAGTCCCCACACCAGCAGCAGAGCGCCCAGATATCCCGCCAGGCTCACCGACATCGGCACGAACAGCAGCCGCCCGCCCAGGATCCCCTGCTCGGATCCGATCACCCCGCCCATCTTCAGCTGCGGCCAGGAGTGCCGGGCCTGCCAGATCAGTTCGGGCACCGTGGCCGCCACCACGATCGCTCCGCCCACCCACAGCAGCGGCCGCCGCACCAGCTCGCGCGGCCCGCACAGCAGGCTGCTCGCCGCGACCGCGATCCAGAAGAACGGGATCAGCCACTTCACCTGCATATCCAGCGCGGTGACCAGGGCGGCGGCCAGCAGCAGCCGGTCGTCGCGGGTCCGCACCCAGCGCACCACCAGCCAGGTGATGATCACCCACAGCGCGGTGTCGACGGCATTGGTGGTGAGCATGGTCCCCTGCAACAGCAGGAACGGCGAGCTGGCGTACCCGATCGCGGCGAGCAGCTGCGCCCACCGGCCGCCGTCGAATTCCCGCGCAAGTACGGCGCACAGCACGATCGCGGTCACCGTCAGCGCGACCGACGGCAGCCGCAGCACGAAGAACGATCCGGGCGCGAGGCTGTCCATCAGCCACGCCAGCAGCGGCAGCACCGGCCCCTGATCGGCGTACCCGAACGCCGGCCGCCGGCCCGCGGCCAGGAAGTACAGCTCGTCCCCGAAATACCCGTACCGGCTCGCCGACAACAGCAGCACCACCGCCGCCGGCACCGCGACCGTCGCGACGGTCCACCACGCCATGGGCGGGCGTTCCTCGGCCTTGGCGTGCCGTCCGGCACCGAGCGGCCGAGCTGGGCGATTCATCACATCGGTCAACGCGCACTCCTCGCCGGCGGGTCAATGCTGCGAACACTCCGGAATCTACAGCTTATTTCCAGCAAATTCCGGACACGGCGACACGAGATCTATACTCGATGCCGGTGTGACTGCCGCACAACGCGTTTCAGCGAAGGAGGACGGCATGACCGACCGAACCCCCGAGACCAATCCCTACGGGACCCCGACCACCACCGGGCCGGAGACGATCCGGTCCTATCAGAACCTGCTCAATACCTTCATTCGCGGCCTGCTGCGGGTGCCGGTGCTGTCTGGCCGGGTCGGCAAGCGGCTGTGCGTGCTGCACGTGGTGGGGCGCAAATCGGGCAGGCACTACGACGTGCCCGTCGCCTACACCCGCCATGACGGCGACATCCTGGTCGGCACCGCCAAGCATCCGTGGGTGAGCAATATCCGCAAGGGCGTGCCCATCGAGGTGTCCTTCGGCGGGCCCAGGCACACCGCCGACGCCGAGGTGGTCACCGATGCCGAATCGGTGGTGCGGTTGTCGGAGGTCATCGCCCGCGACAACGAGCAGTGGGCCAAGTTCAACGGCATGGGCGTCGACGCGGCGGGCAATCCGAACCTCGCCGATGCCTACCAGAGCTGGCAGCAGGGTTGTGTGATCATCCGGCTCACGGTGCGCTGATCCCCTGGCCCACGGTGCGCTGATCCTCCGACTCACTGTGCGCCGAGCCGCCCACCGGGCGTCAGTCGGCGCGCCGGGCCTGGACGTAGTCCTCGGCGTTCAGGCCGACCAGCACCTGACGCACCAGCGGCGGGGCCCACGAGGCGGAGGCGTCGTGGCCGACCACCGGATCGGTGAGGGTCACCGTGTGCCCGCGGGTCTCGAACTCGAAGGTCCCCGCCGCCCGAATGTTCTTCAGCCAGTCCACGTCCCGCCCGTAGGTCAGTGCGATGCGGTAGCCGCCGTCGCGCTCGAAGACCATGACGGGGGACCGGTAGACACGCCCGGACCGACGACCGCGGTGGATCACGATCCCGAAGAACGGCGCCACCCGGGCCCCGACCCCCAGTACCGGGTTGCTGACCCGCCGATTGATCCTCGCGAGTACCTGCGGCAGCGGCATGATCTCGTCCTCCCTGACGAAAACGGTTGCGCCCCTGAGGCTACGCCGGGAGCCGGGAGCCCGCGCGGCATCGCTACTGTGCACAGCAGGGCGCCGGGTCCCGCGGCGCGGCAGGAAGGAGAGCCCGGTCCATGCCGGAGATGATCGCGGTGTACGACGCCGCCGGTCGTGAGATCGGCGCGCAGGAGCGCGCGGTGGTGTACGCGGAGGGCCTGTGGCACGCCAGTGCGGGCGTGCTGGTCCGCTCGGGCGACGGGTCGAAGGTATACGTGCACAAGCGGACCGATACCAAGGCCGTTTTCGCCGGCATGCACGACTGCCTGGCGGGCGGGGTGCTGGATCCGGGCGAGGAACCGGCCGCGGCGGCGGTCCGGGAGCTGGGCGAGGAACTGGGCATCGAACTGGGCCCGCACGATGATCGGCCGCTGCCACTGGCAAGCGCGTCCTGGGACGGCGAGTGGGCGGGGCGGCCGATGCGCTGCCACCTGTTCGCCTATGAGCTGCGCTACGACGGGCCGATCCGGCACCAGCCGGAGGAGATCGCGGACGGCTGGTGGTGGTCCGACGAGGAGCTGCGGTCGCATCTGGAGAACCCGGCGTGGCCGTTCGTGCCCGATACCCGGGTGCTCATTCCGGACCTGCTGCGCTGAGCCCACGAACGCCGACGGCCCACCGAATCCCGCGCGATTCGATGGGCCGACGTGCTACTGCGGTTTCAGGCGGTCGGCGTGGTGCCGCCGGCACTGCCGCTGAACAGACCCTGGATGGTCTTGATCAGAACCGAAGCCAGGAAATCCGAAGCGGATCCGGACACGGGGTACTCCTCATCTTTCAAATGACATGTCGAGCATGTGAATCATGCACGGTTCACATTCGAGGGAAGCCATTTCTCGAGGAAACATTTTCCGAACCCGACGAGAGCTACACGGTAGAACGCGTTCCACCAGGGTTTATATCGGTTTGATAAAATTGTGACTTACATCACATAATGGCCGGAACGCGCTACTTCCCGCCCTCTGCGAGGGTGACCGGCTGTGCGACGTAGGAACTCCCGGTGACATCGACTCCCTGGGACTTCAACTGGTCCAGGGCCTTCGTGACGTACTCGACGCTGTACGCGGCGGCGTCGGGATCCTTGGTGAGGACGGTCTTGCCCTCCTGATTGCGGGCGGTCTTCGCGATCGAGACGGTGCGGTCCCACGCCGCCTGGTCGATCATCCCGATTCCGCTCGGAGACGGCCAGATCAGCTTGTTCACCTCGGTGATCTGCCACTGCTGATGACTCGCGCCCAGGGTCGACCCGGCGGCCACGGTCAGATCGCGGCACTTGTCCACATTGTCGCGGCAGAACGCCCAGCCCTTCAGCGAGGCGGCGATGAATTTCACCGTCTGATCGGCGTACTTGGCGTCCTTCAGCTTGTCGGTGTTGGCCCAGATGGCGTCCTGGAGCATGGCCACACCCTGGCCGTTCCAGTCGAGGGTGGCGAAATCGTCTGCCGTGTACAGCTTTCCGGTGGCGGGGTTCTTCACCTCGAGCAGTTGCGCGTACTCGTTGTAGGACATGGCCTGGGCGGCGTCGATGTCGTGGGCGAGGAAGGCGTTCATGTCGAACTGCTGCTGGACCAGGGTGACGTCCTTGGCGGGGTCCAGGCCGGCCTTGGTCATGCCGGCGAAGAGTTCGAATTCGTTGCCGTAGCCCCAGTTTCCGACCTTCTTGCCCTTCAGGTCGGCGGGGCCGTTGATGCCCGCGCTCTTGAACGACACCTGTTTGGTGCCGGAGCGCTGGAAGATCTGGGCGACATCGGTGATGCCCGCACCGGCCTCCCGGGAGGCGAGCGCCTTGGGCACCCACGCGATGGCGTAGTCGGCCTGTCCCTGCGCCAGGACCGTCTGGGGCACGATATCGGTGCCGCCGTCGAGGATCTGGACGTCGAGGCCCTGCTCCTTGTAGTAGCCCTGGGCCTGCGCGGCCAGGTAGCCCGCGAACTGGCCCTGCTTGAACCATTGCAGTTGCAGCTTGACCTTGGTGAGCCCGTCGGCGGTGGTCGAGGAATTGTCGGTGGTGCTGCATCCGGACAGTGCCGCCACCGCCAGGGTGGCGGCGGCCAGCACGGCCCGGATGCGGAATCTGCGGGTGGCACTTCTCATTTCGATCTCCCAGGGATGGTGCGGGGTCTGCGGGTGAGCTGTTCGAGCAGCAGCACGGCGGCCAGGAACACCAGGCCGAGGATCATGGCGGCGACCACGTAGGCCCAGGCGCGCGGATAGGCGGTATTGGCCGCCGCGGAGGTGATGCGGCTGCCCAGTCCGTGCTGGAGACCGCCGAAGTATTCGGCGATGATCGCCGCGATCACCGCACCGGGCGCCGCGATGCGCAGACCGGTGAACAGGTACGGCAGCGCGGCGGGCAGGCGCACGGTGCGGGTGATCTGCCAGCCGGTGGCGGCATAGGCGGTCATGAGGTCTTCGTGCACCCGCGGGACCTGACGCAATCCCCGTGTGGTGCTGACGAAGACGGGAAAGAACACGACGATGGTGGCCACCAGCCGGCGCGGCAGGTCGGTGGTGGTGGAGTACATGGAGTTCAGCAGCGGCGCCAGCGCTACGATGGGCACCGCCGCCGCGCCGGCCGCCAGCGCGCCGAGCACCCCGTCGACCACCCGGAAGCGCACGGCCACCGTGGCGGCCGCCATGCCGAGCACCGCACCGGCGAGCAGGCCGGCCAGCGCGTTCTTCCCGGTGGCCAGAGCGGCCTCCAGGATGGCGTGGTGATTGTCGGCGAACGCCTGTCCGATGGCGCTGGGCGCGGGCAGCAGGAACGACGGGACGCCCGCCGCGACGGTCAGCACCTGCCACAGCACCAGCAGGGCGACGCCGAAAAGCACTGGCGGCAACCAGGATCGGAGCACGCGGGTCATCGCATGTCCCGTCCGGCGGCGCTTTTCGGCGTGCCTGCGCCGCCGTGCCCCTCATGCAGGGCGGCGCGGACCGCGGCCACAGCGGTGAAGAATTCCTCGCTGGACCGGACCTCGTCGTCGCTGTGGCGGTCCCGGCCGCCGGTGGACAACACCTCGGTGATGCGCCCGGGACGCGGGGTCATGACCACCACGCGGTCGGAGAGGAAGACCGCCTCCGGGATCGAATGCGTGACGAAAACCACTGCGGCGCCGGTCTCTTCGGCGATGCGCAGCAGTTCGCCCTGCATGCGCTCACGGGTCATCTCGTCGAGCGCGCCGAACGGCTCGTCCATGAGCAGCAGCGGTGGTTTGCGGGCCAGCGCGCGGGCGATGGCGACGCGCTGCTGCATGCCGCCGGACAGTTCGGCCGGGAAGCGCCGCGCGAATTCGGTCAGGCCGGTGATCTCGAGCAGTTCGGCACTGCGGGAGCGCCTTTCGGCCTTGCACACCCCGTGCAGCTGCAACGGCAGTTCGATGTTCTCCTGCACGGTCCGCCAATCCAGCAGTCCGGCCTGCTGGAAGGCGATGCCGTACTCCTGATCGAGCCGGGCCTGCCCGGCCGTCTTCCCGTGCACCACAACGGTTCCCAAGCTCGGCTGCTCCAGGTCGGCCACGATGCGCAGCAGCGTCGACTTGCCGCACCCGGACGGGCCGATCAGGGAGACGAATTCACCCGCCGCGACGCCCAGGCTCACGTCCTCGAGCGCGGTCACCGCGCCGGCGGCGAATATCTTGCCGACGCCACGCAACTCGACGGCGGGTATGGCCGCGGCCACCGCCGGTTCCGGTGCGGCCGCGGATGTCTCGACGGTCACGGGGTACCTCCGAACGAACGAACGGGTAGAGCGATGGTCACCGGGCCGCTCCCGCGGTGTGGCCGGGCCGGGCATAGCGGCGCAGCAGCACCTCGGCGAGCGAGACCAATCCGGTGAGCACCACACCCAGCAGGGCCGCCGCGATCACCGCGGCGTACAACCGCGCCGCATTGCCGGTCGACTGCTGGGAGAAGACGATGATCTGGCGGCCGATCCCGCCCGCGGTGCCGGTCGAGATCTCGGCCACCACACAGCCGATCACCGCGGCGGCGGCGCCCAGCCGCAGGGCGGGCAGGATGTGCGGCACCGCCGCGGGCAACCGCAGATGTATCAGGGTGGCCCACCATCCCGCCGCGCAGCTGTGCAGCAGCTCCACCGAAGCCCGTGCCGGAGACTGCAATCCGCGCAGCGTGCCGATGGCGACCGGGAAGAACACCAGGTAGGACGCGATCACCACGATGCTCATCCACGGCTGCCAGGGCCGGCCCGCGATGACGATCTTGCCGCCCCACCCCGCCACCAGCGGGGCAAGCGCGATCAGCGGAACGGTCTGCGAGACGATCACGTACGGCAGCAGCCCGCGCTCGACCCACGAGAACCGTTGCATGAGCACCGCCAGCGCGACACCGACCACCGTGCCCAGCACCAGCGCCAGCAGCGCGAGTTCGAGCGTGAAGCCCGCCGTGCGCAGCAGGGTCGCGCCGACGGTGGTCTTCCCGTCCCGTTCCCCCAGGACGGTCAGCACCGCCCAGGAATGCGGCAGCGCGCCGTCGGAGGTGCGGGGCAGGACGCGCTGGTTCCCGATGCTCACGCCATTGGCCGGAACCAGCGCCTTCACCAGCTCCCAGATCGCGATGAGCAGGGCGAAGGCCACTATCGGATACAGCAGCCGCCACCCGCTGACGCGGCCTGCGAGGGCGGTGCGGATGAACGAGAATTCCTGCGGCTCGGTACTGGTCGGGGACGGTAGGTCGGTCGTCGTCACGCTCACGATCCGGTCACCGTGGCCTCGATCGGATGTGCCAGGCGCGGCAGCACGGATTCGCCGTAGGCCTCGAGAGTGGAGGTCTTGGCGTCGTGTTGCAGGTAGACCGCGAACTGATCGACGCCCATGGCCTCGAGCTCGCGCAGCCGGGCCAGGTGCTCGTCCGGGGTGCCGAGAATGCAGAAGCGGTCCACTATGTCGTCGGGAACGAACTCGGCGTGCACGTTTCCCGCCCGGCCGTGCTCGTTGTAGTCGTAGCCGCGCCGCCCGGCGATGTAGTCGGTCAGCGCCTTGGGCACCTCGGAGTCGGAGCCGTAGCGGGCGACGATGTCCGCGACATGGTTGCCGACCATGCCGCCGAACCAACGGCATTGCTCGCGTGCGTGTTTCAGCGATCCGACGGTGCCGTCGGTGATGTAGGCGGGTGCCGCCACGCAGATGGTGACCTCGCCCGGGTCGCGGCCCGCGCGTTCGGCGGCGGCCCGGACCCGGGCGATGGTCCAGGCGGTGATGTCCGGGTCGGCGAGCTGGAGAATGAACCCGTCGGCCACCTCGCCGGTGAGATCCAGGGCGCGCGGACCGTATCCGGCGACCCACACCGGCAGCCGGGAGTCCCGCGCCCACGGGAAGCGGACGGTGGTGTCGCCGATGTGCGCGCTGCGGCCGTTGCCCAATTCCCTGATGACGTCGATGGATTCGCGCAGGGTCGCCAGGGTGGCGGGCCGCCCGCCCAGGGTGCGGACGGCCGAATCGCCGCGGCCGATACCGCAGATGGTGCGGTTGCCGAACATGTCGTTGAGGGTGGCGAAGGTGGAGGCGGTGACGGTCCAGTCACGAGTGGACGGGTTGGTCACCATCGGGCCCACCATGACCTTGCGGGTCGCGGCGAGAATCTGGCCGTAGATGACGTAGGGCTCCTGCCACAGCAGGTGCGAATCGAAGGTCCACACGTGCGAGAACCCGTGTGTCTCCGCGATTCTCGCCAGTTCCACCACCCGTGACGCGGGCGGCGTGCACTGCAGCACCACACCGATGTCCATGCGGCACTCTCCCCTCGTAGCTCGGGTTCGTCAGATGAGGTTCTGGGACAGGCCGCGTTTGACGTACCGGCCGTGACCGGCGCTGCCCAGGTACTGCCCCGCGTCGACGATCACCCGGCCGCGCGAGAGCACAGTGTCCACGTGCCCGTCGATCTCGAAGCCCTCGTAGGCCGAATGGTCCATGTTCATGTGGTGGGTCTTGCCCAGTCCGATGCTGGTGTGCCCGTGGGGGTCGTAGATCACCACGTCCGCGTCCGCGCCGGGGCTGATGACGCCCTTGCGCGGGTAGAGCCCGAACATGCGGGCCGGGGCGGTGCAGCACACCTCCACCCATTTCTCGAGGGAGATGCGGCCGTCCTCGACGCCCTGGAACATCAGGTCCATGCGGTGCTCGATGCCGCCGATCCCGTTGGGAATCTTGCTGAAATCGCCGAGGCCGAGCTCCTTCTGGTCCTTCATGCAGAAGGGGCAGTGGTCGGTGGCCACGGTGCTGACGTCGCCGGTGCGGATGTAGCGCCACAGCTCGTCCTGATGACCTTCGGCGCGGGCGCGCAGTGGCGTCGAGCACACCCATTTCGCGCCCTCGAAACCCGGTGCGCCCAGGTTCTCCTCGAGCGAGAGGTACAGGTACTGCGGACACGTCTCGCCGAAGACGTTCTGGCCCTTGCCCCGTGCCTGCGCGATCTGTTCCAGGGCCTGCTTGGCGGAGACGTGGACGACATAGAGCGGGGCGCCCGTCAACTGCGCCAGCATGATCGCGCGGTGGGTGGCCTCCTCCTCCATCTGCCACGGGCGTGTGACGCCGTGGTAGTACGGCGCGGTCTCGCCCCGCGAAAGCGCCTGTTCCACCAGCACATCGATGGCGATCCCGTTCTCGGCGTGCATCATGAGCAGGGCGCCGAGATCACCCGCGGTCTGCATGGCGCGCAGGATCTGGCCGTCGTCGGAGTAGAAGACGCCCGGGTAGGCCATGAACAGCTTGAAGCTGGTGACGCCCTCGGACACCAATTCGCTCATGCCCTTCAGGGATTCGGCATCCACCGAGCCGACGATCTGATGGAACCCGTAGTCGACGGCGCAGTTTCCGGCCGCCTTCTCGTGCCACAGCGCCAGGCTGTCCTGGACCCGCTCGCCCGGCTTCTGCACCGCGAAGTCGACGATGGTGGTGGTACCGCCCCACGCGGCGGCGCGGGTGCCGGTCTCGAAGGTGTCCGACGCCTCGGTACCGCCGAAGGGCAGCTGCATGTGGGTGTGGCCGTCGACGCCGCCGGGGATCACGTACTTGCCGGTGGCGTCGATGACGGTGTCGGCGGTGGCGGCCAGGTCGGCGCCGAGCGCGGTGGATCCCGGCTGCACCACCGCGGCGATGGTCTCGCCGTCGATGAGGACGTCGAGGGGCTGGGATCCGGTGGCGGACACCACGATTCCGCCGTGGATGAAGGTCGTGCTCACGGCTCCACCAGCTTTCCGTAGGCATCCGGACGCCGGTCCCGATAGAAGGCCCAGCGGTCGCGCACCACATTGATCAGGTCCATGTCCAGGTCGCGGACCACCAGCTCGGGGTCGGTGTCGGAGGCGACCTCACCCACGAACTGGCCCTCGGGGTCGACGAAGTAGCTGGTGCCGTAGAAGTCGTCGTCGCCGTACTCCTCGACGCCCACCCGGTTGATGGCCCCGATGAAGTACTCGTTGGCCACCGCCGAGGCGGGCTGCTCCAGCTTCCACAGGTAGCTCGACAGTCCGCGCGAGGTAGCCGAGGGATTGAACACGATCTCCGCTCCGGCCAGGCCCAGCGCCCGCCAGCCCTCGGGGAAGTGCCGGTCGTAGCAGATGTAGACCCCGACTCTGCCGACAGCGGTGTCGAAGACCGGCCAACCCAGATTGCCGGGGCGGAAGTAGAACTTCTCCCAGAACCCGTTGACCTGCGGAATGTGGTGTTTTCGGTACTTGCCGAGGTAGGTCCCGTCGGCGTCCACGACCGCCGCCGTGTTGTACAGCAGTCCCGGCTGCTCCTGCTCGTAGACGGGCAGCACCATCACCAGGCCGAGCTCGCGGGCCAGCGCCGCGAACCGCTCCACGGTGGGGCCCGGCACCGATTCGGCGTAGTCGTAGAACTTGGTGTCCTGGACCTGGCAGAAGTACGGCCCGTAGAACAGCTCCTGGAAGCAGATCACCTTCGCCCCCGCCGCAGCAGCCTGCCGCGCGTAGTCCTCGTGCGCTTTGATCATTGACTCTTTGTCGCCGGTCCAGCTCGTCTGCACCAGCGCCGCTCGAACAATCGCCATAGTTTGTGATACTGCACCTGAAACGAATTCGCTTGTGTTACAAGATGAAGGAAACGATTTCGTGACCGTAAAACCTCCGGCGCACCCGTCGGAGCCACCCCAGTCCCCCTCGCACACTGAGTCTGTGACCGCCGAATCCGCCGCCGACCTGGCCGCCGCCGCACACGACCGCACCGCGGCCGGGATCGCGGCCGGAATCGGCCAGCGGATCCGGTCCGGCGCGCTGGCACCCGGCACCCGGCTGCCCACCGTGCGCGAGGTGGCCCGGGAGCTGAAGGTCTCCCCCGTGACGGTCAATCAGGCGTGGCGGGCGCTGGCGGCCGCCGGGGCAATCGTGGCGCGCGGCCGGGCGGGTACCTTCGTCCAGGACGCGCCGCACGCCCCGCGCGCGCCCGCCGCCGGACGCTATCAACGCCTCCACCCCCACTCCGACAGCGTCTTCCGCATCGACCTCTCACGCGGCACCCCCGATCCGGCGCTGCTCCCCGACCTCACCGCCGCATTGCGCGGTCTCGGCGACGACGGTCGCATCGACGACCTGTCGGCCACCTACCTCGGCGAGGCCGTGCTCCCCGAGCTCGAGGCCGCCGTTCGCGCGGACTGGCCGGCCCGCGCCGAACGATTCACCATCCTCGACGGCGCACTCGACGCCGTCGACCGCCTGCTGGCCGCCCACGTCCGGCTGGGTGACGCGGTGGCGGTCGAGAACCCGTGCTTCCCGCCGTTTCTGGACCTGCTGGCCCGGCTCGGGGCGCGTCCGGTTCCCATCGATCTCGACGAATCCGGCATGCGTCCGGATCGGCTGGCCGCCGCCCTGGCGGCCCGCTCCCCGGTCCTCGTGCTGCTCCAGCCGCGCGCCCAGAACCCCACCGGCGCCTCGCTGTCGGCCCGGCGGGTGCGCGAACTGGCCGACGTGCTGGCCGATGCCGCGGTCGTCGCGGGCGGCACGCCGGTCATCGTCGAGGACGACCACAGTTCGGGCATCACCCACGCGCCCCTGCGCTCCCTCGCGGCCCGCCTGCCGACCCGCACCGTGCACATTCGCTCCTACTCCAAATCCCACGGCGCGGACCTGCGCCTGGCCGCTGTCGGCGGCCCCGCCGACCTGCTCGACCCGCTCCTCGAACGGCGCATGCTGGGACCCGGCTGGACCAGCCGGCTGCTCCAGCGGGTACTGCTGCACATGCTCACCGACGACGCCGCCCGCACCACCGTCACCACGGCCCGCGGCATCTATCGCGCACGCGCCGACGCCCTGCGAAAATCCCTGTCGCACCACGACATCCGTCTCCCCCGCGGCGACGGGATCAACCTGTGGTTCCCCGTCACGGACGAGAACGCCGCCATGATCTCCTTGGCCGCCGCCGGCATCAAAGCGGCCCCGGGCGGCCCGTTCGAGGTGACCGACCACCCCCACACCGACCACCTGCGCCTCACCGTCGCCGCCCTCGCCGACTCCGTAATCCCCGAGGTGGCACGGCATCTCGCCACCGCCGCGGTGGCCGTGCCGACCTACCGCCGGGTCCGGCGGGCCTGACACCGCATCCCACCCAGCGAGCAATCGCGGGTCACGCCTGCCCCGGACCAGTAGGAACGATTTCGACCCCGTCCTATCGAGGAGACCCCATGGACCAGTTGGAAACCCGACTCGCCCTGCGCGAACTGACCGAGCGCTACGCCTCCCACGCCGACCGCCGCCGCGATGCGGCGATCGCCGAACTCTTCACCGCGGACGGCACATTGGTCATCGAGTGGGGTGGCGAGCAGCCCACGACGACGGTGCGCGGCCGCGCCCGGATCGAGGCGGCCATGCGGCCCCTCGACCGCTACCGCATCACCCGGCACGTGATCGCCAACCAGCTGCTGGATTTCTCCGGTGACGAGGTGCGGGGCGAAACCTATTGCACCGCTTCCCATGTCTACGACGATGCCGAAGGCTCCCGGGTCTTCGTCATGCACATCCGCTACGACGACACCTTCGCCCGCGACGGCGGCGCGTGGCGGTTCCGGCAGCGCCGGCTCATCGTCGACTGGACCGAGGATCGGCGGCTGCGCAGCACCCGGTGATCACGGTCCCCGCGTGTGATTGCCCCCACCGGGACCATGCCGTCCGTTACAGTCGCCCGGCACGAACCGATGCTCTCATCGATGCGCACTGTCAATCGACGTTCCATGGAGGGGTACATGAACACGATCACCCGTAGCGTCACCGGCCTGGCCACCGCGGCCGCCCTCACCGGTGCCGCCCTCGTCCTCGGCACCGGCCCCGCGGCCGCCGACGACTGGCCGGTCCAGCAGGACCGCAGCCCCATCTACGTTTTCGAGACCCACGACTTCCTCACCCCCGGCGACCCCGACTTCTGGAACCCGCTGGTCAACCGTGCCCGCCTCACCTCGCCGTACGGCACCTCGACCCGCATCGTCTGCTCCGGCTTCCACGGCGTCACCACCAACTGCGTCCAGGCCGACGCCGACGGCAACCCGCACGCGCTCAAGCGGCTGCCGTTCAACTTCCCGAACGTGAGCGGCTCCGGCGCCCCGGGTGGCGGTGTCTCGCACTGGATCTACCCCGGCTTCATCCCCGGGATCAGCTGACCCGTACCGCCTCCGCGCGTGCGAAGGGGCTCGCATCCGAAAGGATGTGAGCCCCTTGGCTTTTCCGGCTTACAGGTATTGGCCGGTGTTCGACTCGGTGTCGATGGCGCGGCTGGCGCTGGCGTTCTTCCCCGTCACCAAGGTGCGGATGTAGACGATGCGCTCGCCCTTCTTACCCGAGATGCGGGCCCAGTCATCGGGATTCGTGGTGTTGGGCAGGTCCTCGTTCTCGGAGAACTCGTCCACGATCGAATCGTAGAGATGCTGGATGCGCAGACCCGGATTGCCGGTTTCCAGGACGGACTTGATGGCGTACTTCTTGGCCCGGTCCACGATGTTCTGGATCATGGCGCCGGAGTTGAAGTCCTTGAAGTACAGGACCTCCTTGTCACCGTTGGCGTAGGTGACCTCCAGGAAGCGGTTGTCCTCGGACTCGGCGTACATGCGGTCCACCACGCGTTCGATGGTGGCCTGCACGCACTTGCCGCGATCGCCGTCGAACTCCTGCAGATCCTCGCTGTGCAGCGGCAGCGTCTCCGTCAGGTACTTGGAGAAGATGTCCTGCGCAGCTTCGGCGTCCGGGCGCTCGATCTTGATCTTCACGTCCAGGCGGCCGGGCCGCAGGATCGCGGGATCGATCATGTCCTCGCGGTTGGAGGCACCGATCACGATCACGTTCTCCAGGCCCTCGACGCCGTCGATCTCCGAGAGCAGCTGCGGCACAACGGTGGTCTCCACATCGGAGGAGACACCCGAACCGCGGGTGCGGAAGATCGAATCCATCTCGTCGAAGAACACGATCACCGGGGTACCCTCGGACGCCTTCTCGCGGGCCCGCTGGAAGATGATCCGGATGTGGCGCTCGGTCTCACCCACGAACTTGTTGAGCAGCTCGGGGCCCTTGATGTTCAGGAAGAACGACTTGGCTTCCTTGGCATCCTCACCGCGCGCCTCGGCGATCTTCTTGGCGAGCGAGTTGGCAACGGCCTTGGCGATCAACGTCTTACCGCAACCGGGCGGACCGTAGAGCAGCACGCCCTTGGGCGGGCGCAGCGCGTACTCGCGGAACAGATCCTTGTGCAGGAACGGCAATTCGACCGCGTCGCGGATCTGCTCGATCTGGCGCGAGAGACCGCCGATGTCCTCGTAGCCGACATCCGGCACCTCTTCGAGCACCAGGTCCTCGACCTCGGCCTTGGGGATCCGCTCGAAGGCGAATCCGGCCTTGGTGTCGACCAGCAGCGAATCACCCGGCCGCAGCTTGCGAATCGGACGATCCGGATCCTCGAGGTCGTCCACGTCGACCAGCGCGGACAGCGGCCCGGACAACCAGACCACCCGCTCCTCGTCGGCATGCCCGACGACCAGCGCGCGGCGCCCGTCGTCGAGAACCTCACGCAGCGTGCCGATCTCACCGATGGAATCGAAACCGCCCGCCTCGACCACGGTCAGCGCCTCGTTGAGACGCACGGTCTGCCCGTAGTGGAGGGTGGTGGTGTCGATGTTCGGCGAACACGTCAGCCGCATCTTGCGCCCGGAAGTGAACACATCGACCGTCTGATCGTCGTACACGCCGATGAGGACGCCGTAGCCCGAGGGTGGCTGGCCGAGGCGGTCCACTTCCTCACGGAGAGCGACCAGTTGCTGGCGCGCTTCCTTCAAGGTGTCCATCAGTTTGGTATTGCGAATCGTCAGCGAATCGACGCGCGCTTCCAATTCCCGTGTGCGATCCGGCGTGTCGGCGAGTTGCCTCCGGAGTGCAGCGGCCTCGGCGCGTACTGCCTCGAGTTCCCTCCAGGCGGCCGAATCCGAATGTTCGATGGGGCTCATGATGCTGCTCCTCCCAGTCCCGGTCTATCAACGCTACCGGGCTCTAACCGTTCCCGCTTTCCGACATGGTTTCGTCGTGATCACATCTAGGCTGCGGCCTGCAGGCCGGACGAGCATGTTAGCCTGCCCTAACCTGTTTCCGGCGAGTTAATCGCCGGACCGAGCCGAAAGGCGCCGTTGATGCTCCTTCCCACCAGTCGTACTCCTGGTATGCGCAACGTCACGTGGACGCTTCGTGTTTCCGTGGCTACCGTCGCGGCCTTCGCGGCCGTTACGGCAACTGTGACCGGCTGCGGCTCCGACGACAAGGGTTCTTCGTCCTCGACCACCACCGTGTCGGCCACCGCCGCCGCGCCCGCGCCGACCGCGGACGCCCTGCAGGGCGTGCTCACGGCCTTCGCCGACCCGGCGAAGCCGGCTGCCGACAAGGCCAAACTAGTCGTCGACGGCGACAAACGTCTCGGAAATATCGACACCATGAACCAGGGACTGGCGCATTACCAGGTCGGGTTCACCGTCGGTGAGATCAAGCAGGACGGGACCAAGGCCGACGCGAAGGTGTCGGTGACCTCCCCGCACGGCACCATGCCCGATGTCCCGATGACCTTCCAGTACAGCGACGGCGCGTGGAAACTCTCCGACGCCGGCGCCTGCACCATCCTCGGCATGGCCCGCGCGGCCTGCCAGTAACCATCCGCTCGAGTCCCGAAAGGCCCGTTCGTTCATGCTCGCTCGTTCCGTTCGCCTGTCCCTGGCCGTCGCCGCGGCCGCCGTCGCCCTCACCTCGGGTGCGGCCCTCGCCGGCGCCGACACCCCCGCGCCTTCCGCCGACGAGTTGCAGTCGACGCTGACCCGCTTCACCGACCCGGCCGTGCCCGCCGCCGACAAGGCGAACCTGATGGTCAACGGCGGTGCGCGCACCTCGAACATCGAGACGATGAACCGGGGCCTGGCCAACTACGGCAGCATCGGCTGGACGGTCTCGGGCGTGCAGGCCAACGGCGACACCGCCAATGCCGCGGTCGCCATCGTCTCCCCGCACGGCACCATGCTTGGCGTGCCCATGAGCTGGCAGCACACCGACGCGGGCTGGCAGCTCTCGGAGAACACCGGCTGCACCATCCTGGCCATGGGCAAGGCGCCCTGCTGACGCGGCGAAACAGCTTCGCGATCGGCTGCATACGACGACGCGCCCCCGCCGTTCCGTGGCGGGGGCGCGTTCGTTTCGAGGCCGCATCCGGCGTCGGGACGTATCCTCCCGGCGCGCTAGCCCTTGGAGGGGCGGCGCTGGGGCTTGGGAGCGGTGACGCCGTCGGCGAGGCGGCGGGCCTTGACCAGGAAGGCGGTGTGGCCCTGCATGCGGTGTTCGGGGCGCACCGCGAGGCCGACCACGTGCCAGGGGCGGACCATGGATTCCCAGGCGGTGGGCTCGGTCCAGCAGCCCTGGCGGCGCAGCGCCTCGACCACCTCGGAGAGCTGGGTCGTGGTGGCCACGTAGGCGAGGAAGACGCCACCGGGGATGAGGGCCTTGGAGACGGCCTCGAGCGCGTCCCACGGCTTGAGCATGTCGAGGACGACACGGTCGACCTGTTCGCCGGCGTAGTCCGCCACGTCACCGAGGGTGAGTTCCCAGTTGGCGGGGCGTTCGCCGAAGAAGCGCTCGACATTCTTGACCGCGTGCTCGGCGTGGTCGTCGCGGATCTCCCAGGAGATGACCTTGCCCTCGGGGCCGACCGCGCGCAGCAGCGAGCAGGTCAGCGCGCCCGAGCCGGCGCCGGCCTCCAGGACCTTCGCGCCGGGGAACATGTCGCCCTCGTGGACGATCTGGGCGGAGTCCTTGGGGTAGATGACCGCCGCGCCGCGCGGCATGGACAGCACGTAGTCGGTCAGCAGCGGGCGCAGGGCCAGGTAGGGGGTGCCCTTGGCGGAGTTCACCACGCAGCCCTCGTCGGCGCCGATGAGGTCGTCGTGGTTGATGTGGCCGGCGTGGGTGTGGAATTCCTTGCCCACCTCCAGGATCACCGTGAACTTGCGCCCCTTGGCGTCGGTCAGCTGTACCCGGTCACCGATCTGGAATGGGCCGGTCCGTCTGGCCGTCATGAATCTCCGTTCTGCGTGGTTGTGGTGAAGTCGTGCGTCGCCGCGAATGTGCTGCGCCGGATTCGTCCGCACCTTGTCGGTGCCTGCGTTTAGCCTGCCAGGTATGTCGGTTGACGTGATCAGTACCCCGGAGACAGAGCGGTTCGCTCCGCGTGGCCCCGCCCTTTCCCCCTCGCGCGCAATCGATTTCAAACAGTGCCCGTTGAAATACCGGCTGCGGGTCATCGACCAGATTCCGGAACCGCCCTCGCGGGCGGCGGTGCGCGGCACGGTGGTGCACGCCGTGCTGGAGGCACTGTTCGGGCTGCCCGCCACCGAGCGGGATGCCGAGGCCGCGGCCGCTCTCGTCGAACCCGCGTGGACGGGGGTGCGCGAGTCGCGGCCCGAGGTGGAGTCGCTGATTCCGGCCGACGAGCTGCCCGGGTTCCTGGCCGAGGTGCGCAAGCTGGTGGGCGTGTACTTCCGGCTGGAGGATCCGTCCGGCTTCGATCCGGAGTCGTGCGAGACCTTCATCGAGGCCGACCTCCCCGACGGCACGCCGTTGCGCGGCATCGTGGACCGCATCGACCGCTCGGCCGACGGGGAACTGCACGTCATCGACTACAAGACCGGCCGCGCCCCGGGCCTCACCTACGAGACCCGGGCCCTGTTCCAGCTGAAGTTCTATGCCCTGGTCCTGCTGCGCACCCAGGGCCGGGCCCCGGCGGAACTGCGGCTGATGTACCTCGCCGACGGTGTCACCCTCACCTACGCGCCGGACCCGGAGGAACTGCTGCGCTTCGAGCGGATCCTCTCGGCGCTGTGGGCCGCCATCGTGACCGCCGCCGAGACCGGGGAGTTCCCGCCCAGCCCGAGCTGGCTGTGCGAGTACTGCGATTTCAAGCGACTATGCCCCGAATTCGGCGGCACCCCACCGCCTTTCCCGTCCGGCGAGGACGAGCCGGAATCCGGCCCGTCCTGACCCGACCGGAATCAGAAGGCGCGGCAGGACCGGATATCGGTGGCCAGGATCGCCTTGGCGCCCAGGTCCGCGAGCTGGTCCATGAGCTCGTTGCCGTTCTTGCGCGGCACCAGCGCGCGCACCGCGACCCAGTCGGGATCGGTGAGCGGCGACACGGTCGGCGACTCCAGCCCGGGAGTGATCTTGACCGCCTCCTCGAGCAGCGCCTTGGGGCAGTCGTAGTCCAGCATCAGGTACTGCTGGGCGAAGACCACGCCCTGGATGCGGGCGACGAGCTGATTGCGGGCCTTGTCCTGCTGGTCGGCGCCCTTGGCCTCGATGAGCACGCCCTCCGAGGAGCACAGCGACTCGCCGAAGGCGACCAGGTTGTGCTGGCGCAGGGTGCGGCCGGAGCCGACCACGTCGGCGATGGCGTCGGCGACGCCGAGCTGGATGGAGATCTCGACCGCGCCGTCGAGGCGGATGACCTCGGCCTCGATGCCGTGCCTGGCCAGGTCCGTCAGCACCAGGTTCGGGTAGGAGGTGGCGATGCGCTTGTCGTAGAGGTCCTCGACCTTCCATTCGCGCCCGGCCGGGGCGGCGTAGCGGAAGGTGGAGCGGCCGAAGCCGAGGGCCAGCCGTTCCTGCACGGGCGCACCGGAATCCAGGGCCAGGTCGCGGCCGGTGATGCCGAGGTCGAGTTCGCCGGAACCGACGTAGATGGCGATGTCCTTGGGCCGCAGGAAGTAGAACTCGACCTGGTTGGCTGGATCCAGCACGCTCAGCTCACGGGAGTCGGTGCGCTTGCGGTAGCCCGCCTCGGACAGGATGGCGAGGGCGGATTCGGAGAGTGCGCCCTTGTTGGGAACTGCGACGCGAAGCATGGGAGGTCCTTTCGGAACGGGGAGGGAAGACGTGTCGACAGGGGAGGCTGAGCGGAACGGTGCGCCGCACGGTTCGTGCGGCGCACCGTCGCATCACAGATGTCGGTACACGTCCTCGAGCCGCAGCCCGCGGCCCACCATCAGCACCTGCACCCAGTAGAGCAGCTGCGAGATCTCCTCGGAGAGTTCCTCATCGCTCTGGTACTCGGCCGCGATCCAGACCTCGCCGGCTTCCTCGAGCACCTTCTTGCCCTGCGCATGCACGCCGGCGTCCAGGGCGGCGACGGTGCCCGACCCCTCGGGGCGGTTGGCGGCACGATCCTGCAGCTCGGCGAACAGGGCTTCGAAAGATTTCACGGGGAGTGATTCTTTCAGACGGGCGCACACTCCCCGCAATCGGTTATACGGTGAGCAGTTCGGCGAGTTCGGTGACCGCCCCGCGCAGCTGCTCGGCGAAGTCGTGCATCTGCTGGGCGACGTGCTTGGGCGTGGCCAGGTAGAGGTTCCAGCGGTCGGGCAGCAGCACGTAGGCGATGCCGATGCACTTGGGGCTGGTGGAGCCGAACCCGAAGTACTGGATGTTCACCGACGGCGCGGAGCTGGTGCTCAGGTAGTCGTCGCGGGTGATGGTCCAGCCGGGACTGTCGTAGAAGGCCATCGGGGCCGTCGCGCCGAGCTGTTCGCCGCGGCGGCGCTGGATCCACTGCAGTTCCCACAGGTGCTGTTCGGGGGCCTCGCCGCGCTGGCATTCCTGGGCGCGGCGCACGTGTGCCTCGGCGGCGGTGCGCAGGGCCACCAGTTTGCGGTCCCGGTCCACGGCCGGATCCTCCATGGCGGCAACGAAATCCAGCATCTCCTGGGTGATCACGCGCATGGCCTCGGTGCGGCCGTTGCGGAACTGGCGGGTGGCGATGGATTCGTAGGTGGCGCCGTTGAGCCCCTTGCTGCGGCGGTGCGCGAGCTGATAGCTCAGCTGCGCGAAGGCGTCCGGGGAGATGCCCAGTCGCTTGGCGCGGTTTGTGCCGAAGTCGAACGACACCGTGGTGGTGGCGTTGTCGGCGGCGTACTGCGCGAAAGACGCAGCGGCGGAGGCGATCTCGGTCTTGGATTCCGGGCCGAGGACGAACTCGACGGGTTCGATGGCGGGCAGGCCCTGTGCCTGTGCGCCGGACTGTTCGGCGTGGTCGCCCACCGGCGCCTCGAGCAGGGTGTCGACGAAGGACAGGATGGTGGTGCCGTCCAGTCCGCAGTGCTCGACATTGATGCCGGCCTCTCCGTCGGCGAAGACGATGAACGACACCGACTTGTCGAACCAGCGGTTGCCGCTGTCGCCGTGCAGCAGCTGGTCGCAGGCGTGCAGGGTGTCGCGCGGCGCGAAGTCCTCGAGGCAGACGCAGAACAGCGCGGTCTCGATGGTGTCGAAGGCGGCGGCATTGGCGGGCCGCAGGGCCGCGTAGACCGGCGCCCAGTCGACGCGGGCGAGGGTGGTGAGGTGCCCGGGCGAGGTGTTGGTGGCGGCGCGGCGCGCACCGGCCTTCATGACGGCGCGCAGGCCGTCGGCGAGGTCCTCGGGGGTGTAGGGGACGCCGCCGGGGCCGATGACGTCCATGCGGAACATGGTGCCGCGGTAGAAGACCACGATGTGGCGGGCGTCCGAGGGCCCGGGCCAGGCATCGCTGTAGGGCACCCGCACGGTGTCCTGCGGCGCGTCCGGTATGCGCGTCTCGGAGAACAGGAACTTGTTCTGCGCCATATTGAGTCGCGTGCCGCGCTGGGTGGCGGGCGGGATCTCCTCCTTGTCCAGGCGCAGCTTGTAGCCGACGGTCGCGGCGATGAGGGCGGCGGCGCGCTCGCTCTGGTCGGCGCTGGTCGAGGAGGCGAGGGCGGTGTCGTCGCGGAACAGGAAGAAGAAGTTCGCATTCAACGCGATCCGGTCGCGGCGGCCCAGGTAGCGGGAGGGCCAGAACTCGTCGAGCCAGCTGCCCACGCCCGGGGTCTCGTCGAACCGCTGCAGATCGGCGTGCAGGGTGCGGGCGGGGCTGTCGGGGCGCAGCAGATCCTCGACGGCGGCCGCGGTGGCGGCGTACTCGTCGGAGGTCAGCAGAGGCGCGCACCAGTGCAGGAAGCGGGTGCAGCTCTCCTCCAGGGTGGGCAGCGGGACGCGGGGCAGCTGCTCGTCGAAGGCGAAGGTGCTGTCGCTCAAGGGGTGTCCTCGTGGGGTCGTCGGATAGGGGCAACCTGGCATTTGCACACGCGTGACCGTCCCCCTGGCGGTCACAGCACCATTCTTGTCATCGAAACCGTCCGAGCGCCAGGCTTTCGCCCGAAACCACACGGTCCGGACCGGATGTGGATTTACTGCGCCACAATAGTTTTCATGCGGGTTCCGGAGTCACCCGGGATCGCCGAGCCCCTTCAGCGCCCGCGACACCTCGTCGGTCTGCAGGTAGCACCCGGACTGCTCGAATCCGCCGATGGTGTGGGTCTGGTAGTCGCCGTAGCCGATGCGCAGGAAGTCGTCGCCGCTGAGGCCGTGCACGGTCCAGTCGAAGGCCACGCGGGCGCGGGCGACGACCGTGCGCAGCGCCATCAGGTGGTAGCTGCGTGCCACGAATTGGGCTGGGACACCACGCAATCCGATGCCGAGCGGGCGTGCCAGCGCATCGCGGCCACCGAGGTCGACCACCATGCCGAGATCGGGATGCCGGTAGGGTTCGGATCGTCCGCCACGCAGGGTCGCCAGCAGGTTCTTGCCCAGGTGCCGGCCCTGGCGCATGGCGTGCTGGGCGGTGGGCGCGCACACCTTGTCGACGCCGTCGGTCAAATCAGGCACCGCGGCGGCGTCACCCATGGCCCACACGCCCTCCAGCCCGGGAACGGAGAGGTCGGCGTGCGCGATGATGCGTCCCTTGTCGGTTTCCGCGCCGAGGTGCCCGGCCAGCGGGCTCGGGGTGACGCCGGCGGTCCACAGCACGGTGCGGGAGGGGATGAATCGCCCATTGGTGAGTTTCACCCCGTTGGCCGTCACCTCCGCCGCCGACGCTCCGGAGATGAGTTCGATTCCGCGTTCGGCCAGAATCCTTTTCGCCTCCGCCCCGAGCCGCTCGCCCAGCTCCGGCATGATGCGGTCGCCGTGGGTGACCAGGTGCCACCGCACCATGCCGCGTTCGGTCTCGGGGAAGAAGCGCTTGGCGGCGGCGTGGCAGACCTTGTTCAGGACCGCGGCGGTTTCGGTCCCGGCGTAGCCCGCGCCGATGGTGACGAAGTTGAGCCGCTCCTGGTCCCCGTCCAGCCCACCGCGCAGGGCGGCGACGTCCAGTTGCCGCAGCACATGGTCGCGCAGGTACATGGCCTCCGGCAGGGTCTTCATGCCGAAGCCGTGTTCCTTCAGCCCGGGCACGTCCAGCACCCGGGTGATGGAGCCCGGAGCCAGGACGAGATGGTCGTACTCGAGAGCAGTTTCGCGGCCGGTGGATCGGCGCACCACCACGCGCCGGGTGTCGTGGTCCACCCCGACCGCCATGCCCGGCACCACCTCGGTGCGGCGCAGGATCCGGCGCAGGGACACCGAGACCGACCGAGGGTTGAGGGTGCCGGAGGCGACCTGCGGCAACAGCGGAAGATACAGCAGTCCGGCGTCCGGCGAGACGAGCTGGACGAACGCCTCGTCGGGCCGCACTCGGCGTTCCAGATATCGGGCGCACTCGACGCCCGCGAAACCACCGCCGATAATTACGATCTTCGCTGGTGCCACCGATTCACCGTAACAATCGCGGGGAGTTTTCAGGTGAATCCGGGATGTGAATTCGATGTGCGACGCGATCAGTGTTCGGTCGCGACGCTGATTTTCGGCCGGGACAGATACAGCTGGGCGTAGAGCCACCCGTCGGATTCGGCGCCGGCGGGATCGATTCCGCTGTCCGCCAGGGTGTTCAGCACCCGCGCCTGCTCGTCCGGTGAGGCGAAGCGCCGCTGACGGAACACGCCGGGTGCGCGTTCGGTGCGATAGCCGAGGGTCTCCAGGTGGACGGCGATGGGGTCGAAGGAGAACATACGCAGCACGAAATGTGCCATCCAGGGCAGTTTTCCGCCGTGGGCGCGGGCCACCCGCAGCAGGGTGCGTTCGGAGATGTAGCCGACGCAGCCGGTGGAGATGACCAGGTCCGCGGCGGCGAGGGTGCGGCGCTGGGCCTCGGTGGGGTCGCCCGACTCCAGGTCGGCGTGCACGGCGTCCTGGAGGAAGCCGGCGGCGCCGGCGTAGTCGAGGGCGGGGCGGGAGGCGTCCATGCCGATGAAGCGGACGCCGGGGAGCTGATCGTGGGTGTGCAGCAGCTGCCGGTCGCGGTCGATGAGCGCGGCGGTGTCGTCGGTATCGCGGCCGCGGTACCGTCCTGCCAGGTCGGTCATGGTGGTGTCCAGGCGCAGCAGGGCCGCGTTCACGCCGTAGGAGCAGCCGATGTCGAGGACGGCGGGGGAGGCGATGCCGGTGGCCGACCGATACTCGGCGAGTAGCCGCTGGAAATGCGGTTTGGCCAATTCCGGTATCTGGTAATCCAATTCGGCCATGCGCGCGTAATACTCGCGTGGATCGGGGCGGTCGTAGATGTGGTCGAACGAGGCTTTTCCGGTGGAGCTGTGTAACGAAACCGGCACGCGCTGTTCCCTCTCAGTCGAGCAGTCGATCGCCGCGGACCTCACCGACGGCCAGATGATCCGGCAGTACCCGCCCGAACAGCTGCCGGGTCCGTTCGGCGGTGCCGATCAGTCCCGGGGTGTCGCTGTAGGCGAAGATCGCCGAATGCCGTTGCACCGTCCCGCCTACGGGTGCGACCCGGTGCAACGAGAATCTCCCCTGGAACAGCTGTAGATCCCCCGGCCGCAACTCCAGCCGCCGGATGAACCGCTCCCCCTGCCCCGTCAGCACGGCCCGCACATCCGCGAGGTGCTCCGCCTCCCGCGACCGGATGTTCGGGCAATACTCGAACACCCCACCGTTTTCCGGCTCCTGCGTGAGCATGCTGACGGTGAACTCGTTGGTATCGAAATGCCACGGATGCGACATTCCCGGCGCGACCACATTGAGGCACAACCCCGCCAGCGGATCGGTGTACTCGTGCAGCTCGGCCAGGCCGAAGCAGTCCGCCACGAACCGCTGGAACCGGCGATCGGTGTACAACCGGTGGATCAGCGCGTCCGCGGGAATGAGATCCCTTGCCACGAACGCGTTCCCGCGGTGCAGCACGATCCGCCCCGGATGGTCGGGCGGCAGATCGGCATCGAGGGGAATGTTGTACGCGTTGACGTCCTCCGCGGTGTAGTACGCGTGCGGAGCCAACGCCACCCCCTCGCCGCGCAAGGTATCCAGCAGCTCGGGCCTGATGAACCCGCGCAGCACGCAGCATCCATCCGCAGCCAGCTCGGCCCGCGCCTCGCCCACCGCCGCCAGCCACGCCGCAGTCCCGGGCGAGTCCAGCGGATACTTCCCGACATCCACTCCCGGCACCAGGACCCCGCCCGCCGCCGCCACGTCGGCTTCCCACGAGTCTGCCCGACCCCCGACCGCAACCATGCGGCCCATTCTTGCCGCCCGAACGCCCGACACGCCCGAGTTCCACGCCGATTGTGAATACTCACTATTCCTGCACCCCAGCAGGTTTCATGCGCTACCGGTCGTCCGCTTCATGGCGGCCGCCATCGACCGTCGCGACTCTACGCCACCCGGATCAGCCGATATCCACCGCCCGGGCGAGTCCATCCCGCGCCAGGGCGACGCGGACATCGGGCGGTTGATTCCGGTTGCGCTACAACCGGATTCATGACGGTTGACAACGCTCCTGAACGGGGTACACCGGTAGTGAGAGGACCGGTGTGATGGGCAGTCAGGGATCGTGGGAAACCATCAACCGGGCGCTGAATCGGGTGTCCGGGCCGGGGAGGCGCGGCACCGAGTGGACTACCTATCTGTGTCCGGTTCACGAGGCGGATGGGCGGCGGCATCGGCCTTCGCTGGGGGTCGTGTACAACCTGCAGCGGCAGCGGACGGTCGTCCGGTGTTTCGCCGGATGTTCGGATGAGGAGGTGCTGGAGCAGCTCGGGCTGCGGGTGCGGGACCTGTTCGACGCCCCGGCGGAGCGGCGGGGGTCACTGACGCGGGGAACGGTGGAGACGGGGCTGGCGGATCGGGCCATTTTGGCTGCGGGACTGGCGCTTTCGGTGCACAAGCGTGACTTCGGTCCGCCGATCGGACGGTCGCGGCGGGTGGCGGCGTATATCTACCGGTGGCCGGATGGCAGTCCGGCGGGGTGTGTGTTCCGGGTTCGGACGCTGCATCGGCAGGGGTATGTGAAGAGCTTCTATCAGCAGCGGCGGACCGAAACCGGTTGGGAGTACGGCGGATTCGAGCGGCTTCCGTTCCATTTGCCGGAGGTGATCGACGCCGTGGAGGACGGCCGTGACATCGTCGTCTGCGAGGGTGAGGCGGATGTTCTCACTGCCACGCGTGCCGGGTTGACGGCCACCTGCAATGCGGGCGGGGCGAACGGGTGGCATCGGGAGCATGCCGAATGGCTGCGCGGTGCGCATCGGGTGTGGGTGGTCGCCGATCGGGATGCGCCGGGGTATCGGCATGCGGCGAAAGTTGCCGAGTCACTGGTCGATTGCGTGGATGAGCTGCGGGTGGTGCAGGCTCGGGACGGGAAGGATCTCACCGATCACTGCAATGCGGGGCATCAGGTGTCGGAACTGGATCCGGTGCCCGTGCTGGACGAGCACTATCGCGGGCGGTGAGCACTATCGCGGGCGGTCGCTCGGCCGGCGGTGGTGACGGCACGCTGGTAGCGGTCGATCAGGGTGCGCAGGGCGGCGACCAGATCGGGGGAATCGACGATGTCGAAGTCGGCGTCCAGCAGACCCAGGTAGAGGGCGAGCATTTCGGGGTGGTCGGAGCCGGGCTCGAAGGCGCAGCGGTTGTCGCCGAGTTCCTCGATGTCGATGGGGATCGGGATGCGGGCCCGGACGTGAGCGGCGGGGGCGTGCACGATCACGCGGGCACGGAAATGCCACGTCGCCGAACCGATTCCACGTTCGACGTAGGACGCGATCTCGGGGTCGGGCGGCAGGGGGCGCGGGGTGAAGCGCGGTCCGGCCGGTGGGCGCGGGTCCACGCGGTCGACGCGGAAGGTCCGCCAGTCGCCGCGGTCGAGGTCCCACGCCAGCAGGTACCAGCGCTGGCGGTGGTTGACGAGACGGTACGGCTCGACCACACGCCGAGAGGATGCGCCCGAATGGGTCCGATAGTCGAAGCGCAGGCGTTCGTGGTCGCGGCACGCGGCGGCGATGACGGTCAGCGTGTCGGCGCCGACCCGGGGCCCGCGCATCGGAACCGGCAATGCGTTCTGGAAGGCGCTGACCCGGTGCCGCAGCCGTGACGGCAGGATCTGCTGCAGTTTCGTCAGCGCGCGCAGCGACGTCTCCTCGATGCCGAGGACCGAACCGCTTGCGGCGGTGCGTAATCCGACGGCCACCGCGACGGCCTCGTCATCGTCGAGCAGCAGCGGCGGCAGCGCGCCACCGGTCCCGAGCCGGTATCCCCCGTCCACGCCGGGCCGCGCCTCCACCGGATAGCCGAGTTCGCGCAGCCGATCCATGTCCTTGCGGATCGTGCGCGGGGTGACCTCGAGCCGTGTGGCGAGTTCGGCCCCGGTCCAGTCGCGCCGGGATTGCAGCAGCGACAGCAGCCGCAGCAGGCGGGCGGAGGTTTCCAACATTTCTCGATGGTATCCGCGAATTGCGGAACGAATCGTTCCTCGATAGTTCATACCGTGGTGTCCAGCGGAAGATGAAGAGCCTCCGGCGAGGTTCTCCCTAGTGAACGGAACAGCCTGATGAGCACCGAGATTCGCCCATTCACCCTCGACGTTCCCCAGTCCGACCTGGACTATCTGCACGACCGCCTGGACCGCGCCCGCTGGGCCGCCCAGCTGCCCGGCACCGGCTGGGAGCGCGGCATCCCCGAAACCGCCCTGCATGAGCTGGCCGACTATTGGCGCACCGAATTCGATTGGCGCGCACAGGAAGCCAAGCTCAATGCCTTCCCCCAGTTCACGACCGAGATCGACGGCCAGCACATCCACTTCCTGCACGTCCGTTCCGAGCGCCCCGATGCCCGGCCGCTGCTGATCACCCACGGATTCCCGAGCTCGATCGCCGAGTTCATGGGCCTCATCGCCCTGCTCACCGACCCGGCCGAGGGCCCGGCCTTCGATGTGATCGCCCCGTCCCTGCCCGGCTACACCCTGTCCACGCCGCTGAGCGCCGTCGGCTGGACCATGGCCCGCGCCGCCCGCGCGTGGATCGAGCTCATGGCCCGCCTGGGATACGACCGCTACGGCGTGCACGGCGGCGATGTCGGCAGCGGCGTCTCGGGCTTGGTCGCGGCCCTGGACCCCGAGCACGTCACCGGCATCCATGTGGTCACCGACCCGCTCACCGCCGCCAATGTCGCCACCTTCCTGCCCGGCATGGCCGACGGCCTGGACTCCAACGACCCGATCGACAAGGTCATCCTGGACCGGATGGACTCCTTCCGCCGCGAGGGTTCCGGCTACCTGGCCATCCAGAATTCCCGCCCCCAGACCATCGGCTACGGCCTGGTCGACTCCCCCCTGCTCCAATTGGCCTGGATCGCCGAGAAATTCGAGGCGTGGACCGACCTTCCCATCGACCGCGACCAGCTCCTCACCACCGTCAGCCTCTACTGGTTCACCGGCTCCGGCGCGTCGGCCGCTCACACCCTCTACGAGCAGTCCCACTCCACCGAATGGGGCGCTCCCCCGTCGGTCCCGCAGGGCTTCGCCATCTTCGGCGCGGACGAGACCGTCCGCCGCGTCGTCCCCGCCCCCGCCGACGCCCACTGGACCGAATTCGAACGCGGCCTGCACTTCCCGGCCATGGAGGCCCCCGCCAACCTGGCCCGCGACCTCCAGACCTTCTTCGGTTCCCTGCGCTGACCCCGGAAAACGTGATCCGGCCCGGCAATACCGCCGGGCCGGTTCAGTCACTCGGACGCCATCCGCCGATCCAGCTCCGCCACAAGGCGTTTCGCCGCCACCACCCGATACGCGTCCTCGACGATCTCCCCGATCTCGTCCCACTCCACGGCCGTATCCAGATACACGCCGAGCCACCCCCGATGCCCCACATACGGCGGCCGGAAGAACCGCTCCGGCTCGGCGGCCACCAACTCCTCCTGCACCCCCGCCGGTGCCGCACACCAGAATCCGACCCGCTCGTCATGATGATGATCCGCGAACATCACGAACATCTTCTTCCCGTCGGCGAACCAGCACGGCTCCCCGTGACTGACCCGCTCGGTCACCTCGGGCAGCCCGGTGCACACACCCCGCAGCAACGCCAGCACACTCTCCATACCCGCAGGCTAGGCGACGAACGACCCGGGGCCTTGGACGAATGGGAACCCCGGCGGGGTCATGGTGTTCGGAGTCAGCCGATTCCGGCGGGGACGAGATCGCCGAGGTCGGTCATGGTCAGCCCGACCAGGCTCTCCCGGAAGGTCCGGCCCGGGGCGTCCGGGACCGCGACCTCGCACGGCACCACCAGGAGCGCGCAGCCGGCTGCCTGGGCGGCGATCGAGCCGGTGGGCGAATCCTCGATGGCGACCGCGTTTTCCGGTGCGACGCCGAGGAGTTCGGCGGCTCGGAGGTAGACGTCCGGGGCTGGCTTGCCGTGGGGCACCTCGTCGGCGCAGACGGTGGCGCCGAAGAACTCGCGGCCGATGGTGTTCAGGCCGTATTCCGTCAGCGACCGCTTGGTGTTGGTGACCAGGGCCATCGGGATGCCTGCGGCCTGCACCATTTCCAGCGCCTCACGCGCGCCGGGACGCCAGGGCACCGGGCCGTGGAACAGTTCGGTGACCCGTCGCTCCATCCAGTCCGAGGCCGTGGCGACGGCCTCGGGGGTGTGCTCGATACCCAAGCCCTCGAACAGAATCTGGAAGGCGTTCGGGCCGGACGCGCCGATCAGCGCGTGCCGGACGGTATCGGTCAGCTTCCGCCCGTACTCGCCGGCCAGTTCGCGCAATGCCATGTCCCAGAGCTTCTCCGAGTCCAGCAGCGTTCCGTCCATGTCCCACAACACCGCGTCCAACCGCGCCACCGACTCGAACTCCTTCCACACCACCTGAACCAAAAACCGGCTCCGCCGCGGGGCGGAGCCGGTTCAGCCTATCGGGGACCGATCACAGGCCCGAGGCCGCGATCATCAGGTGCCCGGTCGAGGAGTCGACCTGGATCCACCGGTTCTCGGTGGACACCTGCCCGTTCTTGGACACGTAGGTCAGCGCCACCACCGCCCGGTTGTCGCCGTTGGGCGTGACCGCGCCCACGCTCACCGACGAGATGCCGCCCCAGAACTGCGCGTAGGCGTTGTAGCCGCCCGTGGAGGACTGGTAGCCGGGCGACAGCATCGACCACGCACCGCTGACATTGCCGGGGAGCATGCCGTAGTAGCCCTGGATGAACGAGGCCACCGAGGTCGCCGGCGGCGGGCCGAACGGTGTCGTCGAGGACGGCGGCACGGTGGTCGCGCTCGGCCGGGCCGAGGAGGTGGGCGCCACCGACGAAGTCGGCGTGGGCGTGGTGGTCGGGGCGTGGGTGGCCGCACCCGCCTCGCCACTGCGCGCAGGCTGCTGGCTGCCGCCGTCGGCCTGGCCCATATTGTCCGGGGAGGTCGCCGGAATCGGCGAGGCCGCCGAGGTGACCGAGCCGCCGTTGTTCGCCAGCGGCTGGTTGCCGCCACCGCTGTTGTGGCTGACCGACATGGCGATCACGACGGCCACGACGAGTGCGCCCACCACACCGGCGGCCACCATCACCAGCCGCCGCGGATTCCGGTCCGCGCCACCGGTTTTCGCTCCCCCGGTCGTGCCCGGCGGCGGCGTGCCCGGCACCGTCCCGCGCGGCGGCGACACATCCCGGGCCATGTCGACGTGCACGGTGGCGTCGGTGGCATTGCTGGGCGCGCCGCTGCGCGAGGTCGACATCACCGTTGTGGCGGCCGAACCGTCCACGGCGGCAGCGGCACTCATCGCGGGCAGCACCTTGGTCTGCTGGATCGGCACGGCCGGGGCCCGCCCCTCCGCCACCGCCTGCAGCCGTTCCGCCGCCTGCACCATGGTCGGCCGGTCCGCGCCCTCGGCCGCGAGCAGGTCCATCAGCACCGGCGCGAGCGCCGCGGCATGGGTCGGCGGCGGCACCTGGGCGCGCGCCACCGAGTGCAGCACCGCCAGGGGGTTGTCGCCCTCACCGAAGGGCGGCTTCCCCTCGACCGCCGCGTAAAGCGTTGAGCCCAGGGCGAACACGTCGGAGGTCGGCTCCGGGTTCTCGCCCCGCGCCACCTCCGGCGACAGGTAGGCGGGCGTGCCCGCCAGGAACCCCGTGGAGGTGACGGTCACGTCCCCGGTGGCCCGCGAGATGCCGAAGTCGGTGATCTTCACCGTCCCGTCGTCGGCCACCAGGATATTGGCGGGCTTGACATCCCGGTGCACGATCCCGGCCTTGTGGGCCGCGGCCAGCGCCTCGGCCACCTTGGCCCCGATCCGCGCCACCTCGACCGGCTCGAGCTTGCCCTTCTCCCGCATGAGCGCCGCCAGGCTGACGGCGTCCACGTATTCCATGACGAGCCAGGGCTGGCCGTCCTCCTCCGCCACGTCGAACACGGTGACGGCGTTGGGATGATGCAGTCGCGCCGCGATGCGCCCCTCACGCATCGCCCGCATCCTGGCCTCGACGGCCTGCGACCGGGTCAGCCCCGGTGTCAGCAGCAATTGCTTGACCGCGACCGTGCGCCGCAACCGAACATCGGTCGCGCGCCACACGACCCCCATAGCACCGGTGCCGATCGGATCCGTTAGCCGGTACCGCCCCGCAATCAGCCGGTCTGCGCTCATGTGGTTGTGCCCCTCCTGCTGGCTTTCGCGCCGAGCACCCCTGCAACTCTGCGCGAAGCCCGGAAATCTGGTGAAAATCTTAAGCGTTGAAGTACTTGGCTTCCGGATGCAGCAGCACGAACGCATCCGTGGACTGCTCCGGATGCAGTTGCAACTCCTCCGACAGCATCACTCCGATCCGGCCGGCGTCCAGCAGCTCAACGAGTTTGGCCCGATCCTCGAGATCCGGGCAGGCACCATAGCCGAACGAGTACCGTGCGCCACGGTATCCGAGTTTGAAGTAGTCCAACACATCGGCGGGATCCTCGTCGGCGACCGAATGTCCTTCCAGTGTCAGCTCTTCCCGAATCCGGCGGTGCCAAAACTCGGCGAGCGCCTCGGTGAGTTGCACGCCGATGCCGTGCACCTCGAGATAGTCGCGGTAATTGTCGCCCGCGAACAGCACATTGGCGAAGTCGGCGATGGGCTTACCCATGGTGACCAGCTGGAACGGCAGCACATCCACCTGCCCGGTCTGCTTCGCGTACTCGCGTGAGCGAATGAAATCGGCGATGCAGAGGAACCGGTCGCGTTGCTGACGCGGGAATGTGAACCGGAAGCGTTCCGGCGCATCGGGATTCGGCTCGGTGAGAACAATCACATCGTCGCCCTCGGACACGGCCGGGAAATAGCCGTACACCACCGCGGCGTGCTGCAGTACACCCTCGGCGGTCAGCCGGTCCAGCCAGTACCGCAGGCGCGGACGGCCTTCGGTCTCCACCAGCTCCTCGTACGAAGGTCCCTCGCCGCCGCGCTGGCCGCGCAGGCCCCACTGACCCAGGAACAGCGCCCGCTCGTCGAGCAGGCTCGAGTACTCGTTGACCGACAGGCCCTTCACGATGCGCGAACCCCAGAACGGCGGCGTCGGCACCGGCAGCTCCGCGGCCACATCCGAGCGTTCCGGCACCTCGACCGGCACCTCGGCGGCCTTGCGCTGCTCGGCGATCCGCTTGGACCGCTCGTGCCGGGCCTTGCGCTCGGCGGTCTTCGCGCGGGCGGCCATGGCCTCGGGAGAATCCGGGTCGGCCGCGCCGCCGCGCTTGACGGTCATGATCTCGTCCATGAGCCGCAGACCCTCGAAGGCGTCGCGCGCGTAGTGCACCTCGCCGTCGTAGACCGCGGTGAGGTCGTTCTCCACGTACGCACGGGTCAGTGCCGCGCCGCCCAGGAGCACCGGGAACTGTTCCGCGACACCGCGGCCGTTGAGCTCCTCGAGGTTCTCCTTCATGACCACGGTGGACTTCACCAGCAGCCCGGACATGCCGATGACATCGGCCTTCTTGTCCACGGCGGCATCCAGGATCGTCGAAATCGGTTGCTTGATACCGAGATTCACGACCTCGTAGCCATTGTTGGACAGGATGATGTCCACCAGGTTCTTGCCGATGTCGTGCACGTCGCCCTTGACGGTGGCCAGCACGATGCGGCCCTTGCCGGAATCGTCGGTGGCCTCCATGTGCGGTTCCAGGTAGGCGACCGCGGTCTTCATGGTCTCGGCCGACTGCAGCACGAACGGCAGCTGCATCTGCCCCGAACCGAACAGCTCGCCAACGGTCTTCATGCCCGCCAGCAGTGTCTCGTTGATGATCTGCAGTGGCGGCACCTCGGCCATCGCGGCATCCAGATCGGCGTCCATGCCGGCCTTCTCGCCGTCCACGATGCGCCGCTCGAGCCGCTCGAAAAGCGGCAGCGCCGCCAGTTCCTCGGCGCGGGACGCCTTCGACGAGGCTGCCGACACGCCCTCGAACAGCGCCATCAGCTTCTGCAGCGGGTCGTAGTCCTCGGTGCGCCGGTCGTAGACCAGATCCAGCGCTGTCTGCCGCTGCTCCTCCGGAATCCGCGACATGGGCAGGATCTTCGAGGCGTGCACGATGGCCGAATCCAGGCCCGCCTCGACGCATTCGTTCATGAACACCGAGTTGAGCACCTGCCGCGCGGCCGCGTTCAGGCCGAAGGAGATGTTCGAAAGGCCCAGTGTGGTCTGCACATTCGGGTGCCGCTTCTTGAGTTGGCGGATGGCCTCGATGGTTTCGATGCCGTCGCGCCGGGACTCCTCCTGGCCGGTGCCCAGGGTGAAGGTCAGCGTGTCGATGATGATGTCGGACTCGTCGAGCCCCCAGTTGCCGGTGATGTCGGCGATGAGGCGCTCGGCGATCTCCACCTTCTTCTCGGCGGTGCGCGCCTGGCCCTCCTCGTCGATGGTCAGCGCCACCACGGCCGCACCGTGTTCGGCGACCAGCGCCATGGTCTGCTGGAACCGCGAATCCGGCCCCGCGCCGTCCTCGTAGTTCACCGAGTTGATGGCACAGCGCCCGCCCAGGTGCTCCAAACCGGCCTTCAGCACCGGGGTTTCGGTGGAGTCCAGCATGATCGGCAGGGTGGACGCGGTCGCCAGCCGGGAGGCCAGCTCGGTCATGTCGGCGGTGCCGTCGCGGCCCACGTAGTCCACGCACAGGTCCAGCATGTGGGCGCCGTCGCGGGTCTGGTCCTTGGCGATGTCCAGGCACTTCTGCCAGTCGCCGGCCAGCATGGCGTCCCGGAAAGCCTTGGAGCCGTTGGCATTCGTGCGCTCACCGATCATCAGGACCGAGGCGTCCTGCTCGAACGGCACCGAGCTGTAGATCGACGACACGCTCGGCTCGTGCACCGGATCCCGCTTGGCCTGCTGGACCTCGCGCACCGCCTCGGCCACCTGCCGGATGTGCTCGGGCGTGGTGCCACAGCAGCCGCCGACCAGCGACAAACCGAACTCGGAGACGAACTGGCTCAGCGCGACCGCGAGCTCCTCCGGCGTGAGCGGATATTCCGCGCCGTTCGCGCCGAGGATCGGCAGACCGGCGTTCGGCATGACCGACACCGGCAGCTGCGCGTGCTTGGACAGATGCCGCAGATGCTCGCTCATCTCGTCCGGACCGGTGGCGCAGTTCAGCCCGATCATGTCGATGCCGAGCTTCTCGAGCGCGGTCAGCGCCGCGCCGATCTCGGAGCCGACCAGCATGGTGCCGGTGGTCTCCATGGTCACGTGCGTGATGATCGGGATCCGGCGCCCGGCCCGGTCCATGGCCCGGTGGCTGCCGGTGACCGCGGCCTTGACCTGCAGCAGGTCCTGGCAGGTCTCGATGAGGATGGCGTCGGCGCCGCCGTCGAGCATGCCGAGCGCGGCCTCGCTGTAGGCGTCGCGCAGGGCGGCGTAGGGCGCGTGGCCCAGGGTCGGCAGCTTGGTGCCCGGGCCCATGGAACCCAGCACGTACCGGGGAGTCCCGTCGGCGGACGGTCCCATCTCGTCGGCCACCTCGCGGGCGAGGCGGGTGCCGCGCTCGGACAGGTCGCGAATGCGGTCGGCGATGTCGTAATCGGCCAGGTTGGGCAGGTTGCACCCGAAGGTATTGGTCTCGACGGCGTCGGCGCCGGCCTCGAAGTAGGCCCGGTGGATGTGGCGCAGCACGTCGGGGCGGGTGTCGTTGAGGATTTCGTTGCATCCCTCGAGGCCGCGGAAATCGTCGAGAGTGAGATCCGCGGCCTGCAGCATCGTGCCCATCGCACCGTCCCCGATCACGACACGCCGTCTGAGCGTGTCCAAGAGGGTGGTGTCGAATTCGGCGCGGCTGCGTACAGACATGTACTCAAGAGTAGTGGGGGACGCCGACAATCCCTGCGTCGGTGTGGGGTGCTACCCCAACTCCTACATTGCGCGTCGCATGCACACTGCGTCTACGCACACCGTAGGCTGACCGGGTGAACGCCAGTGAATCCCCGGTGCCACCCGAATCGGACCTGCCTACGCTGCGGGATCCGGTGCTCGTGGCCGCCTTCGAAGGCTGGAACGATGCGGCCGATGCCGCCAGTGGCGCGGTCGAGCATCTGGAACTGATCTGGGACGCGCAGCCGCTGGCCGAGCTCGACTCCGAGGACTATTACGACTATCAGGTGAACCGGCCGACGGTCCGGCAGGTGGACGGGGTGACCCGCGAGATCCAGTGGCCCTCGGCCATGCTGTCGGTCTGCTCGCCCCCGGGCAGCGATCGGGACGTCGTGCTCCTGCGGGGCGTCGAACCCAATATGCGCTGGCGCAGCTTCTGCAACGACATTCTCGAATTCGTCGAGCAGCTCGGGGTGTCCACGGTGGTGATCCTGGGCGCGCTGCTGGCCGACACCCCGCACACCCGGCCGGTTCCGGTCACCGGGACCGCTTACAACAAGGAAGCCGCGGAGCGCTTCAACCTGGAGCAGACCCGCTACGAGGGACCGACCGGTATCACCGGAGTGCTGCAGGACGCGTGCGTGCGCGCGGGCGTCCCGGCCATCTCCTTCTGGGCGGCGGTGCCGCACTACGTCTCCCAGCCGCCCAACCCCAAGGCCATCATCGCCCTGCTACACCGGGTCGAGGATGTCCTCGATGTCGAGGTGCCGCTCGGCGGTCTGCCCGAGCAGGCCGAGGAGTGGGAGGGCGCGGTCAACGAGATGACCGCCGGCGACGAGGAGATCGCCGAGTACGTGCGCTCGCTCGAGGAGCGCGGCGATGCCGAGGTCGACATCAACGACGCCATGGCAAAGATCGACGGCGACGCCATCGCGGCCGAGTTCGAGAAGTACCTGCGCCGCCGCGGACGGGGCGGCTTCGGTCTCTGAGACCGGGCTTCCGGCACCGAAACCATTTGCCGCACCTGCGTTCACGCGCAGGTGCGGCGTTCGTTTCACGGCTAGTGCTCTACGGCCCAGATCTTGACGGAGGCCTCGTGGGCCAGCTTCGCGATCAGCAGGTCGCGCGGAATGGTCTGCCCCGCAAGGTGATCGAGCGACGGCACCACCACGTGGTGGGCATCGGCACGCTTGAGTTCGGCCGTCAGCTCCGCGAACGCGGTGCCGTCGCCGGGGGTCGATTCATGGAACGTGGCGGCGAAGCAGAGGCCGGCGGACTGAGCGAGCCCGCACATGGCGTTCTCCAGCTCTTCGCTGCGGCCGTCGGCCAGATCGTCACGCACGTACCCATAGATCAACGCTTCCACCCGAACCTCCGTTGGATTGGGGATCGCTGTCATGAATGTGCCCTGTTGAACAGTTTGGCGAAATCACGAATGCAATTGCAGATGTCAACCCACTGACATCGAGATGCCCTATCCGGGTCCATCCTTCGTTAACTGGTGAGATACTACAGAGCGTGTCCGCCGGTGACGATCGACCTGTCTGGGCCGTCCGAATGCGTTCCGAACGTGATACTCGGGGATGGTCTCAAGCCGATGCGATCCGTGCCATGCGGGGCAAATCGAGCCACAATCTGCCAACGGACAGCACACTTCTGCGCAACTGGCGGCGCTGGGAGTCCGGGGAATCGCGGCCGGACGATTTCTACGCTCCGATCATCGCGGCGGCTTTCGATACGGTGACGGCCGCCTTCTTTCCCAAGGCGCGGCCCAATCGGGACGACGAGATGCTCTCGGCCACGGGGATGGACACGCTGGAATTCATTGGGCGGCTACGTATGTCCGATGTGTCCGCCTCTACGCTCGACGCCATTCGCATCACCGCTGATCGGCTGTGTTCGGAGTATCCGTGCGCCGATCCGCACGAGTTGCATGCCGAGGGCACGGCGTGGCTACGGCGCATCACTTCGCTACTGGACGGTCGCTTGACTCTCGCGCAGCATCGGGAGGTCCTGGTGCTGGCCGGATGGGTTGCCCTGCTGGTCGGTTGCGTCGATTACGATCTCGGCTGGCGCACCGCCGCCGAGGCGACCCGGCGGGCCGCGCTCTCCCTCGGCCAGGAGGCCGAGCACGCCGAAATCATCGGCTGGGGAGCCGAAATGGCCGCCTGGTTCGCACTCACGCAGGCCAACTACCGGGGCGCCATCGAGACCGCCGAGGCCGCGCACACCACCACCGACCACCTGGGTGTCGGCGTCCAGCTGGCCGCACAGCGTGCCAAGGCGTGGGCACGGCTCGGTGACCGCCGCGAGGTGGAAAAGGCGCTCGCCCAGGGCCGTTCGATCCTGGACACCATCGAGCATCCGTCCGATCCGGACAATCACTTCGTGGTCGATCCGCAGAAGTTCGACTTCTACGCCATGGACTGCTGCCGGGTAGCCGGGGACGACCGGCTCGCGGAAAACTATGCCCGGCAGGTGATCTTGACCTCCACCCGCCCCGACGGCAGCATCCGTAGACCCATGCGACTCGCCGAGGCGCACCTGACGCTGGCGGTGGTCGCCATCCGCGATCGCAATCTGGAGCTCGCCCTCGACGAGGGCGTGCGGGCCTTCGCCGGCAAGCGCCGCTCGCTACCCTCGCTCATGTGGATCGCGGGTGAGACGGCGCGGGAGATGATCGAGCGCTTCCCCGGCGATCCGCGCACCCGGACCTATCTGGATCAGCTGCGCGCACTGGCCGCGGGCTGACACCGCCCGCGCAGCGCGCCGAGACATCCCTCGCAGCATGCTGAGACACCCCTCGGCGCGCGCCCACCGGTTACGCTCACGCGCATGGACTTCAGTCTGTGGACCTGCGCTGCCCGAGGGCACGAGACCTACGCCCCCACCGAGCCCGAGCTCGCGGCACGCCTCCACGTCGCCACCCCGGCGGGTGAATCCTGGCGCTGCCTGCGCTGCGGGGATTTCGTGCCGGGCGAACCACGTCGCAGCGGTCCGGCCGACGACGCGCCCGAGGTGCCGCGCGGCCGGCTGCTGCGCGACCGCCTGATCATGCGGCTGCTGGCCGCCGAGCGCGTCATCCGCGGCATCGTGTTCATTCTGCTGGGCGCGGGCGTGCTGAAGCTGCGCGGTTCCCGCGAGCACTGGAAGTCCAACTGGGACAAGGATCTTCCGCTGATCCGGCAGCTGGCCGACCAGATCGGTTTCAACCCGGACCATTCCAAGATCATCCGGGGCATCGACAAGGCCTTCACGCTCTCGCCGAACGTGCTGATCTGGATCGCGGTGGGCCTGTTCGCCTATGCCGCCATCGAACTCATCGAGGCGGTGGGCCTGTGGCTGGTCAAGCGGTGGGGTGAATACTTCGCGGTCATCGCCACCTCCATCTTCCTGCCGCTGGAGATCTATGAGCTCACCGAGAAGGTCACCGTGCTGCGGGCCGGGGCGCTCCTGGTGAATGTCGCCGCGGTGATCTGGCTGCTGTGGAGCAAGCGGCTGTTCGGCCTCAACGGCGGGGCCGCAAAGTATCACGCCGAGCATCACTCCGAGAGCCTGATGACCGTCGAACGCGCCGCGGTCGCAGCGCAAGCCGAGCAGCGTACCGAGCGCATCGTCACCCAGCGCGCACCGTAACCGCGCGCGGCCCGGTCACTCGGGCACGCCGAGACCGTGGCCCAGGGTGGGCCAGGACTTGATCAGCTCGTCGCGGAAGACGGCCCGGGCATGGGTGCCGTTCGGCGGCAGGTTGTCGGTGACCGGGATGCCGAGGTCGTGCAGGCGGGCGACCAGGTTGCGGGTGCAGTAGCCGGTGACCGCTTCGACGGTGCCGTCGACCACGACGTGGCCGGCGTAGCCGTCGAGCCCCGGGTCGATGGTGGGGTCGACTCTGCCACAACCGGAACGCTGTAACCCCCACATCTATTCATATGTGTCGCGGCGTGACGCCCCCGGTAACTCCCGTCACGCCGCGGCATTCCACTGCGCGGAGTACTACGGGGTGACGATGTTGAAGTTCGGGTCGGGCTTGTCCATGACGTCCTTCAACTGCTTCAGCTTGGCCGGGTCGCCGCTGACCTTGATCGCGCCGGCCTGGATCTCCTTCACGATGTCCTTGGTTCCGGTCATGGTGGCGATCAGCTCCAGCCGGGACAGGGTGAAGGTGGCGTCCGGGGCCGGACCCTTGAAGTCGGCGGGGATCACGTAGTGGATGAGCACGCCGTTGCGTAGCTCGGTGCGGTAGGTCCGGTTCTGGTCGGTAATGATCCAGTCATTGACCAGGTGCAGATCCCACGCCTTGGGGCCGTTGATCAGGAACGCCGCGGAGTCGAAGACCTGGTCCACGCTCAGGGCGCTGATCATGCCGGCGGAATTGGCCTTGGTCGGGGTGCCGAAGGTGCCGTTGCGCAGCTCGTAGGCGCCGGAGAGGAAGAAGTTGCGCCAGGTGGCGTTCTCCGAGCCATAGCCGAGCTGCTCGAAAGCGCTGGCCTGCAGCATCTTCGCCTTCTCATTGTCCGGGTCGGCGAAGATCAGGTAATTGAGAACCTGGACGCACCAGCGGTAATCGCCGTCGGAGTAGGCCTTGCGGGCCACCTTCAACGCCCCGCTCGCACCGCCCATGGCGTCCACGTGCCGCTTGCCGGAATCGACCGGCGGGTGTTCCCACAGGTGCGCCGGGTTACCGTCGAACCAGCCCATGTAGCGCTGGTAGATGGCCTTCACATCGTGGCTGACCGAACCGTAGTAGCCGTGGTTGTACCACTTGCTCTCGATGGCCGGCGGCATCTGGATCATCTCGGCGATCTCGATGCCGGTGTAGCCCTGGTTCAGCATGCGCAGGGTCTGGTCGTGCAGGTAGGCGTAGGTGTCCCGTTGCAGCGACAGCCATTCGGTGACCTTGTCCGCTTCCCACATGGGCCAGTGGTGCGAGGCGAAGGCGACGTCGTACTTGTCGGAGAACATGGTGATGGTCTCGGTCAGGTACTGCGACCACACGTGCGCGTCGCGAACCAGCGCGCCGCGCAGGGTGACCAGGTTGTGCAGGGTGTGGGTGGCGTTCTCCGCCATGCACATCGCACGGAAGTCGGGGAAGTAGAAGTTCATCTCCGACGGCGCCTCGGTGCCCGGGGTGATCTGGAAGACGACCTTGATCCCGTCGATGGTCTCTTCCTGGCCGGTGTGGGTGACGTCCCTGTTCGGCGGGATGAGGCCCACTGTGCCGACCGAGGTGGTCATGCCCAGGCCCGCGCCGACCTGACCCTTCGGACCACGCGGCAGCGCCGCGCCGTACATGTAGGCCGAGCGGCGGGCCATGGCGGTGCCGGCGAAGACGTTCTCCTCGACCGCGTGCTCCACGAAGCCCTGCGGCGCGATCACCGGAATCCTGCCCGAGGCAGCGTCTTCCAGGCTGATGACACCCAGGGCGCCGCCGAAGTGGTCGACGTGGGAGTGGGTGTAGATCATGCCGGTGACCGGCTTCCGACCGCGGTGCGCGAAGTACAGGTCCATGCCCGCCTTGGCGGTCTCGGTCGAGATCAGCGGGTCGATGACGATGACGCCGGTTCTGCCCTCGATGATCGTCATGTTCGACAGGTCGAGGCCGCGGATCTGGTAGATGCCCGGAACCACTTCGTAGAGGCCCTGTTTCACCACCAGCTGGGACTGCCGCCACAGCGAGGGGTGCACCGAGTTGGGGCAGGTGCCCTGGATGAATCCATAGGACTCGTTGTCCCACACGACCTTTCCATTGGCATCCTTCACCACGTCCGGCTCGAGCTTGGCGATGAAGCCTTTGTCGGTGTCGGTGAAGTCCTGCTTGTCGGAGAATGGCAATGCGGATTGCGCCTGATGCTGCTGGTCGACGATGTGGCCGCTCGGATCGACCGGATCCTTGGTGGTCCGCTCGGCGGCGGAACCGTTGTCGCCGTTGCTGTCACACCCGGCGACGGCGGCTCCGACACCGGCGGCCACCAGTGCGGCCGCGCCCACCCCGAACACCCCCCGCCGCGACACCGTGAAGCCGCCCGGCTTGCGGTCGTCGCCGTTGTTGGTGAGGTCCGCGTCGGTCATCAGCGCTCTCCTGTCTCCATGCGGTCGATATGCCGGACAGAACGAGTAGCCGATCATTCGCCGCCATTCTGCCGTCTCCGCCACAGTACATCACTATTGCAGTACTACTGCAATATAGTGAGTGTGTGACACCACCCATGAGCCCGCGAACCCTCTGCCGGACCTGCGTGCACGCGCTCCCACCAGATGTGATCGGATTCTCCTCATGAGCGAGGGCAAAGGCGACGGCCCACGGCGGCGGCGCAACCCGGAACAGACCCGCAGGGCGATCATCGAGGGCCTGCTTTCGGCGGTCCACGACGGCGAGTTCGACCCCACCACCCGCAGCATCGCCGAGCGCGCCGGGGTGTCGGAACGCAGTATCTTCGTGCACTTCCCGACCCGGACAGCGCTGATCACCGCGGCGGTGGATCAGCAGTCCGAACAGGTCGAGGCGCTGCTGGGCGAGATCGACCCGGAACTGCTACTGGCCCAGCGCATCGAGGCGGTGGTGCGCCAGAGCGAGGCCATCTTCACGCTGCAGCGCGAGCCCCGGGTGCTCGGGCTCATCGAATCCCTGCGCACCCCGGCGGTGGACGCCCGGATGCGGTTGACCGACAAGCGGATTCGGGACGCGCTCACCCGCGCCTTCGCACCGGAACTGGACCACGCCGAGGGCGAGCAGCTGCTCGATCTCGTCGACGCCACCGTGGGCTGGCCGTACCGCCACCACCTGATGGACCGGCGCGGCCTGTCCAAACGCGCCGCCTCCGAGGCGGTCGGCCGCGCGCTCACCGCCATGCTCACCCTCGAACGCTGAACCGGCCGAGCACCGTTGGCGACCGCCGCGCCGGGCACGGACCCCCGCCGCACCCGTCGCGGGTGACTCGGGGGTCCGGAATTCAGTAAACCCTCATGCATTGCCGCCACGTTGCTGATGGCGGCTGATCGCGGGCCTGGACGTGCCAACGGCACTCGATCTGCTCGACACCTTCGATGGCCGCTTCGGTCACGATGACGCCTTCGCCGCCCGGATCCGCGACCATCGCGCCGGACGCAAAGAAATGGGCCGGTGCGGCGAGATGAGGGGTGTGGTCGCCGCACCGGCCCGCCCACTCGTGTCCGCTGCTACGGAGTCACGATGTCGAAGTCCGGGTCGGGCTGGTCGAACAGGCCCACCAGTTTGGCGAAGGCCTGGACATCACCGTCGATCCTGAGCCGTCCGGCCTGCACGGCCGCCTGCAGGTCCTCGCCCGCGAGCAGCACGCCGATCAGGGTGGGCCGGGTCAGGGTGAAGGTGACGTCGGGGGCCGGCAGCTCGTCACCGTCGCGGCGATCCCAGTGCAACAGCACGCCGTTGCGCAGCTGCAGCCGGACGGTGCGGTTCTCGTCGGTGAAAACCCAGTCGCTGGTGGCCTTTTCGGGCCAGGCCCTGGGACCGTCGAGCCGCAGCGCCATGCCGTCGAAGACCTGGTCCACGGTGAGCGCCGCCATCATGGACGGCGAGCTGGCCTTGGTCGGCGTACCGAACTTGCCGTTGCGGAGCTCGTAGGCGCCCGAGAGGAAGAAATTGCGCCACGGGCCGTTCTCCGCGCCGAACGCGAGCTGTTCGAAGGCGTCGGCCTGCAGCGCCTTGGCGGCCTGGTTGGACGGGTCGGCGAAGATCACGTAGTTGACCGCCTGCACGACCCACCGGTAGTCGCCCTCGTCGAAGGACTTGCGCGCCTTGCGCAGTACCTCGTCCGCGCCGCCCATGAACTCCACGTGCCGCTTGGCCCCCTCGACCGGCGGGTGCTCCCACAGATGGGCCGGATTGCCGTCGAACCAGCCCATGTACCGCTGATAGATGGCCTTCACATTGTGGCTGACCGACCCGTAGTAGCCGTGCGCGGCCCACGAATCGACCAGCGCCGGAGGCATTTCCATCATCTCGGCGATCTCGCTGCCCACGTAGCCCTGGTTGAGCCGGCGCAGGGTCTGATCGTGCAGGTAGGCGTACAGGTCGCGCTGCGACTCCAGGTACTCGACCAGCCGCTCGGTGCCCCAGGTGGGCCAGTGGTGCGAGGCGAAGACGACGTCGCTCTCGCGGCCGTACAGGTTGATCGACTCGGTGAGGTAGGTGGACCAGACGTGCGGGTCACGCACCAGCGCACCGCGCAGCGTCAGCAGGTTGTGCAGCGTGTGGGTCGCGTTCTCCGCCATGCAGAGTGCGCGGAAGCCCGGGAAGTGGAAGTTCATCTCCGACGGCGCCTCGGTGCCGGGGGTGATCTGGAAGACGATGCGCACGCCGTCGATCGTCTGCTCCTGCCCGGTGCAGGTGATGTCGAGGGTCGGAGCGATAAGCGTGACACCGCCCGTCGAGGTGGTCTGCCCCAGCCCCGCACCGACCTGGCCCTTCGGACCGCGCGGCAGCGCCGCGCCGTACATGTAGGCCGCACGCCGGGCCATGGCGGTGCCCGCGTAGACGTTCTCGGCGACAGCGTGTTCGAGGAATCCGGCCGGCGCCACCACCGGTACCCGCCCGGACTCGGCATCTTCCATGGTCATCACACCCATCGCACCGCCGAAATGATCGACGTGCGAATGGGTGTAGATCATGCCCGTCACCGGCTTCCGGCCGCGATGCGCGAAATACAGGTCCATGCCCGCCTTCGCGGTCTCGGCCGAGATCAACGGGTCGATGACGATGACACCGGTGTCGCCCTCGATGATCGTCATATTCGACAGATCCAGGCCGCGGATCTGGTAGATGCCCGGAACCACCTCGTACAGGCCCTGTTTCACCACCAGGCCCGACTGCCGCCACAGCGACGGGTGCACCGAGTGGGGGCAGGAGCCCTGCAGGAAGCTGTAGGAGTCGTCGTCCCAGACCACGGTCCCCTTGTCGTCCTTGACGATTCCGGGTTCCAGCTTGGCGATGAAGCCGCGGTCGGCGTCCTGCTGGTCGGCGGTGTTGTCGAACGGAAGCTCTTTCAGGGCACGCTGGTTCTGCTCGATGATGAACGTGCTCGGTTCGGTGACCGCACTCACTGTCCGCCTCCTGTACCTGCCGGGATCTCCGACGTCGATGGGATCGAAAAGGCTTGCCGCTTACCGGGATCAGTGAAACCGATAACGAGCGCCACCCCGCACACCACCAGCACCGCGACCGTCGCGATGGCGATGATCCGCGACCCGTGCGCCCAGTGCCCGTGGTGCAGCGAGTTGTTGCGCAGGAAGCTGAGCCCCGCGACGAACATGAGTCCGACCGCCGCGAGGGCGGGCGCGATGGCCGCCGGATGCCAGCCGCTGGTCGCCGCATGATTGACGAACAGCACCCCGGTCCCCATCGCGGCGATCGCGGTGCGCCGCCAGGCCAGCGCGGTGCGCTCCGCGGGATAGGTGGGCGGTGCGGTCACGGCCACACCGTCGCGATCGCCGCGAAGATGGAGACGATCGCGATCCCGCCCGCGAGAATCGGGACGAGGATCGTGTTCCCCAGCGGCTCGCCGCGCACCATCCGGTCCTGGACATCGCGCCAGTGCGTGTACGCGCCGGCGGCCAGCACGACCGCGAGCACGATGCAGCTGAGCGAGAGCAGCCGCCGCACCCCGCCGTGATGGAACGGCTGCACCAGCGTGTGCACCGCGACACCGGCGGCCAGCAGACCGAGCGCGGTGCGGATCCACGCGAGAAAGGTCCGTTCGTTCGCCAGGGTGAACCGGTAGTCGAGCTCCGGGTGTTCCGTGTCGCCGCTGTCCTGGGGTTGGTTCTCCACTGTCACCACCTGTCCGGTGTCGCGATCGCGGTCCGACTACAGCAAATGATCAGTAAGGGCGATCATTCCATGAATCGGCGACGGTGTTCGATACCCGACACAGGCAGGTCTGCCCCGGCCGCCACCCCCGACATCGACCCGCAACTGCGGGCATTCGCCCGCAATTCACGGCCATCGCGCCGCGTGGTCCCGTACCATCCCGGTTTACCTGCCGAACAATGGATTTCATGCCGGAGGCACGCCATGCAGTATCGGCCCACGGCACCGGAGTTGCTGACGGCGCTCGCGGATCTGCTGGAGACGACGCTCCTGCCCGCACTCCCACCGGAGTTGCGGCATCAGGCTCGCGTCGGCGCGCATCTGGCCCGGATGCTGGAGCGGGAAGTCACCTTGACAACGCAGCCTCCGGAGGTGCCCGAGACAGCCGACGACGAGGAGCTGTGGGCGGTGCTGGTGCCCATCGTCCGCGCCGATCTGGCCATCGCCAAACCCGGCTATGACGCCTGGGAGGGCGAATGACCGGCGACATGACGGCCGGCCTGGCCCGATTCCTGTCCGAGGACATCGGCCGCGCGGTGACGATCTCGGACCTGCGGCCGCTCTCGGCGGGCGCGCGGCGACGCAATATCGCCTTCGACGCCGATCTCGGCGGGTGCGTACTGAGGCTGGTCGCCACACTCGTGCCGGGCAGTGTGCAGTTGCTCCCGGTCGATGTCGAGGCGGGCGTGCGTGAACTGGCTCGCGAGCACGGGGTACCCGTCCCCCACGTGCTGGCCGTGTGCACCGACACCGGGTATGCCGGGGAGCCGTTCATGCTGTCCGAGCGCCTCGACGGCGAGACCGTGCCGCGCCGAGTCCTGCGGCTGGTGCAGCAGGCCGGTATCGGCGGTCTGGTGGGCTAGCAACTCGGCCGGGCCACGGCCCTGTTGCATGGAATCGACCCCGGGCAGGGCTCCCCTGAACTGCCCGGCAGCCCCGGGGACGATCCCGCCGAATCGTTTCTGCGAGACGCCGAATCGTCGGTTGCCCGGTTGCTCGCCGACCGTCCCGTCTTCGCCCTCGCACTGCGCTGGCTGACCCGCCACCTCCCCGGGCCCCCGGAGCGACCCACCCTGATCCACACCGATATTCGCAACGGCAACCTCATCGTCGGTCCCGAGGGCATCGAGGCGGTGCTGGATTGGGAGGGCGCCCAGCGCTTCGGCGACCCCATGCGCGACACCGCCTGGTCCGCCCTGCGCATGTGGCGCTTCGGCGTCGACGACCGCGAGTTCGGCGGCTTCACCGACTGCGCCACCTTCGTACGCGGATACGCCTCCGCCGGAGGCGATTTCAACGCCGACCGCTTCCGCTGGTGGAAGGTGGCCTGCACCCTCGGGTGGGGCGCCATGCTGGCCGCCCAGGCCGCCGCGTTCCTGGACGGCACCGTCCCCAGCATTGTCATGGCCGCCAGCGGGCGGCGCATTCCCGAGATCGAATGGGATCTGCTCATGCAGATCCGCCCGACCGGATCGAGGTGACCGTCATGGATTTCGAGCTGCCCGACCAGCTGCGGAAATATCTGGCCGAACTGGACGAGTTCATCGACCGCGACATCGTCCCGCTGGAACAGACCGGCGACAATATCCGCTTCTTCGACCACCGCCGCGAGGACGCCCGCACCGACTGGGACCGCGGCGGCCTCCCCAGCGGCGACTGGGAGGACCTGCTGGCCGAGGCCCGCCGCCGCGCCGACGCCGCCGGCCACCTCCGCTACGCCTGTCCCGCCGAATACGGTGGCCGCGACGGCTCCAACCTCGACATGGCCGTCATCCGCGAGCATCTGGCCCGCCGCGGCCTGGGCCTGCACTGCGACCTGCAGACCGAGCACGCCGTCGTCGCCAACAATGTCGGGCTGCTGCTGATGCACGAATACGGTTCGCCCGCACAGAAATCGGCGTGGATCACCGGCCTGGCGACCGGCGAGAAGTTCTTCGGCTTCGGCATCACCGAGCTCGATCACGGCTCCGACGCCACCTTCATGGAAACCACGGCGGTCCGCGACGGCGATTCCTGGATCATCAACGGCGAGAAGACCTTCAACACCGGCATGCACCGCGCCGACGCCGACCTGATCTTCGCCCGCACGTCCGGGAGCCCGGGAGACGGCGTCGGCATCACCGCCTTCCTCGTCCCGGTCGGCACGCCCGGTTTCCGGATCGCCGAGTTCCTGTGGACGTTCAATATGCCCACCGACCACGCCCACATCGTGCTGAAGGACGTGCGGGTGCCGGCCGACGCGATATTCGGCAAGGAGGGACGCGGGCTGGCGGTCGTCCAGCATTTCTTCAACGAGAATCGGCTCCGCCAGGCCGCGTCCAGCCTAGGTGCGGCGCAATACTGCATCGACCGGTCGATCGCCTACGCCAAGCAGCGCAAGACCTTCGGGACGCCGCTGGCCGCCAACCAGGCGATCCAGTTTCCGCTGGTGGAGCTGAGCACCCAGTGCGAAATGCTGCGGACCTTGATCCACAGGACCGCGTGGGCCATGGACCGCTACGGCCCGTTCACGCAGTCGGCCCAGGTGTCCATGTGCAACTACTGGTCCAACCGGCTGTGCTGTGAAGCGGCCGACCGCGCTATGCAGATTCATGGTGGGCTCGGCTACTCCCGCCACACGCCGTTCGAGCACATCTACCGGCATCATCGCCGGTATCGAATCACCGAGGGCAGCGAGGAGATTCAGATGCGGCGCGTGGCCGGTTACCTCTTCGGTTTCATGCAGCAGGCTGCGCCCAAGGGGCTGTGACTCACTTCAAGAGCCGGCTGTGACTCACTTCAGGAGCCGTTGCTCGTTCGCGACAGCGACTGCCGCGGCACGATTGTCGACGCCCAGCTTGTCGTAGATTCGCCCCAGGTGCGTCTTCACGGTCGCCTCACTGACATGCAGCGCCCGGGCGATTTCCCGATTCCCCAGCCCCTGCGACAGCTGGCCGAGAATATCCAACTCCCGGGCCGTCAACGTGGGCTGCGGGTTTCGCATGCGGTTGAGCACCCGGTCCGCGATGGGCGGGGACAGTGCCGTACGTCCTTGCGCGGCCGCGTGAATCGCCGCGAACAGCTCCTCGGGGCGTTCGGCCTTGAGCAGGTAGCCCGTCGCGCCGGCGGCGATGGCGCGGGTGATGTCGGCGTCGGTGTCGTAGGTGGTGAGCACCAGCACGTGCGGGGTCACACCAGCGCCCGCGGTGATGCGGCGGGTGGCCTCGATGCCGTCCATGTCGCCGCCGAGCTGGAGGTCCATGAGCACGACGTCCGGCTGGAGACGCTCGGCGAGGGCCACCACCTCCGGGCCGCTGCCCGCTTCGCCGACGACGTCGATGTCGGGTGTGCTGCCCAGCAGGGCGCGCAGGCCGGCGCGGACGACCACGTGGTCGTCGCAGATCACCAGGCGGACAGGGGTTTCGGCTTCGGTCACGACCGCTCCAGGGGGACTTCGGCGGAGACGACGGTGCCGTCCCCGGGCGCCGATTCGACGGTGAGGGTGCCGCCCAGCTGGCGCAGGCGGGCACGCATGGCGGGCAGGCCGTGGCCGCGGTCGGCGGTGGTGGCGGTCTCGGCGGGGTCGAAACCCCGGCCGTCGTCGGCGATGTCGAGGACGAGCCGGTCATCGAGGTCGGTCAGGGTGATGGTGACCGCGGTCGCGGCCGCATGCTCGCGCGCATTCGCCAACGCCCCCTGCGCGATTCGCAGGACCGCCGCCTTCACGCCCGCGGGCAGTCCCACCGGCGCGCCCTCCACGTGGATGCGCACGCTGAGCGAGTCGCCGCTCTCCCGTTCGGCCATCGCCTCCAGCGCCGCGATCAGCGACCCGCCCGCGGCCAGATCCGTGGGCGCGAGGTCGTGCACGAAGCGCCGCGCCTCGGCGAGGTTGTATTCCGCGACGGCTGCCGCGCTGCGCACGTGCTCGCGGGCCTGGTCCGGTTCGCTGTCCCAGATCCGGTCGGCCGCCTGCAGCAGCATGCGCTGGCTCGAAAGTCCTTGGGCCAGGGTGTCGTGGATCTCCATGGCGAGACGCTGCCGTTCGGCGAGGGTGCCTTCGCGGCGTTCGGTGGCCGCGAGTTCCCGGCGGGTGGCGCGCAGGTCGTCGATGAGTGCGGCCTGCCGTTCGGTCTGGCGGATCAGGCCGACGAACAGCGCGGTGCTGAGGGCGGCGACGGCGGGCGGGGCCAGCAGCAGGTTGGGGTCGGCCCAGCCCGCGAGCTTCAGCTGAGCGAAGACGACCAGCGCGGTCAGCCCGGCGACCAGCGCGAGGGCGACACGCAGCGGGAGGATGCGCAGGCCGGTGTAGAGCAGCGGCACGGCGCACCAGGCGAAACTCGGTGCGAGGACGACCAATACCGCCCACGCGGTCACCAGCAGCGCGAACAGCGGCACGCGACGGGAGGCGCGCCGTTCGCTCAGCACATAGAGCACGGCGAGTCCGAGCGAGAGTCCGATCACCCACGGCATGCGCGCACTGTCGGGGTGGCGGAGCACGAAGCGCAGCATCGACGCGGCCAGCAGGACGTAGAAAGCGCTGTGCACGATGGTGCCCAGCAACCGGGTGTCGTCACGGGGCTGCGCGCCCACCTGGTCCGGAGACGGCATGCGGGCACCTCCTCGGCGGCAGCGACGTGGGTGAACACTCGGTGGCATGGACAAACACCCTCATTCTGCCGTGACCCACCGCTCCCGGGGTCATCCGATCGGTTGATACGGGGATCAGCCGGACCGCGCGCGAATTCCTGGCCGCTGCGTCGATGTGCCCGTCCGGCCTGGGCAGCAAGCTGGAATGCGAACAGAGCGAACAGCTTTCACCCGAGAATCCGTGGAGGACATCATGACCACCCCGCAGCAGTCCAGCTCCAACCGCAAGCGCCTCGTCATCGGCGGCGCGGCCGCGGCGGTCGTGGCCGCCGGGGTGATCGGCGTGGTGTCGGTGAACGCACAGGATCCGGATCCGGGCAGCAAGGCCCCGGTGGCGGCCGATGTCGCCAATGGCAACCTGCAGCAGAGCACCCATCTGACCATTGCCGCCGCCACCAAGGCCGCGCAGGCCGCGCTGGATGCCGCGGTGAAGGAGAACCAGCACGTGACGGTCGCCGTGGTGGATCGCGACGGCAATACCGTCGTCACGTTGCGCGGCGACGGCGCCGGGCCGCAGTCCTACTCGTCCGCGCAGCAGAAGGCGTTCACCGCGGTCTCCTGGAACGCGCCGACCTCCCAGCTGGCCAAGCGCCTCGACAGTGCGCCGCATCTGGCCGACATCCAGGGCACCCTGTTCCTCGCGGGCGGCGCCCCGGTGGCCGCCAAGGGTGGCGCGCCGATCGCGGGCATCGGGGTCGCGGGTGCGCCGAGCGGTGATCAGGACGAGAAGTTCGCGCAGGCGGGCGTCGCCGCGCTCGGTAACTGACCGGCGATCGCGGACCCGGAATCGGTCACCGGGGGGCCGGATCGGGCGCGCCGACACTCGGCACGATTCCGAACCGGTCGGGAGGGAGTACTAACCTTCTCCCGGTGACCGAGTCCGCTGACGGATTGCTGCCCGACCCGAGGGGGGTCGGGTCTGAGGAGATTCCAAGCGCGGAGCGGCGGAGCGACGCCGACCGGCTGCGTCTGTTCTCCTTCGCCACCGCCGAGAAACGGGCCGATTACCTGTGGGTGTTGCGGGCCTTCGACACCGCCCGCGCCGCCTACGTGGTGCTGTTGCACGCCTCCGACGTCGCCGACTCGCTCGATCGTTGCCCGGGCGCGCCCGCGCTGACCGCCACCGAGGTGGGTCCGCTGCTGGAGCAGTTGCACCAGTGGGGTGTGCTGGAACGCAGTTACGACGGGACCCGGGCGGCGACGCTGGCCGAGTATCGGAACCGGCATTTCGTCTATCAGTTCTCACAGGCGGGTTATCAGGCATATCGGGCGGTTTCGGATGTGCTGGAGGCACGGCTCGACGAGGCCGCGCTCTCGCGGCTGGTGCTGCCGGAGCTGCTGGCGGATCTGCACACCCTCGCCGAGGCCAACAAGAGCGCGGACGCGCCGCGCGTCTACCGGGTACTGAACCGGCTGGACCGGGCGCTGTCGGATCTGGCCGAGCGAGCGGCGCACTTCTATCTCACGCTCGGCGATCTGGTGCGGACCACCGAGGCCACCCCCGAAGCCTTCCTCGCGCACAAGGACGCGCTGCTGGCGCACATGCGCGAATTCTCCATGGACCTGGCACGTTTCGCACCGCGGCTGGCCGCCGCCATTCGCGAGGTGGAGCACACCGGGGTCGAGGATCTCATCGAACGCGCGGCCCGCTGCGACGAGCGGGTGCTGCTGAATACCGCTGAGCGCCAAGCGGATTGGCGGGCGCGCTGGCAGGGGCTGCGGGCCTGGTTCATCAGTGACGACGAGGGCGGGCTCACCGAATGCGAGCGGCTGCGCGAAGCGACCATGAGCGCCATCGCGGCGGTGCTCTCGCTGCTGCGACGAGTCACCGAGACCCGCAAGGGCGGAGTCAGCCGGGAATCGGCGCTGCGACACCTCGCCGGGTGGTTCACCGCCGCCCCGACCGCCGAGGCCGCGCACGCGCTGTACGACGCCGTCTTCGGATTGGGCCGTCCCCGCCATCTGGCCATGCAGCACCCGGACGCCGATGTGATTCCGGCCATCCGATCCTGGTGGGACGCACCACCTTTGGAGATCGCCCGCACCCTCGCCGAGACCGGGCGGCCGCCGACGCCGGGTGCGCCCGCCCGGCTGCAGCGCAATGACGCGGGGATTCGCCGCCTGCGCCAGGTACAGCTCGATGCCCAGCGCGCCCGCGCCGAGGCCGCACGCTCACTGGCCGCCGCCGACCTCTACGACCGGGAGCTCGACGAGGGCGAGACCGAGGTGCTGCTCAAGCTGCTCGACGCCGCGTCCACCGCGTGGGTGCCGGTGAGCGGGCGGGTACCGGGCACCTCCGGTTCCGACAACGGCGTGACACTCACCGTGTCCGAGCACGAGGGGTCCACGCTCGTCCGTACGTCCAAGGGCGTGCTGCACCTCAACAACCGGCGACTCGAGGTTCGCGAGACCGCTGCCCTGCGCGGTCGCAAATCCCCTGCTGCGCAGTCGAATCGGCCGGATCCGTCGGTCACGCCCGCAGGCGGGGCGGTCGGCGGCGGGGAGGTGGGCTGATGCACGCGCGAAGTATCGATTCGCTCGCGCTGGACAGTTATCAGCGTGCGGCGCGGGTGATTCTGGCCAATCACCTGGTGACCCGCACGTATCCGGATCGCATTGCGCTGCCGCTGCTGCGGCGGTGGGCGACGGAGCTGCGGGAGGATCTGGCCGAGCTGTTCGGGTATCGGCTGGAGGTCACCGAGACCACGGCGCGGCTGTTCCCGGTGCTGGATCGGCTCGACGCCGGGCGGCCCGCGCGGACTACCGGTGACCGGCTGTTCGATCGCCGCCGCTACGCCTATCTCGCCTTGGCCCTGGCCGCGCTGGGCCGGGCCGGGGATCAGATCACGTTGTCGGAGTTGGCCGATCAAGTGGCCGCCTACACCGAACGGGTGGAGGGCCTCGAGCTCGCGCCGGATCGGGCCGCGGATCGGGATGCGTTCGTCGACGCGGTCGGCTGGCTGGCGGCGCGCGGCGCGGTCACCCTGGCCGACGGCGATGCCGGGGGCTGGGCCAGCGACCCGGAGGCCGGTGAGGCGCTCTACGACATCGACCGATCGGTGGTCTTCGCGCTGTTCCGGCCGCCGCGGGCGCTGCAGCATCTCCAGAGCGTCACCGGACTGCTCGGCGAGGAGGCGGGCGGATCCGATACCCGTTCCCCCGCACTGGCGTTGGCGGCACGCGAGGTCCGGCGGGCCCTGGTCGAGCAGCCGGTGGTCTACGCCGACGAGCTCGACGAGCCGCAGCGCTCGCTGCTGGGGCAGGAGAAGCTGGTCGGCGAGGTCGAGTACCTCACCGGGCTGCGGGCCGAGCGGCGCGCGGAAGGCGTTGCGCTGATCGACAGTTCGGGGCGGCTGTCGGATGTGCGGTTCCCGGGCACGGGCACGCTCGCGCAGGTGGCGCTGCTGCTGGCGGGTGAGATCGCGGATCTGGTGCTGGACATCGACAATCCGGTCGAACGCCGGCCGCGGCCGGACCGTCCGCTGCTGGATCTGATGGAGCAACTCGACACCGCCATTCCGTCGAATACCGTGTTCGCACCGCTCGCGGATCCGATCGATGTCTTCGGGCCGCACGAGGATTCGGACGTGGAAGCGGCCGAGCCCGAGGTCCCCGAGTTCCCGTTCCTCGAGTCGTCGTGGATCCGTGACACCGTGCAGATGCTGACCGACCGGTACGGCAACACCTTCGCCGCGCAGTGGCAGGCCGATGTACCGGGCCTGACCGCCGAGGCGGTCTCGCTGCTGGAGCGGCTGCGGCTGGTGGAGCTGGTCGACGGCGGCCTGCTCATCCGGCCCGCGCTGGCCCGGTACCGGGGCGCGATCGTCACCGTCCGCACCCGCGCGGAGACCGAATTGTTCATCTCCCCCACACAACTCGGCGCGAATGCCGTGCCTGCGGTTAGCTCGACAGCGCCCGCGGACAGCTCGACAGAGAAGGGATCCGGGAACTGATGGCCGACCACATTCACGGTGGAGTGCGCTTCGTCCCCACCCGGGCGGGCATCATCAACCTGTGGGACTACCGCGACCAGGAGTTCTGCTTCGCCGACGGGCGGCTGGTGCTGCGCGGGCCCAACGGCTCGGGCAAGACCAAGGCCCTCGAGGTGCTGTTCCCGTTCGTGCTGGACGGGCGGATCGAGCCACGGCGGCTCAATCCGTTCGCGGGTGAAGAGCGCACCATGAAGTCGAACCTGCTGTACCGCAAGCAGGAATCGGCCTACTCGTACGTGTGGATGGAGTTCGCGCGCGGCAGCTGGACCGGGCCGGAGACCGTCACCATCGGCATCGGCATGCGCGCCACCCGCTCCAACGACAAGGTGACCCGCTGGTACTTCGTCGCCGACGGCCGGGTGGGCGTGGACTTCTCGCTGCTGGGCCCCGACGACCGGCCGCTGACCCGCAAGCAGCTGGCCGAGCAGATCGGCTCCGACGCCATCGTGGACCGGCCGGTCGAGTACCGGGCGGCCATCGACGCCCGCATGTTCGGGCTCGGGCAGCAGCGCTACGACCAGCTCATCAATCTGATCCTGACGCTGCGCCGCCCGCAGCTCGCCAAGAACCTGGACCCGCGCGGCCTCTCGCAGGCGCTCACCGATGGTCTGCGTCCGCTGGACGAGCAGCTGATCCTGGACGCCGCCCGCTCCTTCAGCGATATGGAGGAGGTCGGGCGCACCCTCGAGGGCCTGGTCCAGGCCGACACCGCGACCCGCGATTTCGTCAACGTCTACCGCAAATACCTTGCCGTGCAGGCGAAGACGGACATCGACCAGGTGCGGGTGCGCCTGGACGCGGTCACCCACTCCAGCACCGCCCTGCACGCGGCCGCCGCCCTGCGCAAGCGCCGCGACACCGAGCGCGCGGCCGCCGAGACCCGCGCCGAGGACGCCGACCGCGCCTACGAGCAGGCCCTCGCCGACCGGGAAACCCTCCAGCGTTCCAGCGCTTACGAGGGCAAGCAGCAGCTCGACGATCTCGCCGGCGCCGTCCGCCGGCTGGAAACCTCCGCCGCCGTGCACAGCGACAAGGCCCTCAAGTCCCGTCAGACCGTGGACCAGCGGCTGGAGGAATCCGAACGCGCCCAGGCCGCCGTCACCAACGCCGCCTCCGCACTGTTCCGCGGTGAGGACGAACTCCGCACCGCCGCAGAGGAAGCCGGCATCGGCTGGTCGGCCCTGCCCGAATCGGCCCGCGCCGAGCACCTCACCACCACCGTCCGCTCCCATGCCGAGGAGCGCGACGCCGACGTCCGCGCCGTCCGCCGCGCGCTGACCCTGGTCGACCAGGCCGTCACCGAACGCACCCGGGCCGAACGCGCCGCACAGCGCGCGGTCGAGCTGCGCGAATCCGCCGCCGCCGAGCTGGCCGAGGCCGAAGCCGGAGTGGCCCTGGCCCGGTCGAACACCGCTGTGTCCCTGCGCGACTGGTGGGACACGCACCGCGACGTCTACGCGCCGATTCGCACGGGACTGTTCGAGGCACTGGACCACGCGCTCGGACAGGTCGGCACCGAGCACGCCCCGCGCCCGGCCAGCGGCGGCAAGAAGGCCGCGATGCGGGCCGGGTCTCGCACCGGCGGCGACTCGGCGGCCCAGGACGGGACCGGAAAGGCGGGCGGAAAGCGCTCGGCGACAGGACCGGATGGCGGCGCAGCCGTCGACACGGCTGCGACCGGCCGGGGACCGGTCGACGTGTTCGACGACGGCTCGGTTCCGGCCACACCGGCCGAAGTGCTCGCCGAACGCACCGAGCCGCTGACCGAGGAGATCCGGGCGCGGCGGCAGGAGGCGCGGGCGCGGGCGGCCCAGGCGACCGCACGGGCGGGCGAACTGCGCGCCGAGCGGGAGCGGGTCGCGGCCGAACGCGAGGACGCGCCACCGGCTTTCGCCGCGCGCACCGATGCGCGACCCGATCGGGCCGGCGCGCCGCTGTGGCGATTGGTGCGTTTCGCCGACGGCGTCGGTGCGCACGAGGCAGCTGGGATCGAGGCTGCGCTACAGGCCGCCAACCTGCTCGACGCCTGGGTGTGCGCGGATGCCGAACTGCCGGACCATGCTTCGGACCAGTTCCTCACGCCGCTGCCGCAGCAGTTGCGCCCCACCGGCCGCACGCTCGCCGATGTGCTTGTCGTCGAGGATGATTCGGACACGCTGACCGTGCCGCGCCAGATCGTCTCCGGCATTCTGGCGTCCATCGCACTGCACGAGGTCGCCGGGTCGGTCACGGCCGCCGGCGCGAATGGCAAGGGGCGCACTGTCACCGGGGCCGAGGCACAGCCGGTCGGCGCGGAGGGGCAGCTCACCATCGCCACCGACGGCCGGTTCCGGCAGGGGGTGCAGGTCGGCCGGCACGTCAAGGCCGACGCCGAGTTCATCGGCACCACCGCCCGCGCGCGCCGGCGCGAGTTGCGGCTGGCTGAGCTGGCCGCTGCCATCGAAACGGCTGTGGGCGAGGCCGATACCGCCGAAGCCGACGAACAGGCCGCCACCGCGGAACTGGGGCGGATTTCGGCGGCAGCCAAGGCGCTGCCGCGGACCACGGCGGTCACCGCCGCGCTGCGGAGCGTCGCCGAGGCGGCGGGCATGCTGCGCTCACGCTCGGAGGCGGCGGGCCAGGCCGAGCGGGATCTGGATCAGGCCGTGGCGGAATACACCAACGCGGACAAGAAGGTTCGGGCCATCGCGGCCGATCATCGCGCGCCGCGCGATCCTGCCGAGCTGGATGCGCTGGCGGCCGCTGTCCGCCATTTCGAGAACGCCGGGACGGCGCTGCTGCGCTTGCGCGGCGATCATCAGCGCGAGCACGAGCGGGCCCGGGAGGCCGGGGACCGGCTCGAGGAAGCCAAGGACCTGGCCGAGGCATTCGCGGAAGAGGCCGAGGCCGCACGGGCCGGGTACGAGGAGCAGCTGCGCAAACTGGAGACCCTGCGTGAGGCGCTCGGCGCCGGCGCCGCGGATATCGATCGCGAGCTGGACGCGGCACGGGAGAAGATCGAGGCGGCGCGCGCGGAGCAGAAGGCCGCCCGCAAGGCCGCGGCCGACGCCATCGAGGCCGTGGGCACCGCCGAGGGCGCGCATCGCGCCGCCCACGACACACTGGGCACCGCGCTCACCGAATTGCTCGCCGACGTCCGTCATCTGGCCCCGTACGCGCGCCCGGATCTGCTGAGCCTGCTGGGCGCGCCCGCCGACAGCCGCTGGCCCAGCAGCGATGCCGCGTGGTCGACGCCGGAACAGCTGCTGTACCGGATCGAGAACGGCGATCCGGAGCAGGAGCCCACGGTGCTGCCCGCCGAGGTGTCCGCCCTGTTCGAGAACCTCACCTCCGCAACCGCTTCGGTGCGCGCGGGCGAGGCGGCCCGCAAGTCGACCCGCAGCGCGGTCACCACCGCCCTGCAGGAGTTCGACGCCGCGCTGACCGCGGCCCGCCAGGACTACCGCCTGCACTGGGACGCCGCCGACGGCCTCACCGTGGTGCAGGTGCACGACGACCACGGCCTGTCCGCGCTGGCCGATTTCGCCGAGCGCATCGGCGCGGCCCGCCGCGATCAGGAGCTGCTGCTCACCGACGCCGAGCGCCGCATCCTGGAGGACGCGCTGCTGACCGGGCTGGCCCAGCAGATCCACGAACGCACCTGCGACGCCCGCGATCTCATCTCCCGCATGGGCGCGGAGATGAGGCAGCGCCGGATGTCCTCCGGCAACACCATCGGCGTGCACTGGGTGCTGGCGGACAATCTCGCCGAGCCGGCCCGCGCGGTCTGCAAGCTCCTGGACCGCGACTCCGCCGAGCTCACCCCCGAGGACCTGTCCACCATCCGCGCCTATTTCGCCGCGGAGATCCGCACCGCGCGCGCCGCCCACCCGGAGCGCTCGTTCCCCGAGATCCTCGCGGCCACCCTCGATTACCGCACCTGGCGCGTCTTCTCGTTCACCATCGTCACCGCCGACGGCGCCGAGGACCGCCTCACGGTCGCCCGGCACAGCGCCCTCTCCGGCGGCGAACAGTCGGTGTCCCTGCACCTTCCGCTCTTCGCCGCCGCCCACGTCATGCTCGATTCGGCCGACCCCCAGGCCCCCCGCCTGCTGGCCCTGGACGAGGCCTTCGCCGGTGTCGACGACAACGGCCGCAGCGAACTCCTCGGCCTGTCCGTCCAATTCGACCTCGACCTCTTCATGACCGGCTACGACCTCTGGATCACCTACCCCCACGTCCCCGCCTGCGCCCACTACGATCTGGCCCACTCCGCCGCCGAGAACACCGTCAGCGCAACCCTGCTGGTCTGGGACTCCGACGATCTCCTGGCCGAACACGACGGCACCGACCTCACCACCGCCCTCGGCTCCCCCAACCGCCGCCGCCTCCCCCACGGCCCGGAGGGCGCGATCCCGATGGACGAGGAACTCGAGACGATCAGCTGACCCCCGAGCTTCGCGCCGAATCTCCCACCGTCCGCCCGTCTTTCGATCCTTCGCCCACGCAGCTTCGCCCATACGGGTCGCCGTTCCTGCGCGATGCCACCGGGTCCTATATGGTGATGCCCGAACTCCGGTCGGCAACCCCTCTGGACAGCCGATCGGACGACGTCTTCGTACTGCCCTGACTCCCACTCAATTCCGCGTGTCGCAGCGCGGCGCGCCGTAAGGATTGGACCATCGGCAAATCAACAGTTTCGCGGTTGGGCGTGTATCGACTAGAAATGTTCTCCGTGCCTACCGGAATCACCTGTCATCCATCGGGACTCCCTGGACGGGGGACCAATTGACGATCGAACATCCGCGCGAGGACGAGGTCACCCAGCTGGCGCAACGGGTCGAGAAGGCCCGGGGACGGCTGGCATACCAATACGATCCCGCTCTCACCGATGCGCTGTCGGAGACCGAGCTCGTCGCCGAGCGCGACCTGGCCGAGCGCATCCGCGAGCAGGAGCGGGCGCAGCGCTGGAAACAGGCCGAGGCCGCGGCATCAGCGGCCGATCGGGCCCGACAGACCACCATTGAGATTGAGAAGGCCGACATTCGCGACTTGCTGCTGGCGCGCAAGGCGATCGCTGCTCAGCGGCGGGAATCGAGCCCGCACGCCAAACTGGCGTCCCTGTACAAGCATCGGGCGTGGAGTCAGCGCGCGCTAGCCGGTGTGGTCGCGGCCGGCATGCTCTGGTCCGCGGTCAACGTGCAGCACAACATCGCCCCGGGCGGGGCGAGCGATCCGCTGTACTGGTTCAGCTACCTGCTCGAAGGCATGATCAGCGTCTGCCTCGTGATCATCATGATCGGCACCAACAAGGTGGCCGAGTGGGGTGTGATCGACAGCCGCCGGCAGGTCGTGGTGGCCGAGTTCGCGCTGCTGGGCCTGACCGTCATGCTCAACACCTACCCGTATCTGAAGAACGGCAGCTGGTATGAAGTGGCCGTGCACGCCATCGCACCGGTGATGATCGGTGTGGCGCTGCTGATCCACAATGCCGCGGCCGGTCGGTACGGTCTGGCCATCGTGCGTGCCACGGACCAGATCCGGGATCTGCCGGACCCGGGCGAACAAATCCGCCGCTCCATGCCCACCGTCGTCTCCTGGCCCGGCCGCCCTTCCCCCTCGGCGGTGCCGACTCCCACCCCGGCCCTTCCCGCGGCTCCCGCTGAGCCCGAGAAGACCGTCGATGCCGAAGCCCAGGTGGTCGAGCCCCGACCTGCCCGGGCCGAAAGCCAGTCGGACACCGCGAAACCCGCCGACAAGGAGCGCCGCTCCGCCACCGGCAAGAGCCGCAAGACCGAAGAAGAGGACGACCGTTCCCCGCTCGCCGATCTCACCGATCCGGTCCCGCCGCTGAATGTCTATGACACCGGCCAGTTCCGGATCGCCGAGACCCTCGAACAGGAACTCGCCGAACTGCAGGCCGCCCGCCGCCGCGCCCGCGCCGCGTCGCGCTCCCGCAACGGCAGCTCCCTCGACGACTGACCCTCCGCGCCGAATCGGCCGCCGCTGCACCAGCTTCGGCCGATCCGCCCGCCAGCACCCCGGTGACCCGCAGCCAGCGGCACCGGGGTGGCGTCATTTTCCCGCCGGTGACGCGACGCGCGCGGTGATCGTGCCGTCGCTGGTATCGGCGTCCGGGCTGGTGAACACGACCCGGACGCTCAGTGGCGCAATCGGTCTCGCGGTTGATCGCCGGGCGCGAGCGACCGGTCGGATCGCCGGGTCTGGTACCGAACCGACTCAGTGAGCGCCCGGGCGGGCGGTATCGGCGGGTACCACTACGGCAGAGCGCGGCTGGGCCGGGGTGCCTGCGTGCTGGAGGTAGCCGAGCCAGCCGGTGCCGACGAAGACGGCCAGCAGTACCGCGGTGGGCAGTTCGAAAATCAGCCAGCTGGTAGCGAATACGACATCTGGGGCAGGTTGGGCGGGGCGCCGGGTGACGCGAACGGGTGGGCGCTGGTGCTGGAGTGTGCCGTGATTCGTACGGTACTGCCCGCCCTGCCTGCCCACCATGCCTCCGTTGCTAGAAAAGTACCGAACCCAGGATGCCGAACCCGCGGCACGCGCACAGCGGTGAACGAAGGGACATCGCGATATCCGATCGGGCCTGGGTAGGTCATCCAGGTGGGGTGGCGCGCACTCGCATCAGGCAGTATGCCGAACAGCACGGGAATTGTGGGCGTATTGACCGGACCTACCGGTGCGTCAACCGGTGTGTTGCTGGTCAACTCGCCGAGGGCTCCGCGCACACGCCGGAGAAATCACGCCGGACGACATGATTGCGATCGACAAAACTGCCCAGTGCGTGATCGGGGTGCATGCCCAGGTACTGGCTGCGGGTGCGCGTGCTCCAGCGTCGCGCCGCCTCGGACCGGGTCTTGCAGAAGTTCACCATGTAGCCGCCCTCGTAGACCCGCACCAGGGTGTACCCGCCCGGATACTCCTTGACCGCACCCACCTCGAGGAATTCCACCCCGATCCCGGAATCGGGGCGGCTCAGCCGATTCCGGTGCGTGTGGCCGCTGTGGTGCAGGAACACCCCGGGCGCGGTGGCGTAGAGGGCGTGCAGCGCGGCCGCGTTGAACCTATCCAGCACGAAGCCGGGCCCGCCCGGATTGCTCACCGCCGCATGCCTGGTCACCGGGTGGTGACCGAAGATCAGTGTCGGCCGGTCGGGTTCGCCGCGCAGCAGTTCGCGCAGGTGGTCCAGCTGTGCCGGGTCGAGGGTGCCGCCGGCGCCGCGCGCCCGGGTGGTGTCGAGCCCGATGAGCCGCAGGCCGCCCACGAAGTATTCGACGAGCCGGTCCCGGGCATGGAACACCTGACCCCAGTGGTCGGTCTCCTCCGGTGGCCGGACATCGTGATTTCCCCTGCACACGAAGTAATCCCGGCCCAGATGGCCCCACTGGTCCAGACTGTCCCGGACTCCACGCGACTGCTCGGCCGTTCCCGAATCGGTCAGATCGCCCGCGACCACCAGATGGTCCGCCCCGCGATCCGGCAGGCGCAGATCCTCCAGCATGGCCTGCAGCATGAACTCCGGATACTCGTCGGTGCTGTGCCGCAGTCCTTCGAAGAATCCCGCGAACAGCCCACTGGCCGGTTCGCCGTAGTGCAGGTCGTTGGCCAGGGCGAGGGTCCGCAGCAGTCGCCCCGGCGGCGGCGTCAAGGTGGTGAAAATGCCGGTGGATTCAGGTGTTCCCGACCGTCGCGTCACCAGCGTCCGGGCGGGCACCGCGCGCTGCCCGTCGGAGTACGCCTCGAATCGATAGGCGCGCCCCGGTTCCAGATCCCGGACCTCGGCATAGTGGTACGCCGTTCGCATACCCTCGAAGACCAGGACACGGGGTACACCGCGCCCGTCGGCGGGAGCGATGCGCAGCTCGGTGTCGGCGGGCGCGGGCCGCAGCCGCCCCGCCCGGTTCCGCGTCCGGGTCGTCCAGGTGATGACGGCCGAATGATCGGTCACCGTCACGACTTCCAGATCCGAGGCCACCACGGCCTCGCGCTGCGCCCGCCGCGCCTGGGCGGCGAACACCGGGCGCGGCGTGCGCACGGCGACAGCCGCCGCCCCGCTCGCCGCATTGGCCAGCCACATGGTCCGAAGTCGCGGTTCCAGCATCACATCTCCGTCCGCCGTGATCCCTCAGCCGCGACGGTACGGTCGCCAGTTGAACCGCCAGGTGCCCGGACATGACCGATCAGCTTCCGGCTCCGGACATTCAGGTCATCTCCGGGCGGCCGGGCCTCAGAACGGCTTGGTCGGCAGGTACTTTCCGTCCAGCGTGATGACCGCGCGCTCGCCGCCCTCCGGATCGGCGACCTTCTTGACGTCGAGCTTGAAGTTGATGGCGGAGATGATGCCGTCCCCGAACTGCTCGTGCACCAGGGCCTTCAGCGTGGTGCCGTAGACCTGCAGCATCTCGTAGAAGCGGTAGATGGTCGGATCGGTCGGCACGCCACCGGGAATCGAGCCGCGCAGCGGGATGGTCTGCAGCAGCCGGGCGGCATCGTCGTCGAGCTCGAGCAGTTCGGCCACCGCGAGCGCGGACTTCTCCGGCAGCGGGTGCTGGCCCAGCACCGCGGCGGTGACGAAGGCGACCGACAGTCCGGCCGCGTCGGCGATCTGCTGCCAGGTCAGGTCCTTGGCGATCTTGGCGGCGACGGCGGCATCGGCCAGCGCCTCGCGGGCCGTCGGATCGAACTGTGCGTGCACCATGGCGGTGCCTCCTTTCGGGAAACCGTTTCGCGGACGCGAAATCGGAGGTCGGATTTCGGAGAGAACGGGGAATCAGGCGGCGAGAGTGCTGAACTCGCCCCCGGCACCGAGCGCCTCGACGCGGCCGGTGCCGATGTCGTACACCCAGCCGTGCAGGGTGAGGGTCCGCCGGGACAGTGCCCGGGCCACCGCGGGATGGGTGGCGAGGTTGGCCAGCTGTGCCACCACATTGTGGCGAACCAGCGCGGATACCGCTGCGGCACCGGTGATGTCGGGGTCGACCAGCGCCCGGGCGGCGTCGGCGTGCCCCAGCCACCCCGCGACCGCGGGCAGCGTCGACAGGTCCTGCCCCTCGGACAGCGCGGCCATGGCGCCGCAGGCGGAGTGCCCGCACACCACGATGTCGGTGACGCCGAGGACACCCACCGCGTACTCGATGCTCGCCACCACACCATCCGCCGCACCCGGGGTATGCGGCGGCACCAGATTGCCGGCGGTGCGGATGACGAAGAGTTCCCCGGCCTCGGCGGAGGTGATCAGTTCGGGCACCACGCGAGCATCGGAGCACCCGACGAACAGCGCGCCCGGCCGGTGATCACCGGCGAGGCGGGCGAACAGCCCGGCCTTGGCGGGGAAGACATCGCGCTGGAACCGCCCGAGACCGGCTGCGAGATTCGGCATGGGAACTCCTCTCCGAGGGTCGACGACCCCTGTGGGCCGACCTGATCCACCTTGCCTGAGCTGTAGCTATAGTGTCCAAGACTTGATATCGATGTGAATGATTACCACAATCTATAGCTACCGGGTGACGCCCGATCCACATCCATGCCGCCGTCCCCGCGAATTCCAGAGAAGAAAACCCGAGGGCACAACGAAGTTGGTTGTCGCACAGTCGAAAGCTGGCGGGAGGGCATCGATCTCACCCGTCGGCGACAGCGCGCCCACGACCCGTGGGACGAGGGATCAGCGGTCGCTGGCGTCGGGAAGGCGGGGCGGGCAGGCGAAGCCCGGGAGGGTGGCCAGTTCGAAGTGCCACCATTCGTTGTCGTACATGCGGCACAGACCCCAGCGGTTGCCGTTCGCCTCGAGCCAGGCTGCGCCCTCACGCGGTCCGACGTCGATGGCCTGGCCCGTGACGTGGGTGGATTCGCTGGGCGGCAGCACCCAGCGGCGCGCGGCGTCGGGGCTGCCGTAGGTGCGAATTCCGTCCTCCCACAGGGCTTCCTGCTCGGCGGGGGTGCGGTAGCCGGAGACGATCCACAGCGGCACGCCCTGACCCTGCGCCTCGGCGAGCGCGAATTTGTAGGCCAGCGCCAGCCACGGGTCCAGGCCATCGGTTTCGCTCGCGACCGGGGTGGCGAGCGGGCCGCTGCTCACGGCGGGCGCGGGTGCCGCGTGCGCGAGGGGCAGTGCGCCGCAGAGCATTCCGGCCCCGGCGACCAGCGCGAGGACCGCGTAGCGGCCGCCGCGACGCCGGGCGGAAGGCACCGGATCGGGATGGTACCGAGTTTCGATCCGGTGAGCCCTGCGCATTCGCATGCCTCCTGGCGTCAGACGCGTTCCTTGGACCGCTCGCGCACGCGCAGGGCGATCGGCTTCGAGGTCTCGGCGAAGAAGTCGTTGCCCTTGTCGTCGACGACGATGAAGGCGGGGAAGTCCTCGACCTCGATCTTCCACACGGCTTCCATGCCGAGCTCAGGGTATTCGAGGACCTCCACGGACTTGATGCAGTCCAGCGCGAGTCGCGCGGCGGGACCGCCGATCGACCCGAGGTAGAAGCCGCCGTGCTCCTTGCACGCCTTGGTGACCTGCGCGGAGCGGTTGCCCTTGGCCAGCATCACGTGCGAGCCGCCCGCCGCCTGGAACTGGTCGACATAGGAGTCCATGCGACCGGCGGTGGTGGGACCGAAGGAACCCGAGGCGTAGCCGTCGGGGGTCTTGGCGGGACCGGCGTAGTAGACGGCCATGTCGCGCATGTACTGCGGCATCGGCTCGCCCGCGTCGAGGCGCTCCTTGATCTTGGCGTGCGCGATGTCGCGCGCCACCACCAGCGGGCCGGTCAGCGAGAGCCGGGTCTTCACCGGGTACTTCGACAGCTCGTTACGGATCTCCGACATCGGCCGGTTCAGATCGATCTTGACGACATCGCCGCCGAGGATGGCGTCGGTCTGCTCCGGAAGGTACTGCGCCGGTTCACGTTCCAGCTGCTCGAGGAACACGCCCTCGGGGGTGATCTTGGCCAGCGCCTGGCGGTCGGCCGAGCAGGACACCGCGATGGCGACCGGGCAGGAGGCGCCGTGGCGCGGCAGGCGGATCACGCGCACGTCGTGGCAGAAGTACTTGCCGCCGAACTGCGCACCGATACCGAAGGACTGGGTCAGCTTGAAGACCTGTTCCTCCAGCTCGAGGTCGCGGAAGCCGTGCGCGGCCATCGAACCCTCGGTCGGCATGTTGTCCAGGTAGTGCGCCGAGGCGTACTTGGCCGTCTTCAGGGCGAATTCGGCGGAGGTGCCGCCGATCACGACCGCCAGGTGGTACGGCGGGCAGGCCGCGGTCCCCAGCGAGCGGATCTTCTCGTCCAGGAACTCCAGCATGCGATCCGGGTTCAGGATCGCCTTCGTCTCCTGGTAGAGGAACGACTTGTTGGCCGAGCCACCGCCCTTGGCCATGTACAGGAACTTGTAGGACGGGTGCGCGGGATCGCCTGCCTGCGAGTACAACTCGACCTGCGCGGGCAGGTTGTTGCCGGTGTTCTTCTCGTCCCACATGGTGATCGGGGCAAGCTGCGAGTAGCGCAGGTTCAGCTTGGTGTACGCGTCGAACACACCGCGCGAAATCCATTCCGCGTCATCGGCTCCGGTGAGCACGCCCTCGGACTTCTTGCCCATCACGATGGCGGTGCCGGTGTCCTGGCACATGGGCAGGATGCCGCCCGCGGAGATATTGACGTTCTTGAGCAGATCCAGCGCCACGAACCGGTCGTTGCCGCTGGACTCCGGGTCGTCGATGATCTTGCGCAGCTGCGCCAGATGCGCCGGCCGCAGGTAGTGGCTGATGTCGTGCATCGCCTCCGCGGTGAGCATGCGCAGCACCTCGGGCTCCACCTGCAGGAAGGTCCGCCCGCCCGCCTCGAACGTGCTCACGCCCTCGGTGGTGAGCAGCCGGTACGGCGTCTCGTCCGTACCGATGGGCAGCAGATCCGAGTACAGGAAATCAGGCGCGGTCACGAATCGGACTCCTCGAGCAGGGCTGGGGGCTGGTCAGCCGACGGTTCAAGCAGAGTGACTGTACCGACCCGCGCGTACGCGCCGATGACCAGGCCCGGCCATGTTCGCTCGTTTGCAAGCGCGTTCGATGCTGCGCACGACGCGGCGACGGGCACCATGGGTCGTGGTCGAGGACACCGCAATCCGCGACAGGATGCCGCGAACAGGTACATGTTGCACCTTCAACCGAGCAGGTGTTACCTGTGCATGATGCGCTTGTCGGCGGCGGGGAGGATTTAGCATGACAACGGAACCCGGGAGTGGAACTGTGGCCGAACCCCGCTGGCTCGATGACGTCGAGATGCGAGCCTGGCTGGGATTCGTGTTCACCCGCGACCTCATCGCCGCCGCGGTCGGGCGGGACTCCCTACGCGAATCCAATCTGACCTACGTGGAATACACCGTGCTGGCCCGGCTCGCCGACGCCCCGGACCACCGGCGCAGTTTCGCCGAACTCGCGGCCGTGCTCGAGTGGTCGCAGAGCCGGCTCTCGCATCAGATCACCCGGATGGAGAAGCGCGGCCTGGTCGCCCGCGAATCCATTCCCGACGACGCCCGCCGCACCGCCGCGGTCCTCACCGAAAAAGGCGCGCAGGTGCTCGATTCCGCCGCACCCTCGCATGTCGAGAGTGTGCGGCGTCACATGGTGGATGTGCTCGATCGTGGCCAGCTCACGGCGCTGGCAGATATCTACGACACACTGCTGACCCATCACCGCAGACCGGAAACCCGCGACGAGCACACCTGACGCGAATTCCCAGCCCACCAGCGTTTGGTTTGGCACCCATCGGGTACTGGGTAAGACTAGGCTCGGCACCGGCTTCCGACGGCGGTCGGCACCGAGCACACGGCCGGTTATCGGTCGTAGAAGTGAGCACCCGACCTGGCCTTAGCGAAAGGGGCAGGAGTTTTCATGTCCGACGTGTCCATCGGTCTCTCGGCGGATTCGCTGCCCGCGGGTTCCGTCGACAACCTGCTTCCGCAGCTCGTCGAGCACCTGCGGCAGAACCGCACCGAACTGCGCGAGGAGTGGGCCCGTCGCATCACCGATGCCCAGCTGCTCACCGCCATGACGCCCGAGGAAATCTTCTCCGAGGCCACCTCCGTCTACGACAACTACGTCGAGGTGCTCGAGACCGGTAGCGTCGAGGCGCTGCAGGCCTACGCGCGCGACCTGTCCGAACGCATCATCCCCAGAGGAGTCGAGACCGACGAGGTCGTCGGCATCGTGCTCCTGCTGCGAGACGTGCTGGCGCGCAGCCTCTTCGAGAAGTACCAGTCCGACTTCGAGCTGCTGAAGCTGGTGCTCGACGCCTACGAACCGGCCGCGAACCGCATCGCCAACACCGTGGCCGTGTCCTTCGTGCAGGAGCGCGAGCGCGTCATCCGCCAGCAGCAGGAGGCGATTCGCGAGCTGTCCACGCCCGTTCTCCAGGTGCGTGAGCAGCTGCTGATCCTCCCCATCATCGGCGTGCTGGACTCGCAGCGCGCGCGTCAGCTCACCGAGCAGCTGCTGCGCGCCATTCGCGCCAACCGCGCCAAGGTCGTCGTCATCGATATCACCGGTGTGCCCGCGATCGACTCCACGGTCGCCAACCACCTGGTGCAGACGGTCGACGCGTCCGGCCTCATGGGCGCCAATGTCATCATTACCGGCCTGTCGTCGGAGATCGCGCTTACCCTGGTGACCATCGGCCTGGATCTGTCGAAGATGAATGCCGTCGGTGACCTCCAGGGTGGCATCGAGGAGGCGGAGCGGTTGCTCGGCTATGAGGTGTCGCGCGTCACCGATCGCGACGGACGGTAGTCAGGGCGGGTCAGATGCCGGTACCCATTCTGAAGCAAGGCACCTATCTCATTGCGTCGGTGCAGTCAGCACTCACCGACGCGGATACCGAACGCCTGCAAGACGATCTGATGACCTACGTCAGCAGATACCGAGCCCAGGGCATCATCGTCGATGTCACCGCAATCGACGTAATGGACTCCTTTGCCGCCAGATCGCTGCGTACCATCGCCCATATGACCAAGCTGCGGGGGGCGGAAACGGTCATCGTGGGCCTACAGCCCGAAGTCGCTTTCGCCATGGTGCAATTGGGGCTCACCTTCGAGGACATGCACACCGCGCTGGACCTCGAGGAGGGCCTGTCCTGGCTCAACAAGAAGATCAGGAGCCGAGGCCAACGAGACGGTCGTGATCGTGGCCGCTGACGACGTGGTGATCGCGGTGAACGTGTCGAACGACATCGTGACCGCTCGGCAAGCGGGGCTGGAGTTGGCTGCCAAACTCGGCTTCTCGCTCTCCGATCGCACCATGATCGCGACCGCCATTTCCGAAGTGGCGCGCAATATCACGAGCTACGCGGGCACCGGGGAGATCCGGCTGGCCGTGCAGGATCGGGACGGCCGGCGCTCGATGGTGGTGCAGGCCAAGGACAATGGTCCCGGCATTCCCGACATTCCGCGCGCGATGGAGGACGGCTTCTCCACCGGACGCGGTCTGGGACTGGGTCTTCCGGGCGCCAAGCGACTGATGGACGGCATGGTCATCAATTCCAGGCCGGGACACGGCACCCTCGTCGAAATGTGGAAGTGGGTGCCCACCGGTGCGTGAGGACGGTTTCATCGGCGCGGTCGAATGGGCCGTCGCCGGTCGCGCACTGCCCGGGCAACGGGTTTCGGGCGACCGATCGGTCGTGCTCGACGCGGGTGGGGGCTCGGTGCTCTTCGCCGTACTGGATGGTCTCGGCCACGGTGCGGCGGCGGCCGACGCGTCCGATCGGGCGGCGCAGGTGCTGGCCGAGAACCGCGCCGAGCCACTGGATGTGCTGTTGCTGCTGTGCCATCGCGCCATGTCCGACACCCGCGGCGCGGCGGTCTCGCTGGCGCTGTTCGACTCTCGCGACCGCGTGCACTGGCTGGGTGTCGGCAATGTCGAATCCCGCATCGTCGCAGCGGCTCCCGGCAAACCGGCCATCCGCGCCACGGCCCTGCTCTCGGGCGGCATCGTCGGCTACCTGCTGCCGCCGAACCTGCAGCCGCAGACCGTGGCCGTGCGCCCCGGCGACCTGCTGCTCATGTCCACCGACGGCATCACCAGCCACTTCTCCGACACCGTCGACCTGTCCAAGCCGACCGCGGAGATCACTGCCGAGATCCTGGCCCGCCACGCCAAGGACACCGACGACGCGCTCGTGCTCGCGGCCCGTCATCGCGGGCAATCCCATCCCTCCCAACCCATTCCGAGTGTGAAGCCATGAGCGAGAACCCGGCATGAGCGGTCGAGGCCCGGAGGCGGAAGCTTGCGTAACCACACAGGGCCTGCGCTCATGTCCATGGAGCCGAGCGTGAGTACGGTACTGGCCGCGTTTCGCGAGGCGTACGCCGCCGCGCTCCGGCTGCACCTGCGCGCCCCCAATCAGAACACCCTGGCCGAGGGCTACGAGCTCGGGCGGCGGGCGCTGGTGGAGGGCGTGAGCATCCTCGACCTCACCGAGCACCACTTCCGGCTGCTCGAACTCGAGGGCCTCGGGCCCGCGCCCGACGGCACCGACCGCACCGAGGCGGCGCTGGAGTTCCTGCTGCAGACCATGGCGGCGCTGGACGTCGCCACCCGCGGCTTCCTGGACGGGACCAGGCGCTACGAGCAACAGCGTTCGCGCGCCGACGATCTCGCGGGCCGCGACGCCTTCCGCACGGCGTTGGTGGAGTCGCTGCAGGACGGGTTCTTCGTCGTCGACGCCCAGGGCACGCTGGTCGAGGTCAATTCGGCGTTCGGCGCGCTCACCGGCTATGGGCCCGACGGGATTCCGTATCCGCTCCCCCACCCGTGGACCGTGCCCGAGGCGCCGCGCTACCCGGATCTGGGCACCGATGCGGCCCGCTTCGTGATGCCCATCCGCCACCGCGACGGGCGGCAGCTGTGGCTCGCGGTGTCGACGTCCTCACTGGTGAAACCCGAGAACGGGGAACGGATTTTCGTCGGCACACTGCGCGATGTGACCGCCGAGCACGACGCCCAGGCCCGCGACCAGGCCGTCTCCCGGCTGGCCACGGCGGTCGGTGCGGCCACCAGTGTGGTCGAGGTGCTCACCGTCGGCCTGGAGGAGCTGCGTCGGGCTATCGGCGCGGAGGCCGCGGTGGTCTCGGTCTGGCCCAACCATCACACCGGCCCGGAACTGTATGTCTCCGAGGACAATCCGTACACCGGCGCGGGTCTGGCCCCGCACGACACCCAGCCCATCCGCCGACGTGGGGATGCCGAGCCGGCCGAGGGCGGCGAATCCCGGCGCGTCCTGGACGCCCGGGCCCGCGCCCTGCTCGACCGCGCCCGATTGCAGCCCGGCCGCACCATGTTCGCCATCCCCGAGGGGGCGTCGAGTTCGGAGGGCATCGTGGCGCCGCTCGGCGAGAGCGGCGACTCGGCGCTGTGGCTGCGCTTCGCCGCGCCACGGGTGATCACACCCGGTGACTGGGCGCTGTTCTCGCTGCTGGTGGGGCATCTGAGCCTGGCCGTGCAGCGGGCGCGCAACTTCGACCAGGCCCGTTCCACCTCGCTCACCCTGCAGCGCGCCATGCTCGGCCCGATCGAACTGCCGCCGCGCTTCTCGGTGCACTACGAGCCCGCCCTGCCCCCGCTGGAGATCGGCGGCGACTGGTACGACGTGGTGCGGCTCGAGGACGGCACCATCGGCGTCGTGGTCGGCGACTGCGTCGGCCGTGGTCTCTCGGCGGCGGTGGTGATGGGCCAATTGCGCACGGCCGCACGGGCTCTGCTGCTGCGCGGCGCGGGGCCAGCCCAGCTGCTGGCCGAACTGGACACGGTGGCCTCCCGCATTCCGGGGGCCATGTGCACCACCGTGTGCGCGGCCATCCTGGACCCGGTGCGCGGGCTGGTGCGCTACTCCAATGCCGGGCACATGCCCCCGGTGCTGGCCGAGCCCGCCAAGCGCGGCCGGCTGCTGGAGGGCGGTCGCGCAGTCCCGTTGGCCACCTTCGATATTCCACGCCGCCCGGAGGCCACGACGGCCATGGCCCCGGGCTCCACCCTGGTCCTGTTCACCGACGGCCTGGTCGAGCAGCGCGGGGTCGACATCGATGACCGCTTCGTCGAACTCGCCGACGAATTGTCGCGCGTGGCCGGGCAATTGCCGCGCGAGGTGGCCGATTCGGTGCTGTCGCGGCTGCGGCCCGCCGCCGGCTACGACGATGACGTGGCCATGGTCGTCTACCGGCAGCCGCCCGGGCCGCTGCGCCTGGACGTGCCCGCCGAAGCCCGTGAGCTGTCCGGCATCCGGCGCGCGCTGCGTTCGTGGCTCACCGCCGCCGCGGTGCCGCACGACACGGCGGTCGATCTGGTCGCGGCGGCGAACGAAGCCTGTAGCAACAGCATCGAGCACGCGTACCTGGGCGGCGAGCCCGGCCGGGTGCGGCTCAGCGCGGACTGCGGCGTGGACACCCTCACCATCGAGGTGTCCGATACCGGTGTGTGGCGGCCGCTGCCCGCGGATCCCGGTCACCGGGGCCGCGGCATCGCCATGATGCGTGCGCTCACCGATGAGCTCGACATCGACAATTCCGGTCCGGGCACCCGGGTGCGGATGTCGGTGCGACTAATGGCCGTTTCATTTTCGGCGGCCGGGCGCATGTGAATCTGGGCCCGCCGGCACAAATTCGGCGGGCGGTTTCGGAGGACTCCGAAAGAGAGCGGTAGCTGCGGTTTTCGCTATAACGCCCGCTACCGAACCAGTACCGATGTGGTAGACGATGCAGCACGAACGGACGGATCATGGCAGATTTAACAAACGTGACCAATACTTCCGGAGACGGCTATCCCTTCGCCGAAACGATGACCACCTCGGTCACCCCGCACGCTGAGGCCACCGTGCTCACCGTGACCGGCGAAGTCGATCTGGCGACCGCCCCCGCCCTCGAGAGCGCGATCGACGCGGCCCTCGCGGGCAAGCCCGCCGCACTGGTGATCGACCTGTCCGCGGTCAGCTTCCTGGCCTCGGCGGGCATGGCGGTGCTGGTAGGTGTCCACAAGCGCGCCGGGGGCACCCGCCTCGTGGTGGTGGCCGACGGGCCCGCCACCAGCCGCCAGTTGAAGATGACCAGCCTGGACCAGGTGTTCTCGCTGCATTCCACCCTGGACGAAGCGCTCAGCGCGCTGCGCTGAGGGTATGGCCCGCACACCGCTGCGGGCCGCCCGTGAACGACGAAGCCGAGTCCGGTTCATTCCGGACTCGGCTTCGCGGCGTTCACGGCTCGGTCAGAGGAGCTCGCGCAGCTGCTCGATCAGCTTCACGCGCTCGGCCGCGGTGCCGGCCATCGGGACCACGTTCAGCACGGTCACACCGGCCTCGCGGAAGGCCGCGATCCGCTCCTTCACGAATCCGGCCGAACCGATCAGGTTGATGTCGCGGACCAGATCGTCCGGAACCACCTTGGCGGCCTCTTCCTTGCGGCCCGCCAGGTACAGCTCCTGGATCCGGTCGGCCTCGGCGCCGTAGCCGTACTTGGTGGCCAGCGCGTGGTAGAAGTTCTTGCCCTTGGCGCCCATGCCGCCGATGTAGAGGGCCAGGTGCGGCTTGACCCCGTCGCGCCAGCTGTCGACATTGTCGCCGATGGCCAGCGCGGGGCCGGCGAACACCTCGAGGTCGCCCAGCGCCGGATCACGCTTGGCCAGACCGGCTTTCAGCGAGTCGCCCCATACCAGGCCGGCCTTCTCGGGCAGGAAGAAGATGGGCTGCCAGCCCTCGGCGATCTCGGCGGCCAGCTCCACGTTCTTCGGGCCCAGCGCGGCCAGCAGCACCGGAATGTTCTCGCGCACAGGGTGATTGATGAGCTTGAGCGGCTTGCCCAGGCCGGTGCCCTGCCCCTCGGGCAGCGGGATGTTGTAGTACTTGCCGCTGTGCTCGAGGCGTTCGCGCTTCCAGACCTTGCGGCAGATCTCGAGCACCTCGCGGGTGCGCCCGATCGGCGCGTCGTAGTTCACGCCGTGGAAGCCCTCGATGACCTGCGGGCCGGAGGCGCCCAGGCCCAGGATGAAGCGGCCGTCCGAGACGTAGTCCAGGCCCGCCGCGGTCATGGCGGTCAGCGTGGGCGTGCGGGTGTAGAGCTGCAGGATGCCCGAGGCCAGCTGTACCCGGTCGGTCTTCGCGGCCAGGTATCCGAGCGCGCTCACCGCGTCGAACGAATACGCCTCGGGCACGAACACGATGTCGAGGCCCGCCCGTTCGAGGTCGGCGACCTCGGCGGCGGTCTCCTTGAAGCCGTCGGTGTAATTGATCGACAGTCCGATACGCATGTCCGGGACCTTACTCACCGGTCGGCACACCGACAGCGGGCGGGTTGCCGCACACGGCCCCGCGACCGGTACGGTAGGCGGCGAAATCACCTGAATTCGCCGTACTGCCAAGGGAGGCCACCCCTCATGACTCAGGACACCACCACCTTCGGTGATTCGACACTGCGGGGGTACCTGGGTGAACTGGCCGCCAAGGTGCCCGCCCCCGGCGGCGGCGCGGTCGCGGCGCTGCACGCGGCCCAGGGCGCGGCCCTGGTCGCCATGGTCGCGCGGTACACCACCCGGGCCAAGGATGCCGACAATCGCCCGGTCATCGACCGCATCATCACGGCCGCGGACGTGGCCCGCGAGCGCTCCCTGGCCCTGGCCGACGCCGACGCCGCCGCCTTCACCGCGGTCGGCGCGGCCTACAAGCTGCCCAAGGAGTCCGAGGCCGAGCAGGCCGCCCGCGGCGAGGCCATCACCGCCGCGCTGCTGCAGGCTGCCCGGGTGCCCGCCGCCGTGGTCGCCGAGGCCGACGAAATCGTCTCCCTGGCAACGGAACTGCTGCCCATCGGCAACCCCAACGTGGTGACCGACATCGGCGCGGCGGCCGACTGCGCCCGGTCCGCGGCGGCCAGCTCGCAGCTGAACATCGCCATCAATGTGACATCGCTGGACGGCACGGCCGCCGCCGAGTTCGCGCCGGTGCTGAAGCAGATCGAGGAGGTCATCGCCCGCGCCGATGCCCTGCACAACGATGTGGTCGCGGCCATCACCCGCTGACCGCGCAATTTAGCCTGCACTGTGCCCCGTTCCGTTATGGAACGGGGCACAGTCAGTTTCCGGCCCTCTACCTGGTGATACGAACTTCGCATAACCCCCACGCCGGGACAATGGTTACGAACCGGGTACATTTCCAGATGGGACTGATGACCAAGTCATAGTCTGAGAAACCCTGCCCCACACCCTCTCGAAGGGATGGAAGAATGCGGAAACCGATTCGCTCCCTGTTCGTCGCAAGCTTCGTCGCCGCGGCGGCCGCGTTCGGAACCGGAGCCGCGGGTGCGGCCCTCGAAACGCCCAATCTCCCAGCCGTCCAAGCCATTACGCCGGCCTCAGGTCAGGTGGTGGGCATCGCCGCCCCCGTGACCGTCCAGTTCGCCGACGCGGTCACCGATCGCGCCGCCGCCGAACGCTCCGTCGACGTCCGCGCGCAGGACTCCCTCGCCGGCCACTTCACCTGGATCGACGACCGGCAGCTGATGTGGCAGCCGGCGAACTTGCTGCCCGCCCGCTCGCCGATCACGGTCCTCGCTGGACGCGAGCAGGCCAAGTTCCAGACCAATGGCGGCACCACCGCCGATGCGGACATGTCGGCGCACACGTTCACGGTCTGGGTGGACGGCGTCGCCCACACCATGCCCGCGTCCATGGGTAAGCCGGGGCGCGAAACGCCGGTCGGAACCTTCCCGGTGCTGTCCCGCGAGCGCTCGGTCACCTTCGACTCCCGGACCATCGGCATCCCGCTCAACGATCCGGAGGGCTACCTGCTCACCGGCGAGTTCGCCGAGCGCCTGACCTGGGGTGGCGTCTACGTCCACTCCGCACCCTGGTCCGTGGATTCCCAGGGCAACTCCAACGTCAGCCACGGCTGCATCAACCTCGCCCCCGCCGACGCCGAGTGGTACTTCGACAACGTCTCCGTCGGCGACCCCGTCACCACGCACTGGTGACCATTACCGGTCTGGACAAGATCAGGGAGCTCCCAGCCTGGGGAATCGGACGGATTCCCGCGCTGAGAGCTCCCTGATTCGCTGTTGTCAGCGGCCGTTCTCGGCGGCCTGGACCACGTGGCGCATGAGGAGTGCGGTGGTGACGGGGCCGACGCCGCCGGGGACGGGGCTCAGGGCGGCGGCCTTGCCGGTGACCGAGGCCGCGTTCACGTCGCCGGTGATGTTGCCGTTCTCGTCCTCGTTCGTGCCGACATCGATGACGACCGCACCCTCGCGCACGTGGTCGGCGGTGATGAGGCCCGCGCGGCCGACCGCGGCGACGACGACGTCGGCGGCCGAGGTCACAGCGGGCAGGTCGGTCGTGCGGGAGTGGGCGATGGTGACGGTCGCGTTCTCGGCGAGCAGCAGCTGAAGCAGGGGCTTGCCGACCACATTGGAGCGGCCGACGACCGCGACATGCCGACCCGCGAGCGGGATCTCGTGGAACTTGGCCAGTTCCACGACCGCCTCCGAGGTGGCGGGCGGGAAGCCGGGCAGACCCGCGGCGAGCAGGCCCAGTGAAAGCGGGCTGACGCCGTCCACATCCTTCTCGGCGGCGATGGCGGAGCTGACGTCGTCGAGGCCGACACCCTTGGGCAGCGGGGTCTGCAGCATGATGGCGTCCACCGACGGGTTCTGCGACAGCTCGGCGAGCTTGGCGCGGATCTGCTCGGCGGTGGCGTCGACACCGAGATCGACGTTCTCGCAAGCGATTCCATTGCGTTCGGCGGCACGGTTGAGGGACTTCACGTACCAGGCACTGGCCGGGTCGTCGTTCGGGATCACGAGGGCCAGCCGGGGGGCGGCGCCCTGCTCGGTGAGGGCGGCGGCGCGCTGCTTGGTGTCGGCGTTGATGGCGGCGGCGAGTTCCTTGCCGATGAGCGAAGTCGTATCCACGGGTGCACAGCTTATCCCGAGTCCCGCCGCGCCCTCCCCGCGCGCACCGGAGGCCGGGCGGCCGATGCCTTCCGGGGGCGACATATGACGCGGCACGCTTCGCGCGCGTTCCCACCATGCATTCGGGCAAAACGGCGAAATCAGTTCGGCAAATACCCGACAACCCGGGTGGGCAGTCGTATCGTGTCTCCATTCGATAAGAGCCAATAGCCAGCTAATTCCATGGATAGCCAGCAAACAGCAATGCGTGACACCCCCGAAAGGTCGACAGCAGTGCAGATCGCCAGGCGTTTTCCCATCATGCTCGCGGCGGCGGCCGCCGTCCTCACCATCCTCGGCAGCGGCGCCGCGCACGCGAACCCCGCAGCGCTGTACAACTCCGCGCAGGACAATTTCACCGCCGGCAATGAGGCGGCCGGGCTGGCCGACCTGCGCCAATTGCTCAGTGAATCACCGGATGACGCGCAGGCGCTGGCGCTGCAGGCGATCTGGTCGGACTACACCGGCGACATCATCACCCGCGAGGTGGCGCTGAACCGCCTCAACGGCATCGACGGACGGCTCGCGGACGGCACCCGGACGCTGTTCCAGGCCATCGGCGCCGCAGTGGGCACGCTGCCCAATCCGATTCCGGCGATCGCGGGACCGCAGACCGGCATCGCGGTGCTCGGCTACGGCCTGCTCCCCGACGGGTCCATGCGGCCCGAACTGGTGAACCGGATGCAGGCGGCCTGGCTGCAGGCGATCGCCTCGCCCCTGTCGCCGATCCTGGTGACCGGCGGCAATCCGCAGAACGGGATCACCGAGGCGGCGGCCATGCAGGGCTGGCTGATCGGGCACGGCATTCCCGCCGGCCGCATCGTGGCCGACCACCGCGCCGGGTCGACCGTACAGAACGCGCTGTTCGGCGCGCAGATGCTGAGGGACGCGGGCGCGACCAGCGCCATTGTGGTGACCTCCCCCAACCACATTCGCCGCGCCGTGGCCGACTTCATCGTCGCCGGAATGCCGGTCATCGGCGCGACCACCTCCCTCGAACAGCTCGTCTCGCAGCTGCCGCCGCCCGCGCGCAGCAGCCAGCGCGGCATCTACCTCGACACCACCCGCACCTTGCGGCTCCCCGCCGAACGCTGATCCCCACGCACGGACCCGCTCGAACGGGGCGGCCGTCCGGGCGTGCACAATGACGTGGTGACTCCTTCCGCCACCGAAACGCTGGTCGCACAGCTCCGCGCGGCCGGCTGCGTGTTCGCGGAGGACGAGGCCGCGCTGCTGCTGGATGCGGCCACCGACGCCGACCACCTGGAATCGCTTGTCGCGCAGCGCATCGACGGGTTCCCGCTGGAACATCTGCTGGGGTGGGCGGAGTTCCGCGGCCTCCGGGTCACCGTCGCGCCGCGCGTTTTCGTCCCACGACAACGCACGAGCTTTCTGGTCGAACAGGCTATTGCCCTGGGCCGCAGCATGATCCGGCCACCCGTGTCGGCTGGTATCGCACACGACAGCATGGCCACTACTGCCACTGACGCTGCCGCCAGGACCACCATCGCTGCTGCCCGTACCGCTGCCGGTGAGCATCAGCCCGTCCGGCCACGAACCCTGACGGACCCGGCCGAGACCGTCGTCGCTCACGCGGATTCGACACTGGTCGCGCTCGATATGTGTTGCGGCTGCGGGGCTCTGGGATTGGCATTCGCGAAAGAAATGGCGGAGGAAGGTATTCGGGTCGAGCTGACTGCGGCCGATATCGAGCCTGCGGCGGTAGCTTGTGCGCGGGAGAATCTCGGCGTGGTGGGGGCGCGGGTCGTGGAGGGCGATCTCTTCGACCCTGTGCCCGCGGACCTGCGCGGGCGCGTGGACATTCTGCTGGCGAATACGCCTTATGTGCCGTCGGAGGACATTGCGTGGATGCCGCCCGAGGCGCGCGATCACGAGCCTCGGCGGGCGCTCGACGGCGGCGCGGACGGGTTGGACGTGCTGCGGCGGATTGCCGCCGTGGCGGGCGAATGGCTCTGTGCCGGTGGGCATCTGCTCGTGGAGGAGAGCGCGGAGCAGGCTCCGGTCGCCGCCGGGATCATGCGGGAGTACGGGCTGTCGGCTCGGATCGTGGAGTGTGAGGACAGGGGGGCGACCGTGGTGATCGGTACGCGCGCATGAGTATTCGCGGTGTGCTGTTCGATGTCGATGACACGCTCATCGACTATTCCGCGACGGTGCGGATCGGATTCCTGCGGCATCTCGCGGCGGAACAGCTCCTGGATCGTGTCGAGTCGCCGGAGGCGGCGTTGGCGCTGTGGCGGGCGATCGAGGAGGAAGAGTATCTGCGGTTCCTGGCCGGTGAGCACACCTTCAAGGGACAGCAGCGGGTGCGGACCGAGCGATTTCTCGCGCACCTGGGCATGACGGACGACGATCCGGTCGCATGGTTCGCCCGCTATGCGGTACACCGGGATTCCGCGTGGTCGGCGTTCCCGGATGCCGCGCCGGTACTGGAGCGGTTCGCCGGGCGGAGGTCGCTCGGCGTGGTGTCGAACGCCTCCCAGCCGTACCAGATCGGGAAGCTGCGCACGGTCGGGCTGCTGCACCACTTCGGGGACGCCATCCTGTGCTCGGACGAATTCGGTGCGGCCAAGCCCGATCCGGCGATCTTCCGCGCGGGATGCGAGATGCTCGGGCTGCCGCCGGAGCAGGTGGCGTACGTCGGCGATAGGTACGACTGGGACGCACTGGGCGCCAGAAATGCCGGGCTGCGGGCCTATTGGCTGGTCCGCAGCGGGCCGTGGGTCGCCCCGGACGACGGGATCACGGTCATTCGCTCACTGACGGAACTGGATTCGCCGGCCGGGTGAATCTCTCAGCCCGCCTCGAGCGATTTCCGGATCTCGGCCTGGATCTCGAGCTGCGCCCGGGCCGCGGTCAGGCCCGCGTTCACGTCGGCGGCGGTGCGCTGGGTGGCGGCCGAAACATACTGTGCCACCGCCGCTTCGATGGATTCCACCGCCGTGGTGGCGGTCGCCAGCTGGTCGCCGCGGGTGGCGGCGGGCAGGGCGGCCATGGCGACCAGGCGGTCGTCCCAGGCCAGGGCAGCCTGCTCGAGTTCGGCGCGCAGCACGATGGTGGTGGCGTCGTCGAGGGCATCGGCGGTGTGCAGGGCCGTCATGGCGTCGCGCAGGCGGCGGTGCAGGCGCGGTTCCGGGTCGTGCGAGCCCGCCCAGGAGGCGGGGGCGCGGGTGGGGGCGCCGGGGACGACCTGGTTGGCGGCCGCGATCGCGGTCTTCTGGCGGGAGGACACCAGCATCACGCCACCCACGGCGGCCCCGATCGCAATCAGCACGATCAGCACGACAATCAACATGGTCGGCTCACTTTCGTCGGTCGGTCAGCGATGAGTGGTGGGGCGCGGCGGCGCGACGGTCGAGTGGCTCGGTCCGGTCGGATGCGCCGGGGTGTGATGGCCGTGCACCTTGCTGTACACCAGGATCACCGTGAGGATGATCGCGAGCACCGCCAGGATCGCGGCGATGATCTTCACCTTGCTCCACGGGCGGTCGCCGGACACCTGGCCGGTGAGGCCGTTGATGTACACCTGGTAGGTCTTGTCCATGTAGACGACCGTCAGCAGCCAGATCGGCAGCAGCAGATGCTTGTACGCCAGCCAGTTCCAGTTCGTGTTGAGCTGGTGGATGCGCTGATGGTCACCGCCGATATCGCCGCGCACGGTGGATTCGATCGCCGACTCCATCCGCTGCTGCGCTTCCGGGAGCGACTGCTCGGCATCATTGTCGTAGGTGCGGCACAGGTGCCCGGCCACGAATTCCGGTGAATAGGCGCGCGCCTGCTCCACCGGCCACGGTTCCAGCGCCCGAATCCGGTTGCGGTTCATATTGTCATTGGCCAGCACCGGCAGATCCGCGAATTCATTGGCGACCTCACCGGCCACCGGATACCACCGGGTCCGGGTCTCGTAGATCGGATCCCCGTCCGAATCCGTCCCGACCCGCACCTGATAGTCGTCGCCGCGCTCGCCCTGATACCAGCTCTGGGTATCGGCGTCGTAGGTGAAATACGCGGTATACAGGCTGGAGAACGCCCCGATCCGCCGATACTTCCGGAAGTTCGACGGCGCGAACCACCGCCCCGACACCCATTTCTCGACCAGCTCCCGAGCCTGCTTCTCCCCCACCAGGAACGGCACCACACCGTCGACCGGCAGCCGGGCGGGCGCATTGTGCACATCATCGCGCTGAATGGGCGTGGCACAGTACGGGCACCGAGTAGCGGTGAGGCTCCCATTGAACCCGGTTGTCCCACCACAGTTCTGGCACTTCACCTCCCACTCCCCCGTCACCTGCGGCCCCGCCGCGTGCGCCTGCAACTCCCGCAACGCCGCGATCGCAGGCCCCAACTCCCGAGCCTGAACCGCCACATCCGGCGCCGTCACCGGAGACCGATTCCCGCAACTGGGACACAGCAGATCCTGCCCCACCGGATCGAACACCAACTGCGCCCCACACGAGGAACACGGATACGTCCGAGTCAACTCCGTCTGATGCAACATCGCCCGATCCGGCACCCCCGCCTCCGGCTGCGCTACAGGACTTTCCGCCCCGACCGCCCCGCCGTCTGCGCCCCCCGGAACAATCACCGGCGCCACGATCACAGGCTGCGGCATCGCGCCCACCGGCGCCTGCCCCGGATTCCCCGCCCCGAACCCACCCGGCAGCGGCGGCGGCCCCGCCGTCACCCCTGCACCCGGAAGCGGCGGCGGCGCAACGGTTCCCGGCCCGGCAGCAGCCGACGGCCATCTCCCCTGCTGCTCGCCCGGACCACCGGGCAGTGGCGGCGGCCCGCCAAGCCCACCTGCCCCTGGCGAAGGCGGCGCAGCAACTCCTGATCCAGCGGCGGCAATCGGCGGCGGCATGGGGGCCGACGTTCGTGCCGGAGCCCCGGACCCCGGAAGTGGCGGCGGCGCAACGGTTCCCGGTCCAGCAGCAGCGACCGGCGGCGGACCGAACTTCTGCGGCGGGGCGGCCTGCAGCCGGGGCGGGACTCCGCCGGGCCCACCGGCAGCGGACGGAAGTCCCGGCGGCGCAGCGGGGGCTGACAACGGCCCCCATTGCTGCCCGGCTCCGACACCTGGCAGTGGCGGCGGGGCCGCTCCGCGCTGTGGCATGGGTGGGACACCGCCCTCACCCGGCGCGGAGGTCGGCAGCGGAGGCGGACCGGCCGGAGCTTGCCTGAAATTCTGGGGCGGGGCGGATTGCGGCATGGGAGGGACTCCACCTTGTCCGCCGTCGGCAGGTGGAAATTGTGGCGGCACAGGCGATCCTGCGCTGGGACCGCCGGGGAACGGGGGTTGCGCGGGAGGGGGGCCGCCTTGGCCCTGGTCGTGGGCCGGTCGCGGCGGCGTCCATGGTTGGGGGTCTGCCGCGTGTGGGGTGGCAGAGTCGCTACCCGGGAGCGGCGGCGGGCTAGACGGGTGTGGGGGCTGGTTGTCGTTCATCTGGGCTCACTCGGTGCGGCGGACTCGAGGGTCGCGCATTGCGGTGGAAGGGCTTTCGGGACGCACCGAGTTGTCGGGCGTTGGTTCCGGCGGCGCGGGTACGGCGGCGGACCCGTCGGCAGCCGAGGGTGCCGACGGGTGCGGCCGGGCCGGGCCGGCCGGGCTGGGCGTGGAGGCTGCTACTGCGGGGGCAGCGGCGGCGGGGTGCCCGGGAGCGGGGGCGGGGTGGCGAAGAGGGGCTGCAGGGCGGGGACGGAGCTGGCGGGTTGCCAGCCGGGCATGCCCTCGGTCCAGACGTTGGTGTCGCGGGTCAGCTGACCGGACGAGACGTACTGGCGTAGTTGGTCGATGGGGAAGGGGCCCGCGGCCTGGCCGGCGTTGTCGAAGTGGAACTGCTGCTGGCCGGGAAGCGGCGGCGGGGCCGCCTGCTGGGGCGCGGCGGGCTGCGCGTAGCCACCCTGCTGAGGCTGGGCGTAACCGGGTTGCTGGGGCTGGGCGATGCTGCCCTGCATGGCGCCGGCCATCTGGCCGCCGAGGACCACGCCCATACCGGCCTGCATGGCGGCTCCCATTCCGCCGCCGGGGTTCTGGGCGGCGGCGAGCATGGCGTCGGCGGCCTGCATCTGCTGGTAGCGGTTGAGGTCGACATTGTTCATGAAACCGCCGGCTTCGACGCCGCGCGCCACGCCGCGGGTCATGGCCTGCTGGATCTCCTCCGGCAGGGAGATCGTCATGGTGACGCCCTCGACCCCGATACCGAAGCCGGACAGGCGCTGACCGACGAATTCGCGCAGCTTGTCGGACAATTCGACCTGGCGGCCCTGCAGATCGATGGCGCCGAGGCCGCTGGCCAGCACCATGTCGGAGAAGGCCAGGGCGACATTGGCGCGCAGCTGCTCGCTGAGCACATCGGCGTCGACCTCGGCATTGGTGCCGATCATCTGGCGCAGGAACACCTCGATGTCGGTGACGCGGACGTTCGCGGTGCCGTTGGCGCGGATCTGCACCATGCGGAAGTCGGGGTCGCGCACGGTGACCGGTTGCGGTGTGCCCCAGCGCATATCGGTGACGGCGCGGGTGTTCACGTAGTACACCTCGGACCGGAACGGCGAGTTGAAGCCGTGCCGCCAGGCCTGCAGGGTGGACATGATCGGCATGTTCTCGGTGGTCAGCTGGTAGTGGCCGGGACCGAACTTGTCGGCCAGCTGCCCGCGGTAGACGAAGACCGCCTGCTGCCCCTCCCGGACGATCAGCTCCGCGCCGTTCTTGATCTCGTTCTCGTAGCGGGGAAACCGCCACGCCAGCGTGGTGCGAGTGTCATCCAACCATTCGATGACGTCGACGAATTCGCCGCGGATCATATCGAACAGGCCCATTGAGTTCTCTTTCCTCCCTCGGGCGCTGCGCCCGACCCCGGCCGAGTATGGCACAGGGTCGCAGGCGCGCGCGGTCACCGTCGTGTGGCTATCGAGCCAACCACAGGCAGTGTTAATCATTCATGAACGACCATGGCCCGCGCGAGCTTTCCCGCGCGGGCCATATCAATCCGCTACCAGATCTCCGTCGCGCCCAGAGCTCATCGCGCTATCCCGCCACCGAGCCAACGATCCTGCCTGAGGACTGGATCCGGCCGGCCCGGATCAGGCGGGAGAGTCGAGTTCCCCGGCCACCACACCCGCGGTGAAGGCATCCCACTCGCTGGGGGCGAACACAAGCGCTGGGCCGGTCGGGTTCTTGGAGTCACGGATCCCAACCATGCCCGAATCGAGGAACGCGACCTCCACACATTGGGAACCGGTTTCGCTGCGGCTGCTCTTGAACCAGCGTGCCCCGGACAGGTCACCGTTCACGATCGAACTCCCTTGCTATCTGGCGGACCAGGTCTCGCGTTCGCACTTCATCCAGCGTTTCGGCCCGAATGGCGTCGGCCAACTCACTGTATCGCTGGACATCCTCGAGCCTCTCCACGTACAGATCGCTGGTCAGCCGACCCTCGACGTAGACGACCGGTGGCTCGACCTGGTTGTTCCTGGCGGCGGTGCCGAAGTCCAACAGCACGAACGGGCCGTGCTGGAAACCCCAGGTGTACCCGGCCGCATATGGTTGGACCCGCAGGGTCACGTTCGATCTGGTGCTCAGGTCGGCGAGATGCTTGAGCTGTGCGGCCATCACACGCTTGCCACCCACGACCCGGCGCAGCGCCGCTTCGTTCAGCAACACCTCGACCGCCAGCGGATTGGCTTTGCGGGTCACGATCACCTGGCGCTTCAACCGAATATCGATGCGCCGCTGGATGTCTTCATCGTTCCCGAAGCCCGGGAAGGCGCGGAACACCGCACGCGCGTAGTCGGAAGTTTGCAGCAGTCCGGGTATCTGTTCCTGGTAGGTGACCAGACGGCGGGCGGAACGCTCCATGCCGACATACATGTTGAACGCATCACTGAAAAGCCCGCCGAGGGAGAAGATCCCGTCCTCGTCCTTGGCAGTCGCCGCGCGGAACGCCAGACCGACCGCCTGCTCGGTCTCGTCGGCATCCACCTCGTAGAGCATGCACAGCTCCCGCACGTCCTGCCGTCGCGGCTTGACCGTGCGACCGGCCTCGAGTCGTTGTAATGCGTTGAAGCTGAGCTGAACCTGGACCGCAGCCTGTTCGAGGGTCAGCCCGGTCGCCTGACGCCGTTCCCGCAGAAACCTACCCAGTTGCCGCCGCAACAGGGTCGGCGACACATCCTCTGCCATCGATGCTCCCCCTGAAAAGTGAATACATACGCCAACAGAATCTGAATGCTGCATCGCGGTGGATCCGCATCCCGCCTTGGGATTTCAGACTACCTAATCTGAATATTCAGATTCCACGTTTTCAGAAACGTCCTCGGTGGTGTGCTTGGGCTCCAACAACGGCACACAGGTAGGTGACAATGTCCAGCATCAACCCGTGGTCTGTGCAGGCGATCATCGACCGCATCGAACGAGAGAAGCGACAAGCCGCCGACCCCGAGCCTCCATCGAACGAGAGCGCCACGGCCGGGTATTCGGTGCGCGGGCTGTGGTCGTGCTACTCCGATTCCGGCGAACTGACTGCCGCACAAGCACATATCGCGATGCAACTGCATCTCCAATGCGGAGTCGACACCTGTGCGATGCGTTGGCGGGCGCGCACCGCCCTGGTCGCATCCGGGCGCATGGTCCTCGACCCCCGTGCGGTGCGAACACCGCCGACCGCGCACAGATCCCTGTTCACCCTGCTACGGGCCGCCGTATTCGGCTACAGTACACTGCTTTTCGGCGGTCGCCATGCCCTGCGATGATCCGGACCTGATCGAGATCCAGGTCATCCAGGACGTCCTCGACACCATCGAAACCCGTCTGCGCGACCGCGAACGCCACGGTTGGCGCCTGACCGTGCCCCGCTCCCGCGTCTACGCAACCCTGCTGCACGCGGTCATCGTCAGCGCCCGCGAATCCCACCGCCTCCCAGCCACACTCGACCGCGCCGCCATTCTCGACACCATCCTCGACGGCACCGAACCCGCGAGCCACGATGCCGCCGGCCGACCGATCGACGACGTCATCGCCCGCCACACCGTGCCCGCGAACTGAAGCCCCGGACACCGACGAGCGACTTCGGCACTCTCGATGACGGCAGACCGCGGCGAAGCACTAATCAGGATGGCGCAATCGGACTTACCGCCGGGCGAGTTGATGCATGCGTTCATCCGCACTAGCGGTGGCGGTCTGCGACAAGGGATCTCGTCACTCGATCTCGCATGCCGTTACCTGCAAGGTAATTGCCGCCTGACCGGTCACCGCCGAGGATCGTCGGTATGATTCGAATCGGCGTATTACTGCCCAGCCGCGAGACTGCCATGACCGGTGCTCACGATGCCGCGGGCCTGGTGAAGCTGGCGGTAGCTGCCGAAAACGCAGGATTCGATTCCGTATGGATCGGAGACTCGCCATTGGCGCGGACCCGTGTCGATCCGCTGCCGCTGCTTGCCGCGGTCGCCGCGACGACGTCCCGTGTGCAGTTCGGTACGGCCGCGTGGACCGCGACCCTGCGCCACCCCCTGCTCGGTGCGCACACTGCCGCGACCGTGGATCAGCTCAGCGAAGACAGGCTCGTACTCGGTGTCGGCGCTGGATTCCCGCTGCCCGAGAGCCGAGACGAATTCTCGGCCCTCGGGATCTCGTTCGACGAGCGGGTAGGGAGATTGGATGAGACGGTGGCGATTTGGCGCGCAAGCTGGTCCGGTGCCGACCGTTTCGACGGCCGTTACTGGAAGTTAGACGACTTGTCGGCTGCGTTGCCTGCGGCAAGCGCTGCGGGGCCGCCGGTGTGGTTGGCGACACCCCTCACGTGTTGCGTCGAGTGGCCCGGACCTACGACGGCTGGCTGCCGTTCTTGCCCAGTGCGGACGCGTACGCTCGAGCGTGGGCTGCCATCCGTGATCTGACGGACCGTCCGATCGCGCCCGGTATGTACGCGACGATCAACCTCGATCCGGACCCAGCGAAGGCGCGCGCTGAGCTCGACGGGTACGTGCGCCGTTACTATCGGCGCTCACTCGACGAAATGGCAACGGTCCAAGCCTATTTCGGTGGTTCACCCGAGGAATGCGTCGACTGGCTGGGCCGCTACCTCGAGGCGGGCGCCGAGCATCTGGTCCTGCGCATCGGCTCGCTCGATACCCGACGTCAACTCGAAACGCTGGCAGAGGCGCTGCCCGCACTGCGGGCGATCTCGGTAACACGTTCGTCGGGTTGGCGGACCCGAAACCCTCGTTGAATCCGGTTTCAAGATCGTCCTTGTCCAGGGCGACGTAGACAGTATCGAGGGCCGAGCGGAACCAGGTGAGAACCTCGGGGTTCTCCGGCATCCACAGTGCGGCAACAGCAACCAGGGCTTCAGCGCTCACGGACTTGTGTTCCATCTGGTTATCTCTGCCTGTCGCCACGGAGCCGTTGCCAGAGCCAAGTCGAAGCAGCTGTGCGGGCACCTCACTGCGAGGGAGGACGGTCCCAGCTGTAGGCATCCGGCATGTTGTGCCTGCCGCCGGAATTCTGGTTCTGGATCACCGCATTGGCGGTATACGACGAGCCATCGGTGAACACCACGACGCATTTCAGATGCGCGGTCTCTTCACGCATCGTGTCGTGGACATGCGGTGTGCACGACACCGACTGCACCGGCCGGTGGTCCTTGGCGGTGATGTTCTCCTTCATGGCGTTCTGCAGGGCGACATAGGCATCGTTGTCCGGCCCACACCCGGCCACGAGCGCCAGCAAGGCGAGGATCACGACCGGCCCGGCCCGCCGAGGGAAGGTCATAGCACCCATCCCACCACCGCGGTCCGCGGACGGCACGGTTTCGATCGCATCGACCAGCGAACGACCTCATCAGCGAGGGCACACTCGAAGGACTCGAATCCGCCCCGCGCCAGAGGACGACTCGGCGGCCGGCCAGGTCGGTCTCCGGGACCTTGTCCACGACGCGGGGCGTGCTGCGATCGGCGTCGCGTTTTATCCAGCCAGCTCGAGCCGGGCCACCGCGTTGTCGGTGAGCCGGCATACCTCATCGTCGCTCATCGCAAGCGCCGAGTACCCGACGCTGAGGTCGAGGCCACCGAGCCGCTCGTTGGCGATCACGAACAATGACGGGCCGAACATGTCGAGCGAAACGGCCCTGGTGACGTCCTCGAGCGTGTAGGCGCCGTAGCTGGCCTGAAGGCCGGACTCGCCTGTTGTGGTCACAGCAAGTCCGTCGAGGCGCCGGTTGTTCCGGAGCCCTGGGCCGGCTTCGTACCGATACACTTCCCATCCGGGAAACTTCATGATCGAGGCGGACTCGTGGTCCTTGGCCAGCGCGGCGATCAGCTTGAACGAGGCGTCACGGGCGGTTGCCCAGAAGTCGTCGGTTATCGGGTGCTCGGTACGCAGGATGTCGACGTAGCAACCGAAGGTCTCGTGCGCCTGCCCGAGTCTACTGAGGCGACGAAGGTCGACCGTGGTCAACACGGTCATGGCATCGAGCTGGTACCGCTCGCGCATGGCAAGCAGGAAGGCTGCCGTTACCGCACCGTGAGGCGTCGTTCTGTTGGCTTTGATGGCATCCATGAGCGTTGCCGTCACGACGGGCTCGAGGTGACGTGCCAGTACTCGCGTTTCTTTCTTCCGGTCGGGTACCGCCTGCTTGGGCAGCCGAATGGCCGGCGTATAGGTGGTCTTCTTGCCACTGCCGGACTTGTTGGGCAGGCCGGCCTCGATCGGCGGGGACAGGGTGGTGTGGAGCGGGTATTCCAGTTGCGCCGCGGCTGGATCGGCGAGGAATTCGAGAAGCTGGCGAGCGAACATGTTGGCGGACTGGGCGTCGAGCACCGCGTGATCGGCGCAAATGACGATGTGGTTGAGGTCGGCGTCGGGCGACTGCCGCACCAGCGTTATCCGCACACGCGGATGGTTGCCCTTCGGGATCGGTGTGCGGATGTCAGAGGCGAAAACCGTGCGCCAAGCGTCTGGGTCGGTGTCGTCGAGCACCTTCAACGGGATCTCCGTTGTGCCCTCGGTGTCGAACCAGGGCTGGCGATAGGCGAAGAACGGCATGTGCCGCCAGACCAGCTTGCCGTAGCGGATATGAGCGCGAAGGATAGGGTGCTGGGTCTGTAGCCAGGCGAGCGCGCGCTTCACCAGCGCCGGATCGAGGTGGCCGCGCACATGCAGCACCTGCATGGTGATCAGCCCGCCATGGACATGCAAATGGCTGAGCAGTTGTTCCTTTTCGCCCAGCGGGCGTGTTTCGCCCAAGCTTTCCTCCCACGTTTTCGAATACCATTCCAGGTCGCGATGAAATTGGCTAGCATGCCGACTACATAAGGGGCTCGAGTGATGAACGATATCGAACGACCGATAGTCGAGTATATCTCCGCCATGGTGGCCGAAACCGGCGGTGCGCCGGTCGATCGCGAGACCCCTTTGCTCGAGGCAGGCCTGCTGGACTCGATCAGTTTGGTAAAGCTGGTGTATTTCCTCGAGGAGCGATTCAAGATCAGCATCCCGGACACGGAGATACGGCCGGAGCTGTTCGAATCGCCTGCGAACATAGCGGCCTATGTTTCGCAGCGAGCGGCTCAGCCCGCCTAGAGCTCGCGCAGCCGCGCGCGGAGCACCTTGCCGGCCGCGCTCCGCGGCAGTGCGTCGATGAACGCGATCTCGTCCGGGACCTTCTGAACCGACAGCCTTTCCCGGGCATAGCGGATCAACTCATCGGCCGACACCTCCGCCCCTTTGACGACAAACGCGATCAGCCGATTGCCGTTGCGCGAGTCAGGGAGACCCGCCACTGCGGCTTCGGCGACAGCAGGCAAGGCCATGAGCGTCTCCTCCACCTCGATGGGGTCGATCTTGTAGCCGGATACCTCGATCAGCAGCTTGCTGCGTCCACGGATGAAGATGCGACCTTCTTCATCGAGCGAGGCAAGATCGCCGGTCCTGAACCAGCCCTCATCGAACGCCTCGGCATTGGCCACGGCATCGCCGAGATAGCCCTGCATGAGCGAGGACGATCTGATTTCCATCTCGCCAACGGATGGGCCGAATTCGGTGTCGAACGGGACGATGCGGACGCTGGCGTCGCCCGCGGGCTTGCCCACCGATGCCCAGCTCGCGTCGAGATCGGCGGAGTTGTTGTGCGAGAACATGCTCGCTTCGGTCGAGCCGTAATCCTGACGAAGTGGGGTACCAAGGCGCTCGCGCACCGCTTCGAAGATCGGCCGTTTCAGTGCGACGCCGCCCGAGAAGGCCAGGCGCATCCTGAGGTCGAAATTGCCGGTCTGACCGGTGACGATTTCGTACATTGCCGGAACGGCGCCCATGACGGTGACGTGCTCGCGGACCATGGTGTCGAGCAGCTTCTTGCGCGAAAGCGCCAGCGGCAGGCGATCGCTCCAATAGAGCGTCGTTGCACCGCCGGCGACGGTTTGCGTAGCGCCCAGTAAGAAGCCCAACGAGAAGTTGCCCGGCAGAATGTCCACGACGATATCGTCGGGCTGAATTTCCCAGGCTGTGCTGGCCCGTTCACCATCAGCGACGAGCTCGGCATGGGTGTGCGGCACCACCTTGGGCAACCCGGTCGAGCCGGACGAGAAGAGGTAGAGCGCCGTTGTGTCGCCTCCCAGCTTCGGCAGCTGGGCGGTTGCGCTTCCTTCCGGAAGGGCGCTCGTCAAGAGCAAGGGAATGCCGGGGGCTGCATCTGCGATCAGCGTCTCGGCAACAGCGGCAAGACCGGGAGTCGAGATGACTGCGCTGGGTCCGGTCTTTTGCGCGAGTGCGGCAAGTTCGGCTCGCGTGGCCGTCTCGCCCAGAGGCATCGCGATGGCGCCGATGGCGAACAGCGCGTGGGCGGTCACGAAAAGATCGGGCGAGTTCGGAATCAGCAGGGCAACGGGATCACCGCGCCCGATGCCACGGTCGATGAAGCCGGCGGCGAGCCGGCCGATCCGCTCGACCAAAGCCGCGTAGGGCGTAAATGCCTCGCCCTGCCGCAATCCGCTGGTGCTCGGTGCCCGCGCTGTCAGCGCTAGCAGATTGTCGTAGATCATCTCTACTCCGCGGGGTCCGCCCCCCTGCCCGTAAGGATAGAAGTGGGATGCGCCATCTACAAGCCGTCAGCGATCATGCCAGCAAGTCAGGTGGAACACGCCGGGATCGAACATCAAAGCTTCTGTCAGTTTCAGACCGAGCCTTTATCGTGGTCGCCATTTGAAAAGCCGGATGCCCCCGCCAAAAGGGCTAGCGAGACAAGGAGGCTCAGTTCAAGTCCAGGCGATGGCCACTCAATTCGAGCCTGCCACAATCGATTTCCGTGTCCGCGACGAGTTCTTCTCCGGTGACGACACCGCGCTATCGATCGTCGAAGACCAAGGGTCCGAGTGCTCTCGAGCTCGGCGCCGGGAAGCAAACGAAGCAAACAGGCACTCAACTCGGCATGGCAGACCCTGCGGTCGGGCAACCAACGGCATGGAAATGCGCTGCGGCTGTACAGTAGTCGAGCCGAAATGACCCGGGTGTTTCGACTATCGGGGTAGTTCGGGCATGTCGAAATCCAGTGCGGTTGCGAGGTTTATCGTTCTGCGCGGAGTGATGCATTGCCGGGTCAGGCTTTGCAGATCAAGCCTGTCGTGGCGGGCTTGGAACAGGAACACTGCGGCGGGATGCTGTCGTAGCTGATCGGTGTCGAGTCCGTCGACCGTGTGGTGGGCGGCGGCGACAAGAGCGGGGAACGCTGACTGGACCTCGGCTGCCCATTCCTCGACCGCTGTCAGCCAGGCGTGGGTGGCGGCATCGGGTGTCGAGGAGAATCGTGCGGTTGCCTCGCTGAGTTCCGGCCAGGTGTAGTCGGCCCACGGTTTGGTTTTCAGGACTGGCAGCTGCCATTGGCGCCTGACTTGTAACCAGTGATCGGTATGCGCCGGCACCGAGTGAATCGTGAAGTCCGGCAGGCTGAGTGCGGTCAGGGTTCCGCCGTGGCAGGCCCCGGTGTCCAGGCCCAAGATCCGGTTGCCGCGAATCAGTGGCTCGTTGCCGGTTACGTGGTGTCCGAACACGATTGGCTTGGCATCGGTGTAGTGGTCGTGCCAGACGCTGCCCGGGAACAGAGCGCTGAGTTCGCGCTCACCGCGAGTGGAACCGCAAAGGACCTCCGCACGCTGGCCGGCGAGCGGCATGCCGGGCACCATACCGGCATGGACGACGCGGACATGGTCGTTTTCGAAGTAGTACGGAAGCGTCCGCATCCAATCGACCATGTCGGCATAACCATCGCCGGTCTGCAGTCGGGTGATTTCCTGGGCGTAGGAGAAGATCCCGCGGACGTGTTTGCGTTCGTGGTTGCCCATGACCACGACCGAGTTCGGGCGTTCACGAAAAAACTGACCACCTCGTGTGGTTTCGGGCCGCGGTCGACCAGGTCACCGACGCTGACGAGGAGGTCGTCTTCGGTGAGTTCAACCTTCTCGAGTAGCTCGAGTAGCTCATCGAAGCAGCCGTGGATGTCGCCGATGATGACGGTGCGCCGCATCCGGCCGACGGTAGCCGCGGATCGGTTCGGCGAGCAAAGGAATATCGCGGCTGTGAACCGCACGGCATTCGGCAGTAACGGATATCTCTGGGCCGCAGCCAGTCTCGCCGCCAGCCACCCCGAGCCGGCCTGTCCGGCCAGCGCGGTCAGCGGCATGAGCCGATGAACCTAATGCTCGTTGGCTGGCAATGCCTTCCACTGCGCAGTGATCTCCGAATCCGTCCACATCGGTAGGTGCCGGCCAGGGCGCACGGTATTGCGGTCATTGCCGGATGTGACTGTGTAAGTACGGCCGAGCCCGCCCGCATCCACGCCGAGGAAGTCCTCGTAAACAGCACCCAAGCCATGATCGTTGTCGTGACCGAGCCAGGAAAGTACAGCCTGCTTGTCGCGGGCGATCGGAGGGACACGTACCGGAGCAACCCAAGTCCCAGCCCGTTCCCCTCGGACGATCTTCTGGGCGACCTCGACGTTCAACGCGGGTCCATTGCCCACGTTCTTCAGGAGCCACCCAGATTCCTCGTCGTAGACGAAGACCAGGACCGGCATCCGCGCGCGCCGGTCGGAGGCTCTCGCGCTTCGGTAGTTCAACAAGAAGCTGACGAGCGCCAAGGCAAACGCGGCACTCGACAAGATTGCCGTGACCATTGGCCAGACACCGGCCTTCCATCGCAGAGGCTTAGGTCTTTGACTCTAGCTTCGGGCCGCGCCTTCAGATGCCCGATCCTCGGCATGAGCGAGCGCTGTGGGAGGCGGGAAGTGCTCTGCCCGTTGATCCTTCGGGGCTCGTGCCGACCGCTCAACGCGGGCAGCGGCTGGGCGTGAATTACTGGCCGAGCCCTGCGGCCATCGCGCTTGCAAGCTCCTGCTGTGAGCACATTAGGGGCGGGATCGGTTGTGGCATCGGCACGGCAGAAGCGGTATTCACAGATCAAGTTGGTTGCCACCCTTATCGTTGTCGGCCTGTACCTCAGGGCAATGACCAGGTTGGCAATCAGCGAGAACGTGAACGACAACATCGTGACTGGTTTCTACGCCCTGGCCCTGTTCGGTACCGCTTCTGTGATCCTTTTGGACGCGGCTGCGCCGACTGCCCCGCGGAAACGATTGACGATGCGCGGGAAAATCGCCGTGTTCATCGCCCTCGGCTTGGTCCTTGCCGGCAATAGCATCGTCTGGTCGATCACCAGCCCGGACACCGTGTGGGGTCAGGTGTACACGCAGACGGTCACGCTCGGCTCCCTGCTCTCTGTCGGATGGGGCCCGAAGCGTCGGTGGCGCTGATATACCCGCCCGCTATCTGCCAAGGTCGGCAACGGCGCATAACCAGCGACTCGAGATGACCTCAGGCCTTGGTCTTTCGATGAACACTCAGGCCACTCAAAACCGCGCGGCTCGCGGCAGAAGAGCACGCGTATGAACGGCCAACCCAACCGTTCTAAACGTGCACTACAGCTGAGGAATTGGCGCGAAACTGCTGTTCTACAGCGGATTGCGCGGGATTGCACCGGTCGTCCGAAACTCAGGCATGAGCGTACGTTGCTCGGGATTGGTGCCGAACGCGTATTGGCTTGCGATAGCTTGCCTCCCGCCGGGTGCCGTGCGGGAGTGGCTGGGAAGGGGTCTGCCCGGCTCTAAGTAGCGGTGCCCTCCTCGCACGGACACCACACACTGCGAGGCAGAAAGAGGGACGCCGGTGACCGTCATCATCGGGATGGATCCGCACAAACGTTCGGCCACCATCGAGATCATCGACTCGGCAGGCCACGTCCTGGCCGTTGGCAGATACGCCACCGACACCGTCGGCTATACCGAAATGCTAACCGCCGCACAGCAATTCACCGAACTCTTGTGGGCGGTAGAGGGATGCAACGGCATCGGCCGCCACCTCGCGCATCGCCTGGTCCACGATGGTGAATCCGTCCTGGACGTGCCCGCGAAACTCTCGGCGAAGGTGCGGGTCTTCGCTACTGGCAATGGCTGTAAACCGACCCGGTCGACCGCAGTGAGCTGTCGAGCTCGACGTCGCGCGCGGTCTCGGGGTTCGGCCAACCTAATCGCCGAGTAGTCGCCAACACTGTGCATCCGCTGCTCACGAAACTCAGCCGAGAGCCGGAGCGGCCAGGTCACCACTCGCTGGAGGCAACGAGCCGAACACCGGTCGTGGTTCGTGCTCGGCGGTGAGATCAGTCGGCGATAGGGCGCATCGCGCGATCCGGCAGGATCCCGGCCCGGACGAGTTCGTCGTAGATCCGCTGCTGCTCATCGTCGAGATTCGAGTACAGCATGTTGTACGCCAGTTCTTCCTCGGCGAGCACCGCGACCGGATCCCAGTCGTCACCGAGCGCCGCGAGGACGGCGCTGCGCCGTCGAACCTCGTCCAGCGTGAGGTCGTAGGCAAAATTGTGGTCGGCCATTTGGCATCTCCAACCAGGTTATTTCCAAAAATGAATTGACGACGATGCCCAACCACGCCGTCTCGGGCAATGACCTGCATCACGTTTCACGGTTGGACTTCGTCACATTTGATGCCCGTCCGCGGACTGGACCGCGGTGTAAATGCGTCCACGTAATCGCCACGACACGTCCGCCGCTGAAATCGGGCGTGGCGACGCCACACCGCCAACAGAGCGGAACCGCCAATGGCCGTCGGTGGCGCCCGGGTGCTGTTGCCGGCCGCCCTGATGCTATTTACTCCGCCGCGAAACCCCCGCACCGATCGAACCCTAACTGGGCCATACGACATCTGCGGCCGGTGACGAGCGCTCGATATTCGGCATTTCCGTGCACTGCTGGCGGGCCCAGTCGGGTGAGATGATCTCAGCCCGTTGATCTTCGGAGCGCTCGCGCTGGCCGGTTCGGCCAGCGCGGTGTGCGGCACGAGCGGATGATTGCGATCGATGGGCCTCGGCAGTAGCCGCGATTCAGTGGTGGAAGAGTCGAACGTCGGTGCGGGCGAGGGTGATGCGGTGTTCGCGGCAAGCATCGGCGATGACGTTTGATTGGAGAGCACCGCCCGGCTCGATGACGAGCTCAACCCCGTGGTCGGCAGCAACGTCGATGTTGTCCCGGAACGGGAGATACCCGTCGGAGACCAGTGAGACGCCCGCGAGCTGACGGGCCCAGCTGACCCGTTCGGCCTTTTCCAGGAACCTGTGGGATCGGGTGAGGCTCGAGACGAGCTCACGGGATTGTTCGGAAGTGAGAGTGCCTGCGGCGGTGGAGATCTGCCGATTCAACCGTTGCTGACGCGCCATCGTCGCAGGCAGTGGCATCTGTTGAACGGCGGGGTGTCGCCGCGTCCACCAGGTGCGTGCCTTACTTCCGGCGAGCAATGTGCAGTCGATTCGCGACTGCTGTCCGGCACCGACACCGATAGTCATGCCGTCCCGGACGTAAACGACGGAATTGGACTGGGTGTACCGGGCGGTCACCATGCCCAGCAGTGCATCGATCGTCGCGTTGCGGCTGATCGGGTCGCCGACAGCCACATGCAGCAGATCTTCGGTGATCGGCAAATGATCGCGGTCCTGTTCGAAGCTGACGCCGAAGACAGTTCGAACCTCCGACCTGGGTGGCTGGAATGCGGGATCGATCTCGAATACAACGAATCGCCCACCCTTCTTGCGGCCCAGTGCCGCTACGGTTCCAGGGGCATAACCCGGCGCGATGATGCCATCGGAGACGACGGAGGCCAACAGTTCGGCGAGTTCGTGATCAACCGGTTCGGACACCGCGATCATGTCGCCGTAGGACGAACGAGGATCGGCGTCGCGCGCCCGCACATAGGCCGCCGTGATCGGGCCGAGCGAGCTGTCGCCCAATCCCCAACTGTCACGCATGGTTTCATCGAGGTCTCCGGCGAGCGCGGCACCGGCCGGGGACACGTGCTTGAACGATGCCGCAGCCGCCTTGCCTGTGGCGCGACTGGCCTCGGCGACCAATTGCCAGGCGTTGAGCGCATCGAGGTAGTTGATCATCGACGCTGCACCGTGCACCACTCGAATATGGTCACCACCAGCCGATACCCGCGCGTTTTGATGTGGATTCATGCCGTAGCGCAAGTCCATTGCCATACCCCGTCTCTCGTCTCGAGATGGGGAGCACCCAGGCGTACGACACTCCGATACTGCGCTTCCTCGTGGTCGGCCCACGCAACGCCAGTCGCGATCGACCACACGCTAACCCATGACAGATCGAACATCCAGACGGAGCAAGACGCACAGGATTTCGGCATGTGTGCGCTCGCACGGCAGGCCCCGCAGCCGGTTCTAACCACACGACCAGCGGGGAGAAGAGCACGCTGCCATACGCGCACGAGCGGCCAACCCAAAACCGTTCTAAACGCGCACTACAGCTGAGGAATTGGCGCGAAACCACTGTTCTACAGCGGATTGGCGGGATTGCACCGGTCGTCCGAAACTCGGCATTTGCGTGCACTGCCGGCTGCCGTACGGCGCTCGGGCCGTTGGGCTTCCGACGCCGCACGCCGGCCGGTCGAACAGCGCGGGTGGCGGTATTTCCCGTACGTTCGCGCTGTATGGCGACACGGGTCTACCGGTGGGCTTCGGTTCGACCGTCTGCGGCTGCGGTGAGCCGGCGGGCCAGGGCGCGCACGGCGTCGTTGAGTGCGTCGGGGTGTTCGATGACGAACGGGCGGTTCAGGCCGGCCAGGACGGGGGGAATCCAGTCGAGTTGTTCGGCTCGGATTCTGACCCGGACCCACGGGTGGGTGTCAGGGGGTGGTGAGTCGATCTCGTGCACGGTCGCGATCGCCGCGGGGAGCAGTGGGCGGACCTGGGCGAGGGTGCCCTGAACTCGGATCGATACCTCGTACCGATAGGGCGCCGTGGCAAGTGCGGACAGCAGATGCGCGGTCGGCTCGAATCCCGCTGGCGGAGTGAACGTTCCGGGCAGTGTTGTCACCGCCGTGATGCGGTCGAGCCGGAACTGACGTAGTTCGTCACTGTTGCTGTCCATCCCCGTCAGGTACCACCGGCCGGAGTGGGCGACGAGCCCGTATGGGTGTACGGTCCGCTCACTGCGGCGCCCGTTCCGGTCGGTGTAACCGATCGCGACCGGTCGGCGCTCGCGGGTGGCCTCGGCGAGCCGGAGAAGGACCGCTGTCTCGACAGCAACCTCCGAGCGGGCGTCGGCGGTGAATTCGGCAGTGTTGATCAGTGCGTCCAGCCGGGCCGTCAGACGTGGGGGCAGAACGCGACGGAGTTTGGCCGTCACGCTGTCGGCCGCGTGGGCGGCTGTTGTCGATTGACCGACGCCGCGGCTGGTGAGGAGTCCGAGCAACACAGCCACCGCTTCGTCATCGGTCAGCATCAGCGGCGGCATTCGGTATCCCGGGGCGAGCCGGTATCCCCCGTAGCGGCCCCGCACCGATCGAACGGGGATCTCCAGGTCTGTGAGATGGGTGACGTATCGCCTGACGGTGCGTTCATCGACGCCCAGCCGTCCGGCGAGTTCGCCGACGGTATGGGTGCCGCCGGCCTGCAACAGCTCGAGGAGGGCCAGCACTCGGGCGGTGGGGCGCGTCATCAGGAAATTCTCGCATCTATACCGGGCGGAAACTGTCCGGTATCGGCTCTAACGTGGCCTGCGGGCGGCGCAACCTCCGCCCCAACCAACAACAGGAGTACGCAATGAATCTCGTCTCGATCCGTTTGATCACCGGCGACATCCAACGGCTGGTCGGCTTCTATCAGCACCTGACCGGTGTCGAAGCCACCTGGGCTACACCGGATTTCGCTGAGATCGTCACACCGGCCGGCACACTCGCGATCGGAAGCACCCGCACCGTCGCGTTGTTCGCGGCCGGCAGCGCGCGCCCAGCCGACAACCACACCGCGATCATCGAGTTCCTGGTCCCCGACGTCGATGCCGACTACCAGCGATTGCGGAACACGGTCGACGATTTCGTCAACGAGCCCACGACGATGCCGTGGGGGAATCGGTCATTGCTGCTTCGCGACCCCGACGGCAACCTGATCAACCTCTTCACCCCGGTCACCGCGCAGGCCGTCGCAAAATTTGCCCGCTGACATCCGCTCGTCGGCATGTGCATGCGGGCACCTGTGAAGTGCTCGGCCCATCGATCTTCCACAGGCCCGCGCTGGCCCGGCTCGGGCCGCGCACTATGCGGCATAGCGGTCGTGCGTTCAGTGATGGTGCTGAGCGATGGCCAGGATCCACTCCTTAGCCGTAATTGCTTGTGAGCAAAGGTGATTCGAAATTTGCGGAGGATGAAGTTCGATATGTCGGCGGGTCGGGATGGTCGGCCCAACCGACATATCGCAGCACGACCAGTGACACCAGGGGCGTGCGGTCAGCTGTCGGGCATGGCGGTTCGGCGCCGCTCGGCACGGCGGGCGAGCGTATCCACGATTCGATGCCATGCCGGTGACTCCCTGAGGATCAGGGAAAAGACCGGCGTCGGATTCTCTGGCCGGCTGCTGTTGCCTTCGTGTTCGATCTCCCATGTTTCCAGGTCGTTGATGAGCCGATCCACGCGCGGATCGTGCGGATCCCAGTCGACTGATTCATCACATGCGAGATACAGGCGCATCTTGTCGGGGTCGTCGAAGCCGGCGTTCTTGTCCCGTATCCACTGCGGCACCGCATGCGGGTCCGACGCCTGCATCAGGATCGACCAGTCGCGTTCGAGTCGGACGGTCCGTTCGCTGACTCCGAGACTGCGAAGCCGGTTCAGTATGGCGACCATCTCGGGGTGCAGGACAAGCTCTTCGCCGCTTGCCAATTCGGCGATGCGGCGGCGATGCTCGGTGAGCTGCTCGATCTTGGTCTGCAGTGCGGTGTCGATATCGGTGATGGCAGCTGCGAATTCGGTTGGTTGTGCGTGCAGCAGCGCGTCGATGCGGGCCAGCGGCACTCCGGCATCGGCAAGAGTCCTGATCCGGACGAGATCTACCGCCGCCTGCGCGCTGTAGCGGCGATAGCCGGAGGCATCGCGCTCAGGCTCGGGCAACAGGCCGGCCTGGTGGTAGTGGCGGACGGTGCGCACGGTCACGCGGGCGGTCGCCGCGAGCTGGCCGATCGTGAGCACCGTATGCCTCCGGTCTTCGGGAAACATGGCCAAGCCGAGTTTAGGCGCGAGCCACCCGGTCGACGACGTCGTGGATCGCCTGGACCACGACATCGGGGCGTGTGAAGCACAGCTGCTGGTGGCCGACATCGGAGACGACGCGATGTTCCCCGAACGACACCGTGCTCACCACGGCCGTGGCCATCCTCCTCATGCCCTCGTGTATCGCACGTATCGTCTGCTCCGGCATCGACGCCTGCGGGCCGGGGTCGGTGCCCTCGGCGGTGAGCGCGACCACCGGTACGTCGGGAATGTCCGGCCCGGCACGCAGTTCGTCGGCGAGGGAAACCAAGCTGCCCCGCTCGGCGATGCCGACCCGGAGCCATTCGTCGCTGACATGGGCTTCGATCAGCGGCTGCCGCATGTGTTGCGGGTAGTCCGCCACCAGTCCGGCGAACATCTCGTGCAGGGCTGGGCGCATCTGCCGGATCTGCTCGGGACCGGGCGCCGGCTGCCGGCCGGCAGCCGGGCTCGCCGCAGCGGGCATGAAATCCTCCCAGTCGCGGTGGAAGCCATCCAACCAGACCAGCCCGGCCACCTCCTGCGGGTACAACTGCGTGAACCGATGCGCGTAGGCGCCGCCGAGGGAGTGCGCGACCAGGACGTACGGGGCTGCGAGGTCCTGGGCGTGCAGCAACTCGTGTAGTTCCGTCACGACCGCGGCGGCGGTGCGCGGCAGCGGGACCGGATCGCTGTACCCGCTGCCGCCACGGTCGTACACCACCGCGGTGCAGAACTGCGAAACCCCTTGCTGCACAGCGAAATAGTCCAGACCGACCGCGCCCGCACCCGGCAGGAACACGACGGCCGGCCCGCCACTACCCAACCGATGCACGAAAACGCGGCGGCCGTCGACCTCCTGAAACTCCCCGATCGGCGGAGCGGGCCGAGCTGCGGAAGCGATGTTCTCCGTCATAAGGCAAGGGTGCAACCCCGACGCAGCGTCAGGGTCAAGCCTTCCCTGTCACCCTCGGGCTGTCGCGGAGTGGGAAACGAGTGCCAGATCTGCGAAGAGCACTGCGGCATAGGACGTTTGGTAGTGCCGCTGATCTGTGCCGATGATTTGTTCGTGGTGACGCACCGACCATTGTCCGAGCGTTTGCCGATGCCGGGGTACCTGTTCGTCACGACTCCGGACGCAGAACCGGCAACCTGCACCGGCCCCGCCGCTACAGCCGCCGAGATCGCTCGGATCCGCGGGGACCCGCCTGTGGTCGGCATGATGCTGCGTTCCACGGCCGAGATGGCCTCGTGCGATGGGCAGCCTTGCCAGAGGGGCGATTTGCGCGTTCGGACTGCGCGCCGCGTCACCCTCTGACCAGCGTCCGGGGGCGACTGCCCGCAAACTGATTTGTCCGCTCGTCGGAGACGCTCAGTTCCATTTCCGTGGTCCTGCCGACGGCGAACGAGCACCCGCTGATCTTGGTGGATGCTCGTTCGGATCGGGAAGCAGGCCGGCTTGTGCGTTCAGCGCGATTATTCGCGGGTTGCGGGGCCCTCGATCAACCCGTACTCGACAGCGGCGGAGGTGGTGAGTGTCCGTTGCTGTTCGAGGTCGCGACGGATCTGGTCTGTGTCGCGACCGGTGAGTTCCGCAAGTCGAGCGAGCAATGTGTCGAACATGGCTCGCGCGTGTTCGAGTCGCGGTTCGACACGACTGAGCCCGCCCTCCAGACGTACCGATGGCTCCCGCAACACGAACTGGGCACTTCGGTAGGCGTAGCGATGCTCGCATGATGCGAGCACTCCCAGCGCTGCACCGCCGAGCGTGCCGCTCACGTAGGCGCTCACGGGCGCGCGAAGCACGTCCAGCACATCGGTAACAGTGCTGGCGTCGAGCAGATCCGCTTCCAGCCCGTACATTTCGAGCCGGATCGGTCGGGCGCTCTCAGCGTCCAACGTCAGCAACCGAGCGCACAACTCGGTGGCAGCCGCCGCGTCCAAATGCCCACGCGCGATAACCGTCCGCTGCATGAGCAACGCTTCCGCCGGTCCGTCGGGGCGAGGATCGATCCACACCTGCGTCGAGGGCGGCGGGGCCGGAACAGGCTGCGGTTGTTCACGTTTCGCCGGGTAGTAGTTCGGAAACTCCGACGGCCAGGGCTGCCACTGAGAAGTGGGTGTGCTCGTCTCGATTCTCAAGGCTGTTCTCCGATCCGATTCGATTCAGCTCTCGTACTCGTCACTTGCAACGTGATGCGGCTGTCGACCGCAGCGGCGTACCGCTGCAGCGTCGAAGTCCGCACATCGACGTTCTCCGTCTCCAACCGCGCCACCGCCGACTGCGACGTACCCATACGGGCAGCAACTTCGGTCTGCGACAACCCCGCCGCCCGCCGCCGCTCCACCAGTTCAGCAATCAGCCGCGCACGATCCGCCGACATCCTGCGCAGCGCCATCTCCCGGAACCCGGGCAGCACCGGGAGAGGCTCCTCACCCGGCGACTGGCTCACCTCCTCGCTCATACCTACAACGATATCTCACATTAGATATAACGCCAGTTCCTGAACCGAAGTGCGTCAGCTGCACCAACAAGAAGGATCCGACGAAATCCACGATCAGCACCGCCGCGCCTTCCAACGCGGTCATCGGCGAGGGACGGGATTCGGTGCAGATGGACTCGGTGGTGCGCTGAGACTGGGATCGATCACTGCCATGGTCCGCCGCGGCGCGATACCGCGGCGTGTGGATTTCCCGGCGTCCTCGGAGTATCTTCCGTCACCGCGGTAGCAAACACCCACCGGCAGGTTCACTTCTAGTACCTTCGCGAGACTCCGCGGGGAGGACGCACGTTGCCGCCCATGATGATGCACGGCCTGCGGCAGTTGCGGACATTCCGCTGTCCTCGGATCGGCAGGGCCAGTTGACTTTCGCCTGCCCGCACTGGTCGGCTCGGTCTGCACGGAAGCGGCAATTGAGTGCATGCCGGGGAGCGGTTACTCCGGACGTCTATCGGCCCGGCGGGGCTGGTGTACGGGTTATCCGGCCCGTGTACGGATAGTGTTGCCGTCAGTGCTGGGCGGACTTGCCGGTGTACTCGCTCTGGCCGTGGTCGGGGAAATTCTTGCGGCACTTTGGGACACCCGCAATCTGTGGTGGACCGTGATCTCCTGGCGTGGCGGCATCTATCTGTTCGCGTCGGCCGGTGCGGCCAGCGCGACCAGCGGCAGGAGCGGATGTTGCCCCGCATAGCTGCGTCCGAAAGGATGAGCCGCAACGAATCTGATACCGAATGTAGACAGGTGAAGTGATGTCCGCCTCAGCAGAGCGTCAAGCGTCCGATTCCATCGCTGGGAGCCGAGGCACACGAGAATTGCCCAGCCCTAAGGTACTTCGGCTGATTATGAGCGCGTATCCGCCACTCTTGTTCGCTGGTGTGCGCGTCGCTCATATCGCGGACGACTGGACCTCTGTGCGTGCTACCCACAGAGTTCGTCCATGGAACTGGAACCCTAACCGGTCCGCATTCGGTGGCACCTTGTACTCGATGACAGATCCGTTCTTCGGGATCATGGCCCGCGGTCAGCTCGGGCGCGGCTATCGCGTTTGGACGAGCGCTGCAAGCATCGAGTTCATCGCGCCCGGCCGTGAGATGGTGACCGCCTCCATGTCGCTCCCATCTGATCATGTCGCGGTGATCCGTGACGCCACGAGCGATGGCGGAAAGTCGATCACAACTCACACCACCGACATCGTTTCCGATCAAGGTGTTCTAGTTGCCCGAGCCACCCAGCAGCTGTACGTACGTCGCGTCAACCAGTGACCACAATATGGCCCCACCATCTTCAATGCCGACCCACAACGTCCGGCACTCGACAGTAGCGGATGTTTCTGTGCCGCAGTCGGTCTCATCGTCGGCCGTGCCGTGCTGGCCGGTCTGATCAGCGCGGTGCGAGATGGGGATGTTGGTTGATCAGTTTGCGGCCGACGCGTGGCGTGCGACCGACATTGGCCGACGAGCATCTGCGACGGCAGTCACCACACAGGTGCCCAACCGGCCGACGCGATCGTAGAGCGTTGCGGTTCCCACCGCGATACCGTCGCCGGTGACCTGATCCTGAGCCTGAAGCCCGAGCTCGGGGCCTTCGGGCAACCGCGACAGCGTCAAGGTCATGTCGGTATTGATGTAGCCGATCCCCGCAGATCCCCAATGGCAGACGAAGTTCGTGGCGTCCCCCATAGCAGCTGCTCGCTGAAACGGGGAGATCGGTTCGCCCTCGACCAAGGGAATAAGATTCTGCCACAGCACTTTACGGTCTGCGTTCCGGCCTGCGGTCAAGTTGTCGGTCCACTCCGACTCGCCGCACTTGAGCAACGGCGGCTCACCATCCGGCGATGTCAGCTGAGCCTGCGGTGCGGGCAATGACGCCTGCGGCTGCCACATCTCACCCGGTGCCGCGGAAGCTGAAGCGAGGAAGACCGCACTCGCCCGCGCACGGAGCTCGCCCTGCTGCACGATGGAGGCATCGGCGACGATCACCCGCGTGCCCTCGCGGATGACGGCGCTGCTCACCGCGATCGGTTCGTTGAGTACCGGCCGCAGCATATCGACTGTCAGCCGCGCGGGTATGAAGCCCTCCGCAGGGCAATGCGTTTCAAGCTGACGCGCCAACAGTCCACACACCGCCGGCCCGTTCACCTGCTTCGAAGACCACTGACTGACCCCGAAGCCATGCGCTCGGTACCGCCCGTCTCGCGCCACGAAGAACGAAACCACCGCGATCGGCCCCCTCTGTTTCCGACTCGTCAAAACGCATCGATTAGAACACGTTTCATGGCCCCCCAGAAGATCATCCGGCTCTAGTCGAACGCACGAAATTCGGCAACATGGTGCGTTGGCCAGGGCGCCCTGCGCGCCTACCGAAGCGGTGTGGGACGTCGAACCGGCGACAACAGTGGGTCCGCTCGCCCCGCTTTCGGCCTTCCCGGCCAGGAAACGGCCCGGGCCGGTGCCGCGATTCTGCGGCACCGGCCCCGGCTGGATCGACTCGCCTACTTTGAGCCGATCCGGCTCGAATTGCTATTTGCGGCCGGTGAATTCGTCCATGGAGTGGTAGACGCCCACCGTGTTGAGGTAGAAGTCGCGGACCTTGAGCGGGAGGAGGCCGGAGATGGCGCGGTTGAGGCGGGAGGTCCAGGGTAGGACTACCAGGGCGGAGCCCTTCTTCATCTCGGTCCAGGAGGTGTCGACGACCTCCTCCTGGTCCAGGATCGGGGTGAACCAGAAGCCCTTGGCGCCGTCGAACATTCCGGTGTTGATGTAGGTCGGGCAGACCGTCGTGAACTTCACGTGCTCGTTGCCGGACTGCTCGAGCTCCAGGCGCACCGAGTCCGACCAGCCCAGCGCCGCCCACTTGGAGGCCGCGTAGACGCTCATGCGGGGGTTGGCCACGAGCCCGGCGGAGGAGGCGATGTTCAGGACACGGCCCTCGACACCCTTGTTCGCCACCATGGCGGGCAGGAATTCGAGCGTGATGTACATGGGCGCAAGCGAATTGATCGCCATGGTCTTGTCGATGTCGGCGCGGTTGCCGGTCTCCCAGAAGTAGCCGTTGCCGCGCACGATGCCCGCATTGTTGACCAGCACGTCGATTCCGCCGACCTCGGCGCGCACGGCAGCGCCCGCCTCGGCGATGGCGTCGCGGTCGGACACGTCCACCACGTAGTGGTGAATCCGGCTGCCGCCCAGCGCCGCCAGCTCGGCCGCGGTCTCCTTCAGCGCCTTCTCGTTGACGTCCCACAGCACCACATCGGCGGCATGCTCGGCCACCGCGCGCTGCGCGAACGACTTGCCCAGGCCCATGGCTGCCCCGGTGACCAGGACCTTCTTGCCCGCTACGGTCTTCATACCCCTCTGTACCCCTGTCGAATGAACTGCGGAATCACTTCTGCCGCAGTGTCTTCATGACGCCCAGGTAGAGCGTCATCGTCTTGGCCCACAGCTGTTCCGACATGCCCGGCAGCGGCGCGATGGGCAGCACCCGCTGCACCGCGATGGTCTGGGTGTCGATGTACTTCAGCAGGCCCTCGGGCCCGTGCCGGCGGCCGGTGCCGGAGATGCCGAGCCCGCCCGAGGGCGCGGCCACCGAGCCCCACGCGGCGATGAAGCCCTCGTTCACGTTCACCGATCCGGCGCGCACCCGCGCTGCGACGTCGCGGCCGTGGGCGGTATCGCGGCTCCACACACTGGCATTGAGGCCGTAGGCGGTGTCGTTGGCCTGGGCGACGGCTTCGTCGTCGCTGAACACGCGATAGACCGATACGACCGGTCCGAAGGTTTCCTCGCGGTAGACGGTCATGCCGTCACGCACGCCCGCGAGAATGGTGGGCTCGTAGAAGTAGGGGCCGAGGTCCGGCCGCGCCTTGCCACCGGCGAGGACCGTGGCGCCCTTGGCGACTGCGTCGTCGACGTGCTTGCTGACGGTGTCGATCTGGCGCGGGAAGGTCAGCGACCCGATCTCGTAGCTGTAGTCGAGGGTCTTGCCGAGGTCCAGTTTCTTTGTGTGGGATACGAATTCGGTGACGAACTGGTCGTACACCGTGTCGTGCACGTAGATTCGCTCGATCGATTCGCACAGCTGCCCGGCCGAGGCGAAGCAGGCCCGCACCGCGATCTTGGCAGCGGCCGAGACGTCGGCGTCCGCGAGCACCAGCAGCGGGTTCTTGCCGCCGAGCTCGAGCGAATACCCGATGAGCCGCTCCCCCGCCTGCTGGGCGATGGTGCGCCCGGTGGCGCTGGATCCGGTGTAGTCGACGTAGTCGGCGCGCGCGATGACCTCGGTGCCGACCACCGCGCCCCGCCCGAGCACCGCCTGCCACAGGCCCTTGGGCAGACCGGCGCGCTCGGCGATGTCGATGGCCCAGAGCAGGGTCAGCGCGGTCTGGTTGTCCGGCCGCCCGATGACGGCATTGCCGGCCAGCAGCGCGGGCAGCGCGTCGGAGGCGCCCAGCGCGAGCGGGTAGTTCCACGGCGAGATGACCGCGACCACGCCCTTGGGCCGGTTGCGCACCTCCACCTGGGTGAGGACCGGCATGACGCCGCGCGGCTTGCGGTGCGCCAGAATCGATTTGCCCTCGGCCGCGTAGTAGCGGGTGTTCACCGCGACGTCGGAGACCTCGTCGAAGGCGTGCACCCGGGACTTGCCGGTCTCGAGCTGGATGATGTCGAGGATGGTGTCCTGCTCGGCCAGCACCAGGTCGTGGATGCGGCCCAGCAGTGCGGCCCGCTCCCCGACCGGCACGGTCGCCCATTCCTGCTGCGCGGCGCGCGCGGTGGCGAAGGCCGCCTCGATATCGGTGACCGAGGACTGCGGCAGGTCGGTGATCTTGGCGCCGGTGGCGGGCGCGAACACCTCCACCGAGGGCGCACCGCCCGCGACGGCGTGGCCGAGCAGGCGCTGGACCAGGTCAAAAGGCAGCGCATCGGCGGCGGCGAGCTGCGGGGCAGTCGTCATTGGTCGCCCTCTCGAGGAGTCGGGTGCGGGTGGAACCCATTATTAACTGAACATCGGTGTTACACGAACACTGGTGTTAGATTAATGGACGTGACGCACACCATGTCAAGCCCTCCGGCGGGCAAGGGCACTCCGGCCCGCCGCGGCCGCCCGCCGCAGACGGAGAAACAGGCCGACCAGGTGCGCGCCCGCATCGTGCTGGCTACCGCCGAGGTGTTCGCCGAACAGGGTTCGCGCGGGCTGAGCGTGGCGCGGATCATCGAGAAGGCCGGGCTGGCGCGGCCCACCTTCTACCGCTATTTCGCCAATGCCGTCGAGCCGCTGCACGCGGTGCTCACGGTCTCCAACGAGGACCTGGTCGGCGGCATCCGGTCCGCACTGGAACGCAGCGAGCAACCGGTCGATCTCGGCATCAATATGATCGAGGCGTATCTGCACTGGGCGGGCGGTCACGGCCGGATGCTGGCGCCGCTGTTCGCCGAACTGCACGATCCGGGCTCGCCGGTGTCGGCCTATCGCGAGCAGGCCATCGACGACATCCGGGTCCTGGTGCGCACCAAGATCACCGGCCTGGGGCGGCCGGCCCCCACCGATCTCGACCTCGATACCGCGCTGCAGACCTGCGAATTCGTCGTCTACCGCATTTCCGCGGACGCACCGCACGGCGAACCCGATCAGGCCACCATCGATGCGGCCCGGCTGACCATGATCCGCGGGGTGCTCACCATGCTCGGCACGCGCGCGGATGTCGAATACGCGCTCACCATTCCGGGGTTGTTCGAATCCACCCAGGACTAACCGGTCCAGCAGGTTAGCCATCGGCGACGTCCCGGGCTAGGCTCGGCACATGCCGGAAACCACGCCGCCCCAATCCTTCTCGGCCGTCACCCGCACCATCGTCCAGGACGTCACTGTGACGCCCGCCAAGCACACCGACCGCATCCAGACCCGCCGCATCTCCATGCCCGCGGGCACGGCGGCCGGCCTGCACACGCACAATGGTCCCGTGGTGGGCAGCATCGTGTCCGGCTCGGTGGCCTACCGGATCGAGGGCGAACCGCTGGTCGTGCTGCAGCCGGGCGATGTGTTCTTCGAGCCGGAGGCGGTGCGCATCGCCCAGTTCGACGCGCTCGACGAGGACGTCGTGTTCCTGGGCCACTTCCTGCTCGGATCGGATCAGGATCCGGCCATCGAATTCCCAGGAAATTAGCCGCCACCGTGCATCCGCCCGTCCTATCGTCGATTCGTTCGTACAACGAAAAGAGCTGAGGATGAAGGCTATTCGCACCCGCGAGCCCGGCATCGACGGACTGGTCTACGAGGATGTCCCCGACGCGAAACCCGGCCTCTGCGACGTCCTGATCAAGGTCGAGGCGTGCGGTATCACGCACAACGAACTGGACTGGCCCATCTGGAACTGTCGCGCCGGCCATCCCCGGGACTCGGTCATTCCCGGCAACGAGGTCTCGGGTGTGATCGCCACGCTCGGCTACGGCACCGCCGGATTCGCCGTCGGTGACGAGGTTTTCGGCCTCACCGACCAGCTCCGCAACGGCGCGGCCGCCGAGTACGTCGCCGTCGAAGCCCGCAATATCGCACGCAAACCCCGCACCCTCGACCACATCCAGGCAGCGGCGGTCCCGCGTGCCGGGCTCACCGCCTGGCAATCCCTGTTCGACCACGGACACCTCGAAAAGGGCCAGACCGTCGTCATCCACGGCGCGGGCGGCGCAGTCGGCTCGATGGCCGTCCAGGTCGCGCACTGGGCGGGTGCGCACGTTATCGGTACCGGCCGCGAGCACTCCCGTTCCCTGGCACTCGAACTCGGTGCCGACCGCTACCTCGCCCTGGACACCGAGCAACTGGCCGACGCCGCAGGCCAGGCCGACCTGGTGGTCGACACGATCGGCGGCGACGTCCTCACCGGTTCATCGATCCTGCTCGGCCCCAACGGAACCCTCGTCACCATCAAGGCAGCCGCCGAATTCCCCACCGACCGCGACGACATCCGCAAGGTCGTCTTCGTCCAGGAATCCAACCGCGCCCAACTGACCGAACTCGCCCGCCTCATCGACGAGGGCCACCTCCGCCCCCAGGTCGGCGCCGTCTATCCCCTCGAAGAAGCGGTGAAAGCCTTCAGCGCCAAAGCCGCCGGCGGCCTCCCCGGCCGAATGATCCTCCAGCCGTGAACCACTCGCCGATCACAATCGACATCGGATCGTCGGCCTCGCCCATCGCATCCATGGGGACCGTGTACTGGTTGCGGGTATCGGCGCAGATCACGTCGGCGATCTTGACCAGCGCTGGAAGGTCCGTACTCCAAATGGGCAAGACTCGGCACAATTACCTCGCCGACTCCCTCGGCGTAGGCGAGGTGCATCAGGCGGTTGATCGGCGCGCCCCGACGTGGTGGATCGGACGGTCGTGATGGCCGCCGAGCTCACCCTGTACGAGCGCATCTGGAAAGCACTGCAAGCACCGGGCGGTCCACGGCAAGGCGGCTCGCGCATCGATCAATGCGCCTGTACGAAACCGTCGTGCCGTCTAGTTGTGCCGCCTCGAAGCGACGCTCTCGATCGACTTCGGTCAACTCACTGGTTTCATTGCTGCAGCTCAGGAATGGGCTGTTCTTCGAGGACGACGATTTCGCACTGCTCAGCCCAGTGCAGATGATGGTGATCGCCGACCATTTCCAGCGCCTCGTCCATGCAGGTGGCCTGGAGGATGGACATTCCGATCACTCCGCTGTCGGTCTCGGTGGTACCGGTCGGCGTGATGCGGCGCGCATTACCGAGGGGTTTGCCCGCGTCGACGAGGCCGGTGCCGATCCGGTTGCTCCAATCCGCCCACAGCTGCATGCCTTTCGCGGCTTCCGCGGGTGTGGCCTGGGCGAATCGTTCGGCGACCGAGAGGGGTGCGAGGTAGAGGACTATGTAGCGCTTCATGTTTCGACAATAGGTGACTAAATGGTCACATGTCAACGGTCATGTGACCGATTGGTCTCGTATAGAGTGGGGGCGTGGACGAGGACGCGGTGTTCAAGGCGCTGGCCGATCGCACCCGGCGGCATCTGCTGGACGCGTTGTTCGCCAAAGACGGGCAGACGCTGACCGAGCTGGAATCCGGGCTGGAAATGACCCGCTTCGGCATCAGCAAGCACCTCCGTTTACTCGAGGAAGCGGGCTTGGTGACGGCGGTCCGCAGCGGGCGAAAGAAGCTGCACTACCTCAATCCTGTGCCGATCCGGCTGATTCACGATCGATGGATCGACAAATTCACCGAACAACAACTCTCCGCACTGGCCGATCTGAAGAAGGACCTGGAATCGTGAGCTTCGAGGACGTCCTCTCGCGTGCGCGCCCGGAGACGACACAGATCCATCGCGTGATCATCGCCGCACCGGCCATGCGAATCTGGCAAGCCGTGACCGATCCCGACTGGACCGTGCGCTACGGATTCGGCGGCCGCAGCGTGCTCGAGCCTCGGGTCGGTGGCGCGTTCACGGTGTTCGCGCCCTCCGGACCTCGTCCGATCGACAGCGAGCCGGAGGTCATCATTCGCGGCACGGTCACCGATTACGACCCTCCGGTGCTGTGGGGTGCGCGCATACATTTCCTGGGCGATGAGAACCTTGCCGCGGAGCCGGAAACCTATCTGCGATACGAGATTCGTGATCGCGGCGACGGCACCTGCGCCCTGACCGTCATCCACGATGTCGCCGGCGCTCCGCTCATCTCGATCATCGTCTCCGGCGATCTGGAATCGGAAGGCTTCGGCGGCGGCTACCCGTTCATGCTCAGCGACCTGAAATCCCTGCTGGAGACCGGGCGTTCGCTACCCGTCAGTCGCCCCACCCACAAGAGCTGATCACCTGAGCTGCAATGGATTTGCTTCCACTGGGGTCAGGCCCGCTCGAAGCGCATGGCGGGATCGGTGATTCGGCCGTAGCGGAGTTTGGGGAGGTCGCGGAGGTAGTTCATGTAGAGGCGCCAGGGGGCGCGGTCGCCCGTTTTGGGGAGGATGTCGAGAGCCCGGAGCACGTAGCCGGGCTCGAAGTTCAGGAAGGGCGCGGTGCCGATGGACGGGTCGCGCACCGGGGTCGCGGTGGCGTAGCCGTGGGCGTCCATGTGGCGCAGCAGGCGAACCACGTACTCGCACACCAGATCCGCCTTCAGCGTCCAGGAGGCGTTGGTGTAGCCCATGACGAAGGCGAAGTTGGGGACATCGGAGAGCATCGTGGCCTTGTAGGCCATGGTGTCGGGGAGGTGGACCTTGCGGCCGTCCACCACCAGTTCGACGCCGCCGAAGGGGATGAGGTTCAAACCCGTTGCGGTGATGATGAGGTCGGCCTCGAGGTCGCGGCCGGATTCGAGGCGCAGGCCGGTCTCGGTGAAAGTGTCGATGCGGTCGGTGACCAGCTCCAGCCGCCCCTCGCGGATGGCGCGGAACAGATCGCCGTTGGGCGACAGGCACAGTCGCTGATCCCACGGCCCGTAGGTGGGGTTGAAGTGGGTGTCGATGTCGTAGCCGTCGGGCAGCCAGCGCTTCTGAAAGCCGCGGATCCAGGCCCGCATGCGCTTCGGATAGCGTTGCGACAGTTGGTACATCAGCGTGCTGAGGGCGACGTTCTTGGCGCGGGTCAGGCCGTAGGCGATGCGCGCGGGCAGGTATGCGCGGGCGCGGTCGGCGAGGTCGTCGCGGTCGGGCAGGGAGATGATGTACGAGGGTGACCGCTGCAGCATGGTCACGTGCGCGCCCTCCTCGACCAGGGCGGGGCCGAGGGTGACGGCGGTGGCGCCGGAGCCGATGATGACGACCCGCTTGCCCTCGACATCGACGTGGGCGGGCCAGTGCTGCGGGTGGATGACCGGGCCCGGGAAGCGTTCGGTGCCTGTGAAGTCCGGGGTGTAGCCCTCGTCGTAGCGGTAGTAGCCCGAGCAGCTGAACAGGAAGTTCGCGGTCATGGTGACCGACCGGCCGTCATGGTCGGCGGTGACGGTCCAGCGATTGTCCGCCGAGGACCATTCCGCCCGAACCACCCTGTGCCGGTAGCGGATGTGCGAGTCGATTCCGTTCTCGACTGCGGTGTTGCGCACGTACTCCAGGATCGAGTCGCCATCGGCGATCGCCTTCTCCCCCAGCCACGGCCGGAACCGGTAGCCGAGGGTGAACATGTCCGAGTCGGAGCGAATCCCTGGGTAGCGGAACAGATCCCAGGTGCCGCCGCTGGCCTCGCGCATCTCCAGAATGGCGTAGGTCCGCCACGGGAAGGCGCGCTGCAGATGGTAGGCGGCATCGATACCGGACAGTCCGGCCCCGACAATCAGTACGTCGACGTGCTCGGGCGTAGTGGCCATAGCCCCAGCCTATCGACCGCGGTGAGCGACACCCACTACGAACGCGACAAGAATTCGCCCACCAAGCCCGCCACCCGATCCGGATCGCCCTTATCGATGCCGAAATGGTCGAGTCCCGGCACGGTGACGCGTTCGCAGTGCGGGATCACCGAGGCCAGCAGCTCCTGATCGGAGGCCGTCCACGCGCGCCGATCCTTGTCGCCCTCGAGCAGCAGCACCTCGGCGGCGATCTCGGCGTAGTGGTGGTAGGTACCGTCGAGCCGCACGTACTGGCGGTGCTCGGTGAGATTCTGCGGCAGCTGCCCGATGACCATGTCCATCTCGGGCGCCTCCATGAACCTCGGCATCATGCGGCGGAACATCCAGCGCGGAACCTTGCGCGCGCCGTCCGGGCCGATCGCACGGATGAAGTCGACGAAGGCGTCGAAGGGTTTGCCCTGGGCCAGGTACTTCTCGTAGGGACCCATCCAGTCGGACGGCATCGAACCCCCCACCGACAGGCCCGGCTCGTACACTGCGACCTTGCGGGTGCCCGGATTGTTCCGCGCCGCCTCGAGGGCCACGAACCCGCCGTACGAATGCCCCACCAGGAACGCCGCACCCGTCTTGTCCTGGAGCGTGCGCACATCCGCGCAGTCGTCCTCGACACCGTGGCCGGGCCGCTGCGGGCCACTGTCCCCATGCCCGCGCCGCTCGATCGTGTGCACCGTGAACGCGGTGGCCAGCGCGTCGGCGAACCCGCTGTACCCCTGCGCCAGCGACAGCACCCCCGGGACGACGATCACCCCCGGCCCCGTTCCCTCGGTCACGTAGGCGATCCGCGTACCGTCCGCGGACACCACGGCATCCGTGGACCGCTCGCCTTCCCACTCGGCCATGGGCAACCTTCCACTTTCGGCCGCACGCGCCACTTTCGGCCGCACACACTCCGAAAGACCACGGCGACAGCCGTATCGGGCCCCGTCCACGCTACGCCGATCGCGCCACCGCGGGCGGGCCTACCAGCGAGATACTCCGGCGCCGACCAGGTGTTCCGAGGTCGGCGCGGCGAGTCATTCCCGGGTGCGCAGGCCGCTGGCGCGCAGCACGCGGCGGGCGATGCCGGAGCGGATGGATTCCTCGGTGCCGAGGATGCGGACGTGCCGCCGGGCGCGAGTGATGGCCGTGTACAGCAGTTCGCGGGTGAGCAGCGTGGACTCCGGTCCGGGCAGCACGACCGACACGGTGTCGTACTGGCTGCCCTGGCTGCGGTGGATGGTCATGGCGTAGACGGTGGTCACACCGGGGAACTGGGTGGGATGCACCAGGTAGGGCTCGGTGCCGCGCTGTAGAGCAGCGCGCAGGGTGCCGTCGGCCGCGCGGACGATGACGCCGGTATCGCCGTTGTAGATGCGAGCCTCGTGGTCATTGGCAGTAACCAGCAGCGGCTGGCCCGGGTACCAGTGCCCGGTACCGGGATCGGCGCTGATCCCGGCGGCGGCGACCCAGCCGGCGGCCAGGCGATCCCAGCGTTCTACACCGTAGGGGCCCTGGCGGTGGGCGCACAGCAGACGATGGGATTCCAGCGCGGTGAGCGCGGCGGTCGCGTTCCCGACGACGGCGGCGTCGGTGGCCTCGCGGGCGGCGCGCAGGACGTCGGCGCGCACCTCGGTGATGTCGTCGGGCGGGTAGAGCGACAGTTCGTCGCCGCCGTCGGCCAGCAGGGCCAGGGCGGAGTCCGCGTCACCGGCGCGGATCGCGACGGCCAGTTCGGCGATGCGCCCACCGAAGCGCCGGCCGCGGGTGAGCCGGACGATGCCGCCGCGCAGGCGTTCCCGCTCGCGCCCGGACAGGGCGTCCGGATGGGCGGCGGAGGCCGCCGGATCGCCGCCGAGAATGCGTTCCAGCGCCGGATTCGCCTGTCCCGGAACGGGTCCCGCGACCAGGTCGGCGAGCACCGCGCCCGCGTCGACCGAGGCCAGCTGGTCCGGGTCGCCGACCAGCACCAGACGGGCGTCGGGCCGCACGGCGGGCAGCAGGCGGCTCATCATGGTCAGCGACACCATGGAGGTCTCGTCGACCACGATGACGTCGTAGGGCAGCCGGTTGAACTCGTTGTGCTTGAACCGGCCGGCGCCGCCGCGCTGCCAGCCCAGCAGGCGGTGCAGGGTGGCGGCGGTCAGCTCGGGCAGGCCGATCTCGCCCGCCTGCTCGCGCACCGATTCCTGCATGCGGGCGGCGGCCTTGCCGGTCGGGGCGGCCAGGGCGATGCGCAGGGCGGGCGCGCCGGGCACGACCTGCTGGTGCGCGACCAGCAGGGCCAGCACCCGGGCGATGGTGTGGGTCTTGCCGGTGCCGGGGCCGCCCGCGATCACGGTGGTCCACTGGGTGGTGGCCAGGGCGGCCGCCAGCCGCTGCCGGTCCGGCGGTTCGCCGGGTCCGGCGTGGTCGGGGAAGAGCCGATCCAGTTCACGCCGCACGAGTTCGGCGTCCACCATGGGATGGGTGGCGGCGCGCTCGGTGAGAACGCGGCGGATGGTCTCCTCCTGCCGGTAGTACCGGTCGAGGTAGAGCAGCGGGCCCGAGTCGTTCGCGCCCGGCGGGTCGATGAGCCGCAGCGGGCGCAGCGGCCCGGACGGGCTGCCGGTCACCAGCGGACTCACCCGCAGCGCCGCGATGACCGAATCCACGTCCGGCCACGGCAGGGTGGCCGGGTCGATCGCCGATTCCTCGGTGCCCTCGGCGTCGACGCCGATCTCGTGCATGCGCCGGACCTCCAGGCACACCGACCCGGAGCGCACCGCGCGCACGGCCAGCGCGGTGGCGAAGACGACAGCCGGGGACCGCTCGCCGCCGAGCCGCGCGAGCCGCAGCGCCACATGCACGTCGGCCGCCGACAGCACCCCGGCGGCATTGAACACCTGCAGCGGGCCGGTGCCGCGCTGCGCCAGCTGGATCGCGGTCATCGCGCCACCTCCGGGTCCCCGGCCAGCAGGGCCGACAGCTCGACGATCAGGTCCGCGGGCGGCAGCCAGTCGAAAACGCCACAGCCGTCCGGGGTGTCGGGTCCGACCATGCCGCGCACGAACAGGTAGCGAATGCCGCCGAGGTGTGCGGCCGGATCGTAGCCGGGCAGCCGCCAGCGCAGATACCGGTGCAGGGCAACGGAATACAGGATGGCCTGCAGCGGGTAGTGCGAGCGCATCATCTCCGCGGCCATACGCTCGTGGGTGTAGTGGGCGACGGTGAGGTCGCCGGTGCCGAGGCGGTTGGTCTTGTAGTCGACGACCACGAATCGCGGTCCGGTGGTGCGCAGCACGGCGTCGATGCTGCCGGTGAGGTAGCCGCGCAGCGGGGTGTCGTCGAGGTGGGCCAGCTGGTCGGCGTAGGGGGCGAAGACATCGTCGGCGGGCAGGTGGCGGCGCAGCAGGTCGGCGATGCGCGGGACGGTCACCCGCGCCGCGACCGGATGGTCGCCACCGGCCAGCGGGAGCTCGAAGTCCAGCTCGCTCAGGCGATCCCGGGTCGAGAAGTCGGCGAGCGCGCCGAAACCGATCGGCGTGTGCATGACCGCCAGCAGCGCGTCCGACAGCACGTCCGGGTCGGCGTCGAACATCTGCTCGCTCACCGCGTGCTGGACCCGCGCGCGGATCTCGGCGGCCAGGTCGGGGGCGTCGGTATCGACGTATTCGAGGACCTCGTGCACGAGCGTGCCGAACTCCGCGCCGTAGGGCAGCGAATTCATCAGCGACGGCCTGGCTCCCGCGAAGGCGGTGAGGTCCTCGGCGAGCACGGACGGGGTGGCCGGTTCGTCGGCGACGCCGCTGCCCTCGGGCAGATCGGCGGCGGGCAGGGCGTCGTGCGCGCCCGCCGTGAGCGCCGAATAGGAGGTACGCCGCCACGCCTGGTCGAGGGCCCGGCCGAAGTGGGCGGCCGCCAAAGGCTCGGTGGCGGTGGCGGTGTCGTCGAGAGGCAGCCGGGCGCGGGTGATCTCGCGCACCGGCTCGACGGCGATCACGCCCGGTACCGCGGTGGCGGCCCACTCCCGGATGCGTTCCAGCAGTACCGAATCCGCGGGCACCGGCACCTTGTCTGCCACGGCCGGACTACCGGGCTCGCGGCCCAGCAGCATGCGGTGCAGGGGCGCGGTCTGGGTGTCGTAGGCGGGGGCCCACCAGGCCACGATCTGCGCGCCGGCCCGGGTGAGGGCCACGTACAGCAGGCGCAGTTCCTCGGCCTGTTCCTCGGCCTCGGCGCGCAGGCGGCGGGAGCTGTAGCCGGGCGCGTCGGGGCCGCCGACATCGAGGACGCGGCGGCCCTGCTCGTCGTGGAACAGCAGGGTGGGCGGGTTGCGCAGTTTGGCCGCGTCCCACGCGAAAGGCAGGTACACGACCGGGAATTCGAGGCCCTTGCTGGCGTGCACGGTGGCGACCTGCACGGCGGCGGCGTCGCGGTCCAGGCGGCGGCTGCGGTCGGCGACGCTGCCGGAGGCCGGATCACGCACCCGGTCGGCCAGCCAGCGGGTGAGCGCCGACAGGCCCAGGCCCTCGCGCAGAGCCGCGTCGTCGAGCAGCTGGGCGATCTGGCGCAGGTCGGTGAGCTGGCGTTCGCCGCCCTCGAGAGCGAGCAGGCGGGGGGCCAATTTTGTTTCGGCGCTGAGTTTTTCGGCGACGGCGGCGAAGCCCGCGCGGGCGAACAGCCGGGCCGCGTCGCGCAGTTCGGCGCTGAGGCGGCCGACCAGATCCGCTCCCCCGGCGTCGATGTCCTCGGCGCTCAGCCCGAGTAACGCGGTGCCGGCGGCCAGGCGCACCCGGTCGGCGCGGTGCGGCTGCTCCAAAGCGTGCAGCACCCACAGCCATTCGGTGGCCGCGGGCGTGCCGAACACGCTCGCGCCGCCCGCCAGCACCGAGGCGACGCCGGCCGCCTCCAGTTCGGTGCGCACCATTTCCAGCTGATTCCGGTTACGGACCAGGACCGCGATATCGCCCGGCCCGATCGGCCTTTCGCCGGGTGTGCCCGCGTCGATGAGCACCCCGGATTCGAGCAGGCCGACGATATCGGCGGCCACGTCGACGGCGACCCGTTCCCGCTGACGGCCGACCGTCGGATACCCGGACTTGTTGAGCGGACCCGCGCCACTGCGCGGCAGGCACCGCAGTCGCAGGGGCGTGACCCGCTCCGGCGCACCGGAGAGCCGCGAGAACGGCCTGGTCGCCGCCACCCGGTGCACGGTGATCTCCTTGTGCCCCAGGGCCGCACCGCCGTGGAGATGCTCGAGCGCGGTCAGCAGGCCCGCGTCGCTGCGCCGGTTGGTGGTGAGCTCGCGCTTGCTGTCGGCGTGCGCCACCGCGTCCAGATAGCTGAGCACCTCCGCGCCCCGGAAGGCGTAGATGGCCTGCTTCGGGTCACCGACCAGCACCAAGGTGGCGTGTCCGTGGAAAGCGCGGCGCAGGATGTCCCACTGCAGCGGGTCGGTGTCCTGGAATTCGTCGACCAGCGCCACCCGGTACCGGTCCCGGATGCGCTGGCAGGCGCGTGGCCCGTGCTCGGGATCGGCGAGCACCTCGTGCAGCAGCACCAGCAGGTCGTCGAAGTCCCGCAGGCCCGAAAGCCGTTTCCGCCGAGCCGTTTCCACCCGTACCGCCGTCGCGAACGACACCCGCTCGGCCGCCGGATCCTCCTCGCCCTCGGCCTGGGGCAGCAGCAGGGCGTGCGGATCCCCGACCGCCGCCGCGGCCAGCCGCTGCGCGTCGGCGGGCCCGAACGGCGCTCCCCCGCGTGCGTACCGGCTCAGATAGAGGTCATCGGCGACCGTGGACACCACATCCTCGATCCCCTCCACCAGCCGCACTCCCGGATCCTGCTCCCCCGCCAGCCCCAGCTCGTCCAGCATCCGCTGACAGAAACTGTGCGTGGTGGCAATGGTTCCCGCGTCGAAGTCCGACAGCGCCGCCAGCAGCCGCTCCCGCCGCGTCGCGATCTCCCCCGGATTCCCCTGCGCCAGATGCCGGATCAGCTCATCCCCCGACGTCAGCGCTCGCTCCGGATCCCCCAGTGCCACCGCCACTCCCACGAACCGGTCCCGCGTCCGCTCCCGCAACTCCTGCGTCGCCGCCCGGCTGAATGTCACCAGCAGCAACTCGGAGACATCCACCCCCAGCTCGGCCACGAACCGCACCGCCGACCCCACGATGGCGTAAGTCTTCCCGGTCCCCGCACTCGCCTCGAGCACGGTGGTCCCCACCGGCAACGGCCCGGTCAGCTCGAACCGATTCCCTGAATCCCCGAACGACTGGGAAATCGCGGGCACGGCGAACGAATTATCCTGCGGCCCACCATCATCGCCGACGTCGCCGGGCGCATCCCACAGCCCGTCGTCCGCGGCCCCGGAATGATCGCGGTCCGGTTCGCCGCCCGGCATCGCCGAATCCGGCTCGGTGGCAGACAGATCGAACAGGTCCGGGGTGTCGCCGATCGAGGATGCGGTCTCCCGGCGGCGGTTCTCGCCTGCGGGACCGTCGCTGCTGCGGCGCTTGCGGGTGGCCGGGCGCGGGGCCAGGTCCGGATCGGTGAGGGAGAAGAGGTCGTCGGTCATTCGGGGCTCCCGGGCGCGGTGACGGGCAGGAGGTTCCTCCTCGGGGTGGTCATGGCTGACCTTGATTCTCGTTGGTGAGCAAGGGGTTCCAGAGCCGGCGTGCCAGTTCGCCGAAACGGGTGGGTTCGGAGTCGGCGCCGGGGAGCGCGGGTGCGGCGGCCTCGGTGAGCTGGTCGAAGCGCGGGGACCGGCCCAGGATGTGGCGGAAGTAGCGGTCGGTGTGTTCGCCGAACCGGTCGTCGAAGTCCTGTCCGGCGGCGTGCAGAGCGTCCTCGGCCGAGGCACCGGCGAGGCGGCGTTCGGCGTAGGTGGCCGAGGCCGAGGGGGCGATGGGCAGGGGTTCCGACAGACCCTCGTCGCGCAGCAGCACGAGGTCGCGCAGGATGCCGCGGGCCAGGGGCGCGGTGGGCGAAGTGAGGGTGGACTGCCAGGCGGGGCGATGGTGTTTGCCGCGGCCGATGGTGATGGCGCGCCACGACTGGTGGGTCCCGCTCGCGGCCAGCGCGAGCAGGCGAATCCAGGCCGCCATCCGGTGTTTCGGAGCCAGCCGCGAGAACGTGGTGCGCAGCAGCGCGTCGTCGTGGACGTCCGGGACGGTACCGGTGAGGCGGCGGCCGTCCCCCAGATCCACGGCGATATCGACGGTGCGCGCGGGGATCTCGTGCAGCGGGCGCGCCACCCGCACCAGCTGGTCGACGGTGCCCTCCACCTCGTCGAGCACGGCCGCGCCCATGGTGAACGGCGGCAGGGTGCCGCGCCGCCATTCGGCCGCGCGCAGGACGTTCGGGTCCACACCGGTCAGGCGCGCGGACAGCATGCGCTCGCCCATGTTCCATTTGGTCAGGCCGTCGAGCTCGATCGGGAGGCGGTCGGCGATCTCCTCCTCGTCCTCCGGCACCCGGATCCCCAAGCGCTGCCACAGGAATGCCCGCACCGGATGCTCGGTGAAGGCCACCAGATCGGCCAGCTCCACATCGCCGCGTTCACGCGCGGGCAGCGGCGTACCCAGGAACAACGGCCGCGGCTGCGGCGAGCGCCCCGCGGCCAGCGCGCCCGCCAGTGCCACGGTGTCGAAACTGAACGGCTGCTCGGGCCGGAAGTTGCGACGATCGAAGGGCTGCAACGGATGTCGCGTCACCACCCGCTCCAGGGCGGCCGCGCCGACATGCGCGCGCACTGTGTCGAGCAGCTCGGCCAGTGGAATCGCGGGCGGGCGGTGCGCACCCGACACCGGATCGGATCCGGTGTGCAGCAGGACGAGTCGCTCCCCGGCGGCCATGATGGCGTCCAGCAGCAGCTGCCGGTCCTCGCTGCGCGGATCCCGATCCCCGGGACAGCGGTGCCGGGCCAGCGCGTCGTCGCCGTCCACGCCGCCGGCGCGGGGGAACACCTCGTCGTCGAGGCCGAGCAGCACCACCACCCGGTGCGGCACCGACCGCATCGGCACCATGGTGCACACCGTCAGCTCGCCGGTGCGGAAGTTGGCGCGCGAGGGCCGCCCGGCCAGCCGGGCGGTCAGCAGCGCCCCGATATCGCTGAGCCGCAAGGGAATCCCGCCCGCGGGCTCCAGCGCGGTCGCCAGTTCCCGGCGGGCCTGCACCCCCATCCAGCCCTGGCTCGCGGGCATCTCGGTGAGCAGGTCCAGTGCCCGGCCCAGGACCGCTGCCCATTCGGCCGCGGGCCGTGCGGTGCCCGCCGGTTCCTCCAGCGTGGACCCGCGCAGATCGCGCAGGCACACCGCCAGCCGGTCCACGAATTCGGCGAACCGGCCGGCCAGGTCGATGTCATTGCTGTCCACATCGTCCAGCGGCAGCACCAGATCCAGCCAGTCCTCACTGGATTCCCCGGCGGCCACCCCGAGCAGAATGCGATCCACCGCCGCATTGAGCGTGTTCTGCGCGAAGTCGCCGAGCCCGAACGCCTGCCGCTGCCGCTGCCCGATCCCCCAGCGCGCCCCGGTCTCGGCGGCCCATTCCCGCAGCCGCTCGACATCGTCGTCGTCGAAGCCGCAGCGCACCCGAACCGGTTCGGCCGCACACAGGTCCAGCACCTCGGTCACGGTGACACGCCCGTCGGCCAGCTCCAGCAGCGTGCCGACCACATCCAGCACCGGATTGACCGCCCGCTGCGCGCGATCGGCGAGCCGCACCCGCAGCCCGTGCGCCGGATGCCCCGGCTCGGCCCCGTCCAGGGACCACTGCCCGAAGGCCGCGCGCACCAGCGGCGCGTACCGCTCCACATCCGGGCACATGACGATGACGTCGCGCGGCTCCAGCGTCGGGTCGGCGGCGAACAGCCCGAGCAGCGCGTCGCGCAGCACCTCCACCTGCCGCGACGGCCCGTGGCAGGAGTGCACCGCGATGGTCCCGTCGGCCAGGCTCGGCTCCGGCACGAGCGACCACCGGTCCTGCCGCACCGCGGCCTGCAACTCCGACAGCAGCGTGCGCGGCGCGGCCGTCTCCGGGCGCGGGTGATAGGTGTCGATGTGGTCGTACTCCGACAGCCGCTGCTGCAGCTCCCGCACATCCCGGCCCAGCGCCGCCAGCAGCGGATGCCGCACGCGCACACCGGGACTCGGGATCACCTCGGCATCGGCGAGCTTGGTCCACAACGCGGGGCTGGGATGCACCAGCCACAGATGCACCTGCCGCCCCGCCGACAGCGCCGACAGCACCTCCAGCTGATCGGTGGTCAGCCGGGTCACGCCGAACAGCGAAATCCGTTCCGGCAGCGACACGATGGACGGCTCCACCCGCAGCCGCGCGCACGCCGCGCCCAGGCGCTCGGCGGGACTCGCCACCCCGACCACGCTGCGCAGGCGCCGCCACAGCAGTGGCTGCCACACCAGATCCTCGGGCAGCGCCCGGCCCGCGCCGTCGGTGTCGCGGCCGTCGGCCCACTCGGTGATCATGGCCGGGCGCTGGGTGGCATAGCTGTCGAACAGCGACGCGATCCGCGCGGCCGTCGCGTACCGGCGGCCGACCCGATGGCCGCCCGCGTCCCCGTGCCCGAGATGGCGCGCCGGCACCGCGGCCCACGGCTCGGCCAGCACCCCGTCCAGCACCGGCAGCAGAGTCCACACCAGCCGCTCCGGCGACCACGGATCCTGCTCCGGATCCACCCCCGTCGCCTCCGCCAGCACCGTCGCCACCAGGGCCGCCGGATCCGCGAAATCGATATTGGCCGAAATACCGTCGGCCGCCGCGCCACAGCCGAGCACCGTGCCCAGCCGCTGATTCAGCCAGCGCTCGATCCCCTTGGCGGGAACCGCCACCACCTCCGGGGTGAACGGATCGCCGAGCGGATCGGCGAGCAGCTCGGCCAGCGCGTCGGCGAGCGTGTCCGCTCGTTCGGCCCGGTGAATGTGCACGAGCTGTGTTTATACAGTCGGCGAACGACATGCAAACACCGAGCGCCCCGGCTCGCCGGGTGACACCTGCCACATGCCCAGGATTTGCTAGGGCGCGTCACCCCGAAATTCGAGTGTGGTATGCGACAGTGCCTTTCGGGGAGGTTCGAAGTTCTCAGGAAAGGCTGGTCCGCGTCGATGTCTGCGTCGGTGATTCCGCTCGTGCCCAGAACCGGGTTCACCGTTCGGCGGGTGGGAGACCGCTGGGAACTCGTCAACTCCCGGCATTACGGACGCGGCGTGGTGCTGCAGTCGTGGCCGCGGGAGCGGCACACCGAGGCATTCGAGCACTGCTACCGCCTCAATGGGCGCAGCATCGAAGAGCTACAAGCGGCTTTTCACTGACTCGCGCGAAAGTCCGTGCAACAGTGTCGATTCGATAACACACACATCGATTCACCTCAAGACGTGCGTATCGGGCATGGTCCCCTCTATTGTGTTCCCTCGTGCGTTCCCCCAAGGCCCGGCGCGTGGCCTCCTCCGCTTGTGTTCTCGCTGCCGCGGCCCTCATTCCGGCCGCCCCCGCCTTCGTCCCCGTGGCCGGTGCCGCACCGGTGCACACCCAGGGTCCGATCGCGGGATTCGACGCCGATATGAGCAGCCGCATCGCGGCCGTCGACAATTACCTCGGCACCCGCCCCGGCGTCACCGGCTACGTGATGCGTGACCGCGTCACCGGCGGCATTTATCGAAACGGCAACGCGGACACCAACTTCTGGACCGCCTCCACCATCAAGCTGGCAATCGCCGAGGATCTGCTGAACCGTGCCCGGATCGGCGCCATCCAGCTCGGCCCCGACGACCGCGCGCTGATGGAGTCCATGCTGGCAACCTCCAACGACAATGCCGCCGACATCCTGTGGAACAAGTACGCCGGCATCGACCGCATGTCGTTCAACAATGCCTTCCGCGCCAACGGCATGACCGGACTGGTCCCCATGCCGCCCACCACCTCGATCGAGCAGGTCAAGCTGTTCCCCGACTGGGGTTTCCAGCAGTGCTCCCCCGCCGACCTGGACCGGCTGATGGACAACGTCCTCACCCGCATGCACCCGGACGACCGCGCCTACCTGCTCGACCGCATGCGTCACGTGGACACCAACCAGCACTGGGGCGTGTGGGGCGCTGGCGCGGCCATGAACCCGGGCCTCAAGAACGGCTGGTCCGACGAGCAGGGCGGCTGGGTGGTCAATTCGGTCGGCTTCGCGGGCCCGGGTGAGCGCTACACCCTCGCCATCATGACCGAGCAGGGCGATCAGGGCGGTTACGCCGACGGCTCCGAAACCACCACGCACGTGGCGCAATTGCTGTTCCAGGGGCGCTGACACCGACGCTGCGCACGGGCGGTTCCGGCACGGCCGGGGCCGCCCGCGGCGCGCTTCCCGGCAATCCTCGCTGGACGACCGCCCATATTGTAGTTTCAAGGTTGTTGTCTAAAAGGTCTGTTTTCTGTCGGTCCTGATTGGTCTGCGCTACTCACACTGCACTACCGTTACGGGTGAGTTGTCGTACTTTCCCGTCTGGCGAGGAGCAGGAACTAGATGAACGCCGAGAAATCCGTCGCACAGCGTCATCGCGTGGTGGTGATCGGGTCCGGGTTCGGTGGACTGTTCGCCTGCAAGCAGCTGCGCAAGGCCGACGTCGACATCACCCTCATCTCGAAGACCTCCACGCACCTGTTCCAGCCGCTGCTGTACCAGGTCGCCACCGGCATCCTCTCCACCGGCGAGATCGCCCCCGCCACCCGCATCGTGCTGCGCCAGCAGCAGAACGCGCGCGTCGTCATGGGCGAGGTCACCGACATCGACGTCGAGAACGGCACCGTCACCTCGCGCCTGCTCAACCAGGACTACGTCACCCCGTTCGACAGTCTCATCGTGGCCACCGGCGCGCAGCAGTCCTACTTCGGCAACGACCACTTCGCCACCTACGCGCCCGGCATGAAGACCATCGACGACGCCCTCGAACTGCGCGCGCGCATCCTGGGCTCCTTCGAAGAGGCCGAGCTCGCCACCGATCCCGAAGTCCGCGACCGCTTCATGACCTTCGTGGTGGTCGGCGCCGGGCCCACCGGCGTCGAACTGGCCGGGCAGATCGCCGAACTCGCCGACCGCACCCTGGAAGGCTCCTTCCGCAATATCGACACCCGCGATGCGCGCGTCATTCTCGTCGAGGGCGCGGGCGCGGTGCTCGCCCCCATGGGCCCCAAGCTCGGCGGCAAGGCGCAGCAGCGGCTGGAGAAGATGGGCGTGGAGATCCAGCTCAACGCCATGGTCACCAATGTCGACGCGCGCGGCGTCACCATCAAGGAGCAGGACGGCTCCGAGCGGCGCATCGAATCCGCCTGCAAGGTGTGGTCGGCCGGCGTGCAGGCCAGCGGCCTGGGCAAGATCCTCGCCGACCGGTCCAAGGGCACCGAAGTGGACCGTGCCGGGCGCGTCATCGTCGAACCCGACCTCACCATCAAGGGATACCCGAACGTCTTCGTGGTCGGCGACCTGATGTCGGTGCCGGGCGTGCCCGGGCAGGCGCAGGGCGCCATCCAGGGCGGCACCTACGCCGCGAAGGCCATCAAGGCCGAGGTCGCGGGCAAGCAGACGGTGGCCGACCGCAAGCCCTTCAAGTACTTCGACAAGGGCTCCATGGCCACGGTGTCGCGATTCAGCGCGGTGTGCCAGGTGGGCAAGCTGGAGTTCAGCGGCTTCTTCGCGTGGCTGGCCTGGCTGGGCCTGCACCTGTGGTACCTGGTCGGCTTCCGCAGCCGTTTCGTCACCGTGCTCGAATGGTTCGTCTCCTTCCTGGGCCGCCACCGCGGTCAGATGGCCGCCACCGAGCAGTGGGTGTTCGCGCGGCTGGCGCTCGAGGCGCTCGACGATCCGGCCGAGGCGCGTCAGCTCGCCAAGCAGATCGGCGGCGAAAGTTCTTCCGGTAACGGCAAATCCGCGGCGAATGCGGAAGCGGAGAAGTCCTCGCAGCAGCGCGCGGGCTGACAGTAAGCCCGACCCGATGGCCGCGCCGTCGACGACTCCGCACCCGCCGGCGGAACCGCCGCGGGCGAGGCGACAACACAGGAGTGAGTGCGGATCTACTGAGGCCGGAATCCCTGAAGTGGGATTCCGGCCTCTTTCATAGCTTTTCACGACCACAGTGGCTAATTTCCAGTTATAGCAATGCTTTTCAGCTGTCCGCTTTGCCACCAATCCAGGCGACCGGTGGGTTCGAATGTCGAGCGTCGATGTACCCCTAGATGTTCTGCCTGAACAGAAAGGTTCTGCATGGCCGCAGGTAAGCACCGACCACTCAACCCCCACCGGAACAAGGTCGGCAATGTGGTTGCGGCAGGAGCGGTTCCGCTATTACCGGCGATCGTCGGATCGGGCACCGCGAATGCGGCACCGACCGAGGTCGCTCCGATGGCACAGCATGACGACGCGAGCAGGGCGCAGTGGCCGGCCGCCGCCGCAGGCGCCGCAGTCGGTGCGTTCAACGCGTTCAACGCTCCACCCCGCGTCGTCGGTGACTGACCCTCGCCGCCGAAGCAGCTCGATCGAGCACCGCTGTGCTCGCGGTGGGAACCGGCGGTGAGGGCCGGTTCCCACCAGCCCCGCCATCCCACCGCGCCGACGGGCCACGATCTCGGTCAGTAGGGAATCGGTTTGTTCGCTTCGGCCCAGCCGCGCTCGATATGGCTGCCGGGCGGGGGCGGGAACAGTCCACCGATCATCCAGGTGTCCCGCGCTACCTCGTTGATATTGAATTCGAGATGCAGCCCGCGGTCGTGGGTGTACGGGGCCATGAGGTCGTGCAGACGCTCGCTCATGTGCTTGCGAAGATCGGGGTCGTCGAGTTGGCGCGCCAGATGGTCGATGGTGATCCGCACCGCGGGGATCGATACGCCGCCGACGTAGAAGGAGTCGGCCGGGACCTCGTGGAAGAGCGCCACCGCGTAGAACTCCGGCAGCCCGAAGCGCGCGTAGTAAGCCGTGATGTCCTTGGCGAAATTCTGTTTGTCCTCGGCCGTGAGGGTGTCGGCGGGGTGATAGATGTGCCACAGCGGCATGATGAACTCCCTTGGAAGAGAAGAATTTCAGCGACCGAACGACAGCACGAGGCCCTCGACCGGGCCGGACAGCGCCGCCTTCACCTGCCTGGTGAAGTCGTCCACGAGCACCTCGGTCGCCCCCTGCTCCAGCCCGTCGGCGACCGCCGCCGCCACCTCGGCCGGACTGATCTTCGGCGCCGCGATGGCCTTGACCATGTCGGTGTCGGCGAACCCGAGATGCACACCGACCACCTGCGTACCCTGCCCCGCCAATTCGATCCGCAGGGAATTGGTGATCGACCACAGAGCGGCCTTCGACGCGCCGTATGCCGCCGCCCCCGAACTCCAGGACAGTACCGAGTGGATATCCACCAGCGCCCCACCACCGTGCGCGGCGAGGATCGGCGCGAAAGCCCGCGCGATCCGCAACGGCCCGAAGACATTCGTCTCGAACGTCTCCACCACATCCGCCATCTCGGTCTGCAACAGCGGAGCCGGCCGCAACACCCCCGCATTGTTCACCACGATGCTCACATCACCGGCCCGCTCCGCGACCGCGGCAATCGAATCCGGATCGGTGACCTCCAGCTCCACCGGCACGATCCGCGGATCGTCACTCGACTCCGGCTTCCGCGCGCTCACGTACACCTTCGCCGCACCCCGGTCCAGAAACTCCCGGGCAAACGCACGGCCCAGCCCACGCTGCCCGCCCGTCACCAGAACATTCGCGCCCTCGATTGTCGTCATATCTACCTCCTGTTTCACTGACGGCCCTCTGACTATATCTAACTATAGCCAACTTGGGCGAGCAGGTACAGGTCGCGGATCTGCTGTCGCCGGGATGGGCGTCGATCTCGCCGAAGCCGCTGCGAAACCACCTGATCTCGGCATCGCGGGGCTGGGCGGAAACTGGCGGCGATCCTCACCGGCCAGGTACCCTGCGTAGCGCGACGATCGGGGCCGGAATCTATTGCGGCGCAATGCCGACGACAAGATCAGAGCCCCCGGAGAGGGAAACGGGCAGAATTCCGCAGTGACAGCCCCCTGATCTTGATCGCCCAAGTCCGATGAGCGAGCGGCGCTTTCGCGATGTACGGCCCGGAATGACCGCGATTTCCTGTCACACCCCTGTTCTAGCGTCAGGGAGGTGGAGAGGACACCGCGGTTCCGCGCCGCTCATCGAGCGGCGCTGGACCACACGCTGGAGCTGATCGCCGAATCACCGTGGGGCCGTGGGCTGGTGCTGCGCGGGAGTATCACCATGGCCGCGTGGGTCGGCGACAAGGCGAGGCCACCTGCCGATCTGGACTGGATCGTGCCCGACCCGACCGATGTCGCCTTCACCGATCCGGCCGACCCGTTTCCCTATGTCGAGGACATGTCCTGGGTGCAGCACTGGCCCGAGGCCGCGTTCGGAGCGGTAACCGACGAGATGTGGGAGGACGAGCAGTTCGAGTCCTTCGGGCTACGCCCGATCCTGCCGCCGGAGGGCCTGCACTGGGTGGATCCGGACGATTACAGCGAGAACCACACCTGGACTCCCCTGCTGGACAACCTGATCGAGACGATCCGGCAGCGACCGGCGACCCCGGCAGGTGTGGTCCTGAGCGCCGACGGTATCGACGACGCTGCGGACGGGAGCTATGCCCTCGACTACAACGACACCCCCGGCCTCAGGGTCCGGGTGCCCTGGTACACGACCGGCCCCGACGCGATGACGGGCTCGGTCCAAGTGGATTTCGCCGCCGACCAATCCCTCCCCGACTCCCCGGTCTGGACCCTCGTGCCGCGCGGTGACGGCAGCGCGCCCACCCCCTGCGTCACGGCGAGCCCGGCATTGTCCCTGGCATGGAAACTCCTGTGGCTGTTCGCCGAATCCACCCGAACCTCGGAGTACGTCGACATCCGCGACGGCGGCGCGGGCAAGGATCTCTACGACGCCGTGCTCCTGGCGGAGTCTCCGCGCATCCACCTACCCCGGCCGCTGCTGCGCAGAGCCCTCGGCGCAGCAGCCGACGATTTCGAAGCCGACGACATCCTCACCTGGAACGTCCACTGGGACACGTTCCGGCAGAACCATCCTGACGTCACCGGCAGCCTGCGCGAATGGCTCGAACGACTGGTCCGAGCGCTCACCCGAGCCCAGGCATAGATCTCCTCGAGAGGGGAACTGCGGGTCAGCGGATCAACAGGCGACCCGTCCGGGTGAACAGGGTGCCGCCCGCGGCGAGGGGTAGGAGTGCTGCGTCCAGGCCGGTGGTATCTGCTGGGCGGTCGTCGGGGTAGGTGAGCACACTCTCCAGTGCGCGCGGGGCCGAGAGGGCGTCGTCGGTGATGGTGTCCGCGCCGAGTTCGAGGCGGTGGCGCAGGAGTGGGGTGGCGCCGATGTCGGCGGTGAGCTCGCCGCTCCAGGAGCCGTGGTCCTCGCCGGTGCGGCCGATCTGGATGCGTTCCCGAATGCGCAGGCGCGCACCTTCTTCCAGCCGGATGGTGGTGAATGTGTCGTGCTCGGCGCCGCCCGCGACCACCGTCGGTTCGGGGTCGACATCGAGTTCGCCGCCGGCGGCCACGTCGAAGTGCCAGTGGGCCACGGACTTCCGGGTCTCGCGCCCGGGCAGCGCGATGGTGGCGGCCACCGACCGGACCGTCAACCGTGCACCCTCGCCCACCGACACGACGATGTCCAGCACGTCGCCGCCGAGCGGGGTGGCGGCGGTGCCGATGATATGCACCGTGTCCACACCGGTGTGCCGCGCCGCCAGGCCGCCGACCGCATGGATGTGCGGCCGCGTCCCGGCGGTCGCGGTGATGCGGAGCTCAGTGCGAATGGGCACTGCCCGCCGCCGCGTCCCGTTCGGCCGCCACACGCAGCTGCTCGCGCACCCAGGCCAGGACCGGCGTCGCGGCCGGGTCCTCGGTGAGGGAGGTGAACACGAACGGCCGGCCCTCGCGCACCTTGGTCGAATCCCGGTCCATGACAGCCAGATCCGCGCCGACCATGGGGGCCAGGTCGGTCTTGTTGATGACCAGCAGATCCGACCAGGTCACGCCCGGTCCGCCCTTGCGCGGCACCTTGTCGCCACCGGCCACGTCGACCACGAAGATCTGCGCGTCGATCAGGCCGGAGGAGAAGGTGGCGGTCAGATTGTCGCCGCCCGATTCGACCAGGATCAGATCCAGCGGCGGGTTCGCCTCGATCAGGTCGTCGATGGCATCCAGATTCGCGGTGATGTCGTCGCGGATCGCGGTGTGCGGGCAGCCGCCGGTCTGGACCGCGGTGATCCGCTCGTCGGGCAGCACCGCGTGCCGGCGCAGGAAGTCCGCGTCCTCGGTGGTGTAGATGTCATTGGTCAGCACGGCCAGCGACAGCTCGTCCCGCAGCTGCCGGCACAGGGCCGCGGTCAGCGCGGTCTTCCCGGACCCGACGGGCCCGCCGATCCCGATCCGCAGCGGCTCCCCCGGCGTCCGCTCCCGCTTGGGCCGGTCGTGGCTGTGGTCGTGCGGTTCCCCATCGATGAGGTGAGGTGGCATGTGCGGCTCCTTTCACCCCCATCCTTGCCCAGCCACGTAAACCGGTTGTTACCAACCCGGTGACCGGCTAGGACGCGAACAGCGGCATATCCCGCCGCAGGTGCCGCTCGGCGAGCACATCCTGCAGCGGGTCGGAGAGCGCGGCAAGCGGTTTCGCCGCCTGCCGCGCGGTGGCGTCGCACAGCTCGGCGAGCCGGACGGTGCAGGCGGCGACCGCAGCAGGATCGAGGGCCAGCAGTCGCTGCGCGGCCGTCGCGGCCCCGGTCATGGTGGTGTAGACGGTGACGGCGGCGATGTCCTCGGGCGCGGCGTCGCACACCGTGCCGACCACCCCGAACACCGTGGACAGATGCGGACGAGCGCCGAGCGCCCGCCAATCGGCCTGTGGCCAGACCTGTTTGGCCAGCCGCAGCAGCCCGCGCCCCTGCGCCCGCGACGCCACCCGGGCCGCCGGCGACGGCGTCCGTGCGTCGGCCTCGAGTTCGGCGCGCCCCGGTTCGAGGGTCCCCGCGCAGACGGCGGCGGCCAGTGAGGCCGCCACCAGCCCGGAGGTGCGGATGCGCCGCCGCAGGTAGAGCTCGACGCTCGCGACATCGCGCAGCAGACCAGAGGCGACCGCCTCCTCGACCCCGCCCGAATGCACGTGCCCGCCGATCGGCAGCCGGGAATCGGCGAGGGTGAGGAGGGTGGCCAGGCTCATCGCCGCACGTCCGGATATCGCATGGCCCGATCCTAGGCCGTGCCCGGCCGCGGCCTCTCGGTTAGGTGAGCAGGCAGGGCATCGAGGCCGAGATGCTCTTCAGGGCGCAGGTGAAGGAATTGAGCGCGCCCGCGGAACCGGTCTCGGGGACCAGCCCGGCGACGGGGCTCACCGCGGCCGGTTCGGGGGCGGCGGGTTGCAGAGACAGCGGGGCGGCCAGGGCCGGGGCCGCGCCGAGTCCGGAGCCGATGGCCGCGATCGCACAGGCTTTCAGCACAACGGTTTTCATGAATCGTCCTCTCTCACAGCAAGCTCACAGGAAGCGAACGCAGCGAGACTAACCCGAAAGCCGTGAGTGTGAAGGTAATTCGTTTCAAATTGCGGGGTGAATGTCAGCGCCGTGGTCGGCGGACCCCGCGCAAGGAACTTGACCTGAACCAATGTTCAGGTTGCAGGCTTGGGGCACGTTCATTGCCGAGACTAGGAGTTGCTGTGCGCGCCATCCGTCTTCACGAGTTCGGACCTGCCGAGAATCTGCGGTACGAGACGGTCCCGGACCCCGAGCCCGGTCCCGGCCAGGTCCGGATCGCGGTCCGCGCGGCGGGGGTGCATCTGCTGGATACCGCACTGCGGCAGGGCTTCTCGGGATCGCCGACGCCGATCCCGGAACTGCCGACCATCCCCGGCCGGGAGGTGGCGGGAACGGTGGACCGGGTCGGTTCCGGAGTGGACGACAGCTGGCTCGGACGCGCGGTCGTCGCCCACATCGGGCAGGTGCCGGGCGGATACGCGGAACTCACCGTGACCGAAGCCGAACGGCTGCACGCGATTCCGGACGGTGTCGATGCCGGGGCCGCGGTCGCGATGATCGGCACCGGACGCACTACGCTCGGGATTCTCGGCTTCGCCGAGGTCAGCGCCGAGACCGTGGCCATCGTGCCGTCCGCGGCAGGTGGCATCGGCACCCTGCTGGTCCAGTACCTGGCCGCGGCGGGCGCGACTGTCATCGGACTCGCTGGAGGCAAGGCGAAGGCCGATCAGGTCTACGAGAACGGCGCGGATCTGGCGCTGGACTACCTGGATCCGGCATGGCCCGACGCGGTGCGCGCCCGCTACGGCGACCGCCCGGCCACCCTGCTGTTCGACGGTATCGGCGGCGAGATCGCCCGCACCGCGGTCGATCTGCTCGGCGCCGGCGGCGTGCGACTGGTGTTCGGCTGGTCCGGCGGACAGATCGACCTCGACGAGCAGGCCCTCGCCGCACGCGGCATCACGTCGCAGGTCGTGCTCGGCCCGCCCATGCTCGAACGCGCGGGCGGCTTGCGCGCCTTGGAGACTCGGGCCCTGGCCGAGGCCGCGACCGGTCGTCTGCGCCCGGCCGTCCAGTCCTTCCCGCTCGCGCAGGCCGCCGCCGCGCACCGGGCCCTGGAATCCCGCGAGACGACCGGAAAAGTGGTGCTACTTCCCTGACCTGCGACCCATGCCGCGCTCCATGAACCGTTGCGCGGCCCCGCGCCGCAGATCCGAGAACGCCTGCACCGGACCGGTCCACCAGGGCGAGATCTCCAGCGGCCGCGCCACCACGGCGTGGCAGATGAGATCGGCCGCCTCGTCGGCGGTGAGCCCGGGCACGCCGGAGAAATCGGTGGGCGCGCTCATGCGGGTGTGCACCAGCGGCATGTACACCGAGGTGGTGGTGACACCGTCGGCGGCGATCTCCGTCGCCACGGTGCGCAACCAGATGTCGAAGGCGCCCTTGGACGCACCGTAGGCCGACCACCGCGGCGCGGGCGGCATGCGCAGCCCCCAGGTGGAGATGTTCACGATGTGCCCGCGCCGGTGCTCGCGCATGCTCGGCAGCAGGGTGAGCAGCAGCCGCACGGGTCCGAGGTAGTTGACGTCGATGGTGCGGGTGAAATCGTGGAACCGGTCATAGGATTCGTCGATCGGGCGGCGAATCGAGCGGCCCGCATTGTTGATCATCACATCGACCCGGCCGTGCTCGGCCAGCACTCGCTGCCCCAGGGCCTCGACGGCATCGAATTCGGTGATGTCCGACTGGTAGACGTGCGCGGTCCCGCCCGCTTCCCGGATCTCGGCGGCCACCTGTTCGAGGTCCTCCAGCGACCGCGCCACCAGCAGCACCGTCGCGCCCGCGGCCGCCAGTTTCCGCGCAGCCGCCTTGCCGATGCCGTGCGAGGCGCCGGTCACCAGGATGACTTCACCGGACACGGCCTCGCGCAGCGCTTTCGCACGCGGCCGGGAGGTCGGATAGAAGAGTCTGGTCGCCACGCGTTCCGCCAACGGACGTCCGTTCGACCCGGCCGGTCGCGCACTGTTCGGAGCGTCTTGCTCAGCCACGTTTCCGAGCCTAACCGGCGGACCGGTATGCGATCGGGAACTGAGTGGAAATACCCTGGGCGCAGACCACTTTCCGGCACCAGGATGGGAGGCGGTCTACGGGGGAAGGAATCCGTCATGTCGCATCGAGCGCCGGAAGAGCCGACGCCGGAACACGTCTCGATCCCGGGTTGGATCGCACGCGGCATCGTGCTGGTGCTGTTCGTGCCACCGCGGCTGGTGTGGGAGGCGCTCACACGGATACCGCGACTGATCGCCGCGGCATTCAGGCTGTTCAACGAGCATCTGGCGCGACCGCTGGCGATCTTGTTCCGGGACTGGGTCTTCCGCCCGCTGCGCAATTTCGTGCGCAACTATCTCTGGCACCTGCTGATCCAGCAGCTGCTGTTCGGCATGGTCCTCACGCCGATCGGGGCATTCCTGCTCGCCTATGTCCTGCGCCCGATCCAGCGCGCCATCGAGGAGTGGCTGTGGCGTCGGGTCCTGAAGCCGGGCATCCCGTGGATCTTCCGCACCGTGGTGAAACCGATCGCCGAGGCGATCGGGTGGACCCTGGCGATGGCGTGGAAGTGGCTGGTCGCCGTCCCGATCTCGGCCCTGTGGCGGCGAATCCTGCGGCCCGGCGGCCACTGGCTGCTGGTCACCGTGATCGAGCCGCTCGTCACCTGGTTGATCGTGTGGCCCGCGGAGCGCCTGTGGCGATGGGTGCTGCGTCCGCTGGTCTACGCGGTGATCGTGACGGTCCTGTTCGGCTGGCGAGTGGCCACCACCGTCGTCCACATCACGGTGGTGACCCCCTGCCGCTGGTTCAACCGCACTGTCCTGCAACCGCTCTTCGCGGCCGTCGCCCGCGCCTGGCGTGCCCTCGCGGGCCCGGTGCGCTGGGCGTATCAGCGGGTGGTCATGCCCTGGCGCGCCCGCATCACCGAGGTGTGGACCACCCTGTTCGGCGGCTAGTGCGCGGAACCGGCCGGCACCGCGGCGCTGGTCGCGGGGACGCCGGACTTGGCGAAGAACACCACCACCGCCATCGCGGCCAGCAGCACCGCACCGGTGGTGGTCGCCACGTGCATGCCGGTCACGAAGGATTCGCGCGCCGATTCGACCAGGGCGGCATTGTCGCCGGCCTGGTCGACGGTCTCGCCCAGCGTCGGCCCGAAGTGCCCGCCGGAGCGGAACACCAGGGCCGCCAGGGATCCCAGCAGCGCCAGGCCCAGCCCGTTGCCGAGTTCGAAGCTGGTCTCGGAGATGCCGACCGCCGACCCGGCCCGCTCGGCCGGCACCGACGACACCGCCACCTCCGACACCAGCGTGAACGCGATGCCGAAGCCCGCGCCCGCGACCACGGAACCGGCGATGTACCAGCCGATCCCGCCGTCCACACCGACCCCGAGCAGCATGAGATTGCCCAGGGACGCCATGCTCAGCGCCAGCACGAAGGTGGTCTTGGTGCCGAGCCTGCGCCCGATCCGCGCGCCGCTCATCGAGAACACGAACACCACCACGGCCCCCGGAATCCCGAGCAGCGCCGACTGCAGCGCGTCGCGGCCGGTCACCGACTGCAGGTACATGCTGGTCAGGTAGCTCATGCCGGCCAGCGCCAGCATGCCGACCGTGCTGGACCCGATGGCCACCGAGAACAGCCCGCGCCGGAACAGGCTCAGATCCAGCAGCGGTTCGGCCAGCGTCCGCTGCCGCCGGATGAACGCGGTCAGCAGCAGCACACCGAGAATCCCGATGCCGACGTCCGGCAGGTCGAATCCCTCGGCCGCGCAATGCTTGACGGCGTACACGAGCGGCAGGATGCCGCCGATGGACAGCAGCACGCTCACCCAGTCCAGGCGCCCGCGCCCGGCGTCCCGGTGCTCGGGCAGCAGCAGCGGACCGAAGGCCAGCAGCACCAGCAGCACCGGCGTATTGATCAGGAACACCGAGCCCCACCAGAAGTGGTGCAGCAGGATGCCGCCGATGATGGGCCCGACCGCCGACCCGCCCGCGAAGAACGCGGTCCAGACGCCGATGGCGGTGGCACGCGCCCGATCGTTCGGGAACAGCGTCGAGATCAGGGCCAGGCTCGACGGCAGCAGCGTCGCGCCGCCGATGCCCATGAGCGCCCGCGCCGCGATGAGCACGCCCGCGCCGGGTGCGAAAGCGGCCAGTGCCGAGGCGATTCCGAAGACCGTGGCACCGGCGAGCAGAATATTGCGGCGCCCGATGCGGTCGCCCAGATTGCCCATGGTGATGAGCAGTCCGGCGATCATGAAGCCGTAGATGTCGAGGATCCAGAGCTGCTGTGTCGCGGACGGATCCAGGCTCTGGGTGAGGGTCGGCATGGCCAGGTAGAGCACCGACATGTCCATCGACACCAGCAGCACCGGCAACAGCAGAACCGCCAGGCCCGCCCAGGCGCGGCGCGGCGTCTTCGCGTCGGGACGCGCGAGGGTACTCGTCATGACCTATCCTTCGGGCTGATTTCGGGCTTGCAAGAAAATGCGCGCGTACGTTGTACGCACGAGCGCGAGTACAGTGTACGCATCCCCTGCGCGGAAGGGAACAATTCGTCCGATGACCGAGGCCAAGCTCACCCGGGCCGCCATCGTCGACACCGCCATCACCCTGGCCGACGAGTCCGGACTGGATTCCCTGTCCATGCGCCGCATCGCCGATCGGATGAACTCCGGCGCCATGTCGCTGTACCGGCACATCCCCAACAAGGACACCCTCCTGGCGGCCATGACCGACGAGGTCTCGCGGCGCAACCCCTACCCGCCGGCCGAGGGCCAGGGCTGGACCTGGCGGGACCGGGTGCGGATCGCGGCCGAGGTGGATTGGCGGCTCTACCAGGAACATCCGTGGGTGCTGTTCACCTTCGCGGTGCCGCGCTACAACTTCGGCGAGCACAGCCTGGTGGTGCTGAGCTGGCTGGTCGAGGGCTTCGCCGAGCTCGGCGTCGACACCCGTGAGGCGACCCGCATGTCACTGTCGGTGTGGAGCTACATCGCCGGGGTCGCCCTGCAGGAGGTCAGCGCCCGGCTGCTGCAGGGCCGCGACAGCAGCGCCGACGAACGCTCCGGGCTCACCGCGCTGCTCGACGGCGACCCGCGCTGGCCCACCCCGCCCCCGCTGGCCGATCTCGTCGGCACGGGCGACACCGCCCTGCTGAATCCGGAGCACCTGCTCGACACCGGCCTCACCGCACTGTGCGACGGCTTCGAGGCCCGCGCTGCTCACTGATCCGCCCGAAATCACCATCATGGGCACCACCGAATCCCGTTGCCCGGCATCGCCTGCACCCTTGCATGGACTGCAATGTTGCGGACGATACGGTCCTGCCGCTTCTGCGTGCAGACGGCGTCTTGTGCCCCTGTTCGATCACTCGTAGACTCGAACACTCTCTTTCGAGTTCCCAGGCAAGGCCATCCGGGTCGCAGACCGTGATATCCAGCGGGACCCCGGCGCCGGCCACATGCTTTTGCCGTCAACCTGATTCGGCATCCGTTCCGTCCATCGATCGGTGGTCGATGTGTACCGAACTCGGAACCGCGCCCGGACCCACCCGGCGCTCACCCAGGCTTGGCGGAGATGGCCACCGTCGTGACCGCCGCGGCGATGTTCGTCGGTACCAACATCGACAATGCGGTCGTGTTGACGGTGCTCAACGTCACTTCGCGCAGCACGGGGATCCCGCGGCGGTGGCAGATCTGGGCCGGGCAGTTCCTCGGCGTCGGGCTGATCGTGGCGGTGTCCGGGCTGGCGGCGCTGGGACTCTGCGCCGTCCCGGTGGAGTGGATCGGACTGCTCGGTGTGGTCCCGCTGAGCCTGGGGATCGGGATGCTGGTCAGGGCCCGTCGGCGCTGCGATCGCACACCGCCCGCGGCCGGCACCGGGCTGTGGTCGGTGGTGGGACTGACCGTCGCCAACGGCGGGGACAATATCTCCGTCTACACTCCGGCCTTTCGCATCATGGGGACGGCGGACGCGCTGCTCACCGTCATGGTGTTCGCCATCCTCACCGCCGCTTGGTGTTCGGCCGGCATGGTGCTGATATCCCACCGCCGGCCGGCCGAAATCCTGCGGCGCTACAGCCGTTGGATGATGCCGGTCGTGCTGATCGTGCTCGGGCTCTACATCATCGACCGTTCGGGCCTCGTGTTCGGCCAACTGCCGCTATGAGTCCATTCCGGTCGGTACTCTTCTATCGGAACGAGAGGTCGGTGAGCAGCGAGAGTTCCGGACACCGAGTCCAGGAATGGCATGGTCACCGACGCGTCGATGAACTCCCAGCGGTATCGCCGGAGCTGGGTATCACTACCAACGATTCTCCTTTTCCCGAGGTGAATGATGGCCAGGAAGTTCGAAGGACATGTCGCCCTGGATATCCGTGACTCGGTCGCCGACTGGGGGCCGTACGCAGAGCCGACCGCGAAGCAGGGTGCGCCCAACGTGCTGTATCTCGTGTGGGACGACATCGGAATCGCGACCTGGGACTGCTACGGCGGTCTGGTCGACATGCCGAACATGAAGCGGATCGCCGATCAGGGCGTGCAGTTCACGCAGTTCCACACCACCGCACTGTGTTCGCCCACGCGTGCCTCGCTGCTGACCGGGCGAAATGCGTCATCGGTCGGCATGGCGACGATCGAAGAATTCAGCGATGGATTCCCGAGCCTGTCGGGGCGCATCCCCGCCGACACCGCGTTGTGTTCGGAGGTGCTGGCCGAGCGCGGGTGGAACACCTACGCCGTCGGCAAATGGCACATGACGCCGCTCGAGGAGGAGAATCTCGCGGCGTCGAAGCGGCATTGGCCGCTGGGGCGCGGGTTCGAGCGGTTCTACGGCTTCCTGGGCGGCGAGGCCGACCAGTGGTATCCGAATCTGGTGTACGACAATCACCCGATCTCGCAGCCGTATCCGCCGGAGGACGGGTATCACCTGTCGAAGGATCTGGCCGACAAGTCGATCGAGTTCATTCGCGACGCAAAGGTGATCGCCCCCGACAAACCGTGGTTCATGTATCTGTGCCCGGGATGCGGGCATGCGCCGCACCACGTCGCGCACGAGTGGGCGGACAAATACCGCGGCCGGTTCGACATGGGCTACGAGAAGTATCGCGAGATAGTGCTGGAGAACCAGAAGCGCATGGGCCTGGTGCCGGAGAACACCGAGCTGTCGCCCATGAACCCGTACATGAACGTCACCAGTGCCGACGGCAAGCCGTGGCCGGCGCAGGACACGGTACGGGCATGGGATTCGCTGTCCGACAACGAGAAACGGCTGTTCGCACGGCAGGCGGAGGTGTTCGCCGGATTCCTGTCGTACACGGACGCGCAGATCGGCCGGTTGCTGGACTATCTCGAGGAGAGCGGCCAGCTCGACAACACCATCATCGTGGCCTTCTCGGACAACGGCGCCAGCGGCGAGGGCGGTCCGAACGGTTCGGTCAACGAGATGAAGTTCTTCAACGGCTACATCGACACGATCGAGGACAGTCTGGCCAAGCTCGACGAGCTGGGTTTGCCGACCACCTACAACCACTACAGCATCGGGTGGGCGATGGCCTTCAACACCCCGTACAAGCTGTACAAGCGGTATGCCTCGCATGAAGGCGGCATAGCCGATCCATGCGTGATGTCGTGGCCGGCCGGCATCCCGGCCCGCGGCGAGGTCCGCCACCAGTACCTCAACGTCTGCGACGTCACTCCGACCGTCTACGAACTGCTCGGCATCACGCCGCCGGACACGGTGAAGAACGTGGAGCAGCGCCCCCTGGAGGGGGTCAGCTTCCGGGCCCTGTTCGAAGACGCCGACGCCGATGTCGGCAAGCACACCCAGTTCTATTCGATGCTGGGCACACGCGGCATCTGGCATCGCGGGTGGTTCGCCGACACCATTCACGCGGCATGCCCGTCCGGCTGGGGACATTTCGACAAGGACCGCTGGGAACTGTTCCATCTCGAACAGGACCGCAGCCAGATGCACGACCTGGCCGAGGTTCATCCCGAGAAGCTGGAGGAGTTGAAGGCACTGTGGTTCTCGGAGGCCGAGAAATACAACGGGATGCCGCTCAACGATCTCGACATCGTCTCCGCGATGGTGCGCTATCGCCCGACCTACGCCAAAGGCCTGGACCGGGCCGTCTACTTCCCGGACAGCGCGGAGGTCGGACCGGGCGCGGCGCTCGAGATTCTGGGTCGCTCGTTCGCACTGCTGGCCGAGACGACGATCACCAGCCCGGACGCGGAGGGGGTGCTGTTCGCCCACGGTGGGCGGCTCGGCGGGCACGCCTTGTTCGTCCAGGACGGTCGCCTGTGCTACATCTACAACTTCCTCGGCGAGGAGGAACAGGCCATCGTCTCCGACCGCCGGGTACCGCTCGGCGATCACATCCTCGGGGTGCGGTACGAACGGCACGGCACCCGGCCCGACCACTTCACGCCCACGGGTGAGGCCGTCCTCTACATCGATGAGAACCCCGTGGGTTCACTCGATGACATGCGGATCCAGCCGACCGTGTTCTCCGGTGTCGGGGAGGGCGTCCGCGTCGGCCGGGACACCGGCCAGTCCGTTTCGGCGCGGTACCGGTCGCCGTTCCCGTTCACCGGAGGAACCATGCACCAGGTCATCGAGGACGTGAGCGGCAAACCGTACCAGGATCTGGAAATGGCCGCGGCCGCGGCCTTTTCGCGCGATTGAGGCGAGCGCCCATGGCCACTGCGATCCGCGCACAGGTCCACCGCGGCATGGTCCGGATAGCCGGTGGCGATTTCGGCATGGGTTCGGAGGATTTCTTCCCCGAGGAGCGGCCGGTGCATCGGGTGCGAGTCGATTCGTTCTGGATCGACCCGCACCCGGTGACCAATGCCGCCTTCCGGCGATTCGTGAAGCAAACCGGATACATCACTGTCGCCGAACGCATTCCGGCGGCCGAGGACTACCCGGATGCGGAGCCGGCGGACCTGACACCGGGCGCGCTGGTGTTCCGGCCCACCTCGGGTCCGGTGCCGTTGGACAACTGGCGCCGCTGGTGGCGGTACGTTCCGGGAGCCAGCTGGCGCCATCCACACGGGCCCGGCAGTACGCTCGACGGGCTCGACCGTCACCCTGTCACCCAGGTCGCCTACGAGGACGCTTCGGCCTACGCGGCCTGGGCGGGCAAACAGCTACCCACGGAGGCGGAATGGGAGTACGCGGCCCGCGGCGGACTCGATTCGGCGACCTACGCCTGGGGTGACGAATTCGAACCCACCGGCCGGCGCCTGGCCAATGTCTGGGTCGGCGCCTTCCCCTGGAGGTTCCATCCCGGCCGAGGGCAGACGTCCACACCCGGCACCACGGCGATCGGCACCTATTCGCCCAACGGCTACGGCCTGTACGACGTGACCGGCAACGTGTGGGAGTGGACAGTCGACTTCTTTCGCCCCGGGCACTCGGCGTCGTCCTGTTGCGCTCCACGCAACCCACGGGTGGACACACCCGAACTCGAAGCGGCGCAACGCTTTCCGCGCCGAGTGGTCAAGGGTGGCTCATATCTGTGCGCGGCCGACTACTGTCTGCGCTACCGCCCGGCCGCCCGGCAGGGGCAGACCGAGGACACCGCCACCTGCCATCTCGGATTCCGTTGTGTCGTGCGCGACGAAGGTCCGTGACGAGTGATGTGGCAGAAGCGAATCCGCTGATCAGTTCTCGATATCGCCGTCGAGGTAGACCCACGCCCCGTGGTCGCGGCGGAAGCGACTGTTCTCGTGCAGCTGTCCCACCCTGCCGTGGGCCCGGTAGTGGGCACGGAACTCCACCGTGCCCTCGGTGTGGAACGGTCCCCCGCCGGTCGTGCCGAGGATCTCGAGCCGGTCCCAGCGCAGTCCGGGGTCGAAATCCACATCGGCGGGCCGGGTTTCGGGGGCCCAGCTGCGCAGCAGATACGCCTCGTCCCGCACCGCGAAGGCGCTGAAGCGCGACCGCATGAGCTGTTCGGCGGTGCTCGCATCGGCCTCGCCGCGATGGAAGCGTCCGCAGCAGTCGGCGTAGGCGGCGGGCAGCCCGCACGGGCAGTCCTCGGGTGCGAGACGGGGAATGCGGCGCTTCGACATGGGCCTAAGCTTACGGATTGGCCGCATACGACGAGTGGTGCGATCATTCCTGTCGGTGGCTTGTGTCACACTCGCCGGTGATGAGCCGCCACACCACCTTCCGCTACTGCCTCGACCCCACGGCCGAGCAGCAGCGGGCGCTCGACCGCCACGCCGGCGCGGCACGGTTCGCGTTCAACAAGTCCCTCGACTTCGTGAAAACCGCGCTCACCCAACGCGCAACCGATCCTGATCACCAGGTGCCGTGGACCGGGTTCAGTCTGATCAACGCGTTCAACACCTGGAAGAAGACCGAAGCCGCCGGCCGGGTGATCTGCGTCGACCCGAACGGGGTCGCCGCAATCGCAGTGACCGGTCTGGTGTGGCGCGGCGAAGTGTGCCAGCAGGCGTTCGAAGAAGCCGCCGTGGATTGCGGTCGCGCTCTGACCGCGTTTGCCGACTCCCGCACCGGAAAACGCAAAGGCAAGGAGGTCGGATTCCCCCGATTCAAGGGGAGGATTTCGACCACCCCGTCGTTTCGGCTGCGCAACAGGATCTCCAAGTCCGGTCGCGCGGGGATCCGGGTCGGCGACAACGGAATTCCGCGATCGGTGACCCTGCCCGGTATCGGAACAATCCGGGTGCGGGAGGACACTCGTCGCCTGCGGCGCATGCTCGCGAACGGGCGCGCCAAAGTCCTCTACACCACTGTGACGTTCCGGGCGGGTCGCTGGCAGCTCAGCGTGACCATCGAGGCCGCCGACTTCCACCCGGCTGTCCGCCACCGGCCGCGTGCGGCCGACGATGACACTGGCTGGGTGGGGGTCGACCGCGAGTTGTCGAATTTCCTGGTCGCCGCCACAGCGGACGGCACCGAAGTCGCCCGCATCGACAACCCACCCAAACCCCTGGCGGCCGGGCTGCGCCGGCAGCGACGGCTGGCGAAATCGTTGTCCCGCAAGCAGAAAGGATCGCGAAACCGCAAGGACGCTGCCGCACGGCTGGCGCAGCATCACCACCATGTCGCCAATGTTCGCCGCAACTTCCTGCATCAGGTCGCCAACACGCTGGTCAAAACCCACGACCGGCTCGTCATCGAGGACCTGAATGTGGCGGGCATGCTGGCCAACCACCACCTGGCGCAAGCGATCGGCGACGCCGGATGGGCCGACTTCGGCCGAATCGTGCGCTACAAACAACAGTGGCGCATTGGCACCGTCGTCACCGCCGACCGCTGGTACGCATCGAGCAAACGCTGCTCGGTCTGCGCCAGGATGAACACGCAGCTGACCTTGTCGGATCGGGTGTTCACCTGCGAGTGCGGGTTTCGCGCCGACCGCGACCACAACGCCGCGGTCAACCTCGCGGTATGGCCGACGATCCAGCACGAAGACTCTCCCCGCCCCCGGACCCCCAAGCAGGAGGCCGGGTAACCAACGCCCGCCGACGGGAAGGCGCTGACCGACACCCTACGGGTGCCGGTGAAACCGGCCCGGACGACGCGGGAACCGACGTACACACCACGCAAGTGGCGTGAACCGACGACGCCCGAGAAGGGCGGTGCCTGATAACCGATCAGGGTTTTTCAGACGCGCTGTAAGCGTAGAAGCTGCGTCCGGTGGGTCCGCCGGACACCGACCAGACCTCGATGATCCGCCCGTTCTCGAATCGCAGGATGTCGGTACCGCTGATATCGCGCACGACGGTGCCGTCCGGATCAACGACCCGGGCCCCATAGGGCTGGGCGATCAATCCGGTTCGGCCGTCGGTCATGTCGACGACGGGCACGCCCTGCGGGTCGTACTCCAGACCCGGCCGCTCAGCGCGGAACGCGTCGACGACGGCGGCGAGGGCCGCGGGGTCGTGGACGTCGTCGAAGACGGTCGCGCCGGGCTGGGCGTAGCGGAGGGTGAATTCGGGGGCCATGATCTCGCCGGCGATGGCGAGGTCGCCGTTCCAGAGGGCGGCCCAGCGGTTGTACAGGTCGATGGCGTAGTCGCGCATCCCAACTCCTATAGTCTCATTGATACGGTATGACGGGAATGAATGTATAGTCTCAGCGATACCGTGTCAAACCGAGAGGAATTGCCGAATGACCGACCTCGGCCCGCAGGACCACATCGTGCTGGGCCTCATCGCCCGGCACGGCCCGCTGACGCCCTACGACCTGAAGGTCCGCCTGGAGGAGAGCGTCGACAAGTTCTGGCCCATCCCGCACGCCCAGCTCTATCGCGTTCCGCCGCGCCTGGCCGAGCAGGGCCTGCTGCACGAGGAGGCCGAGGAGAGCGGACGCCGCCGCCGCGTCTTCCATCTCACCACCGCCGGCCGCGCCGAACTCACCCGCTGGCTGGGCGACCCGACCTCGCCGCCGCCGGAGACCCGCGATCCCGCGCAGCTGAAACTGTTCTTCGCCGACCTCGGCGAGCCCGGTGACGTGGTGGCACTGGCCCGCAATCAGGCCGCCGAGCACCGCGGCTGGCTGGAGCTGTACCGGACGCTGTACAGCGAGATCGATCCGAACGACAGCGAGCGCGCGACCTCACGCGCCCGCGTGCTGCGGCTGGGCATCATGCACGAGCAGGCGTACGTGGACTACTGGGAGGAGTTGGCCGCGAACCCAGACGAAACGCCCGGATCGCGAGAGTGATCGCCCGCAGGGCAGGTGACAGTGATTGCCCCGCAGGGCATTACGACGCGTGCACGACCGGGATCACCGGACCGGCCGACACGGTGGCGGAGACCCCGGCCCGCTGGTTCCGGCCAGGGTCGGCGGTGGCCGGATGCTCGCCGCGATAGATGACGACGGCGAGCACACCCACCGTCCCGACCAGCGCGACGACCGGCGCGGCCACGAACACGGCCGAGCGCAACCGCTCGACCGCGCCGGGTCGATGGCCGGATTCCGGCGGGGCCACGAAGGCGGGCGGCGGAAAGGTCGAGCCGTACGGGTCCGTCATGCGTACGACCGTATTGACGACACCCACAGGATGACAAGCAAACGTGCAGCAAATTTTCCGGGACGGGGTGGACCGGGCAGCGTATGCCCAGTTCACCCTCCGTTCAGTGACCTGAAACTCAGTCGTCCTCGCCCAGCACAACCGCGTAAGCGAAACCGTCCCAGCCCTTTCCGCCGACGGTCTGCAGTACGGTCCCGTCCAATCGCGGCTCGGCGGCGATCAATTCGATGACCTCCCGGCTGGCCCGCACCGCCGCATCCGCCGACGCCGCGTCGGCGATGCCGCCATTGCGGACCACATTGTCGACGATGATCACCGACCCGGGCCGGGTCAGCCGCAGCGCCCACCGCACATAGTTGGTGTTGTTGACCTTGTCGGCATCGATGAAGACCAGATCGAACGGTTCCGGCTGCTCCTCGGCCAGCACCGGCAGCGAGTCCAGCGCCGCGCCGACCCGGATGTCGACCCGCTCCCCCACCCCCGCGCGATCCAGATTGTGGCGCGCCACCTCGGCGTGCTTCGGCTCGTATTCGAGGGTCACCACCCGGCCGGCCTTCCCGACGGCCCGCGCCAGCCAGATGGTGCTGTAGCCACCCAGCGTGCCGACCTCGAGTACGCGCCGCGCCCGCACGGATTTCGCGATCAGATACAGGAACTTGCCCTGCGGCGGCGACACGTCGATGGCGGGCAGTCCCGCCTCCGCGTTCGCCCGCAGGGTTTCCGAATCCTCGTCTCCCACCAGGGTTTCGACGAGATAGCGATCAACTTCGGCCCAATCGGCAGTCGTCATATCCGAAGTCTGCCACCGCCTCCGGCGCACTCCCAGCATTGCGCTCACGCCGAGAGATTTCCCACTCGGAGCCGGGCTCGGCGCCGGGCGCGCGCTCACCGCGCCCGGCGCCGGCTCCGTTCAGAACAGGAAGTACCGCTGTGCCATGGGCAGTTCGGTGGCGGGCTGTTCGGCCCACACCTCCCCGTCGATCCGGACGGTGAAGGTGTCCGGCTCCACCTCGATGCGGGGCATGGCGTCGTTGTTGGGGAGGTCGGCCTTGGTGCGGCTGCGAACATTGGCCACCGGCACCAGTTTTCGGTTCACCCGCAGCCGGTTCGCGAGGCCGTCCTCGATGGCCTGCTCGGACACGAAGTGCAGCGAGGTTCCCGCCGCCACGCTCGGCGCGGCCCCGAACATCGGGCGCGGCAGTACCGGCTGTGGAGTGGGAATGGACGCGTTGGCGTCGCCCATGGCGGCCCAGGCGATCGTGCCGCCCTTGATGACCGCGTGCGGGCGGACCCCGAAGAAGGCAGGCTCCCACAGCACCAGGTCGGCCAGTTTGCCGACCTCGATGGAGCCGATCTCGGCGTCGAGGCCGTGTGTAACCGCCGGGCAGATGGTGTATTTCGCGACGTAGCGCCGCACCCGGTTGTTGTCGGCCGCGCCGTCGCCGGGCAGCGCGCCGCGGCGGCGCTTCATGACGTGCGCGGTCTGCCAGGTGCGCATGACCACCTCGCCGATGCGGCCCATGGCCTGTGCGTCACTGCCGATCATGGAGATCGCGCCCAGATCGTGCAGCAGATCCTCGGCCGCGATGGTGGAGGGCCGGATCCGGCTCTCCGCGAAGGCCAGATCCTCCGGAATGGACGGGCTCAGGTGATGGCACACCATGAGCATGTCCAGATGCTCGTCGAGGGTGTTGATGGTGTGCGGCCGCGTCGGGTTGGTGGAGCTGGGCAGCACATTGAGATGCGAAGCGACGGTGATGATGTCGGGTGCGTGCCCGCCGCCCGCACCCTCGGTGTGATACGAGTGGATGGCCCGGCCCCGGATGGCGGCGAGGGTGTCCTCCACGAATCCGGCCTCGTTCAAGGTGTCCGAGTGCAGCGCCACCTGCACGCCGGAGGCGTCGGCCACGGTGAGGCAGTGGTCGATGGCGGCCGGGGTGGTGCCCCAGTCCTCGTGCAGTTTGAAACCGCCCGCGCCGCCGCGCAATTGCTCCCACAGCGCGTCCTCGCGCACGGTATTGCCCTTGCCCAGCAGCAGGATGTTCACCGGCCAGGAGTCGGTGGACTCCAGCATGCGGGCCAGATGCCAGGCGCCCGGGGTGACGGTGGTGGCCTTGGAGCCCTCGGCCGGTCCGGTGCCGCCGCCGACGAGGGTGGTGATGCCGCCGGCCATGGCCTCGTCGAGGATCTGCGGGCAGATGAAGTGCACGTGGCAGTCGATGGCGCCCGCGGTGACGATGCGGCCGTTGCCGGCGATGATCTCCGTCGAGGGCCCGACGACCAGGTCCGGGTGCACCCCGCTCATGGTGTCGGGGTTGCCCGCCTTGCCGATGCCGACGATGCGGCCGTCACGGATACCGATGTCGGCCTTGATGATTCCCCAGTAGTCGACGACCACCACGCCGGTGATGACGGTGTCCGGGGTGCCCTCGGCGCGAGTGGCGCGGGCCTGGCCCATGGATTCGCGCAGCACCTTGCCGCCACCGAAGACGGCCTCGTCACCGGCGAGACCCGGTCCGCCGCTACGGTCCTCGGTGATCTCGATGAGCAGATCGGTGTCCGCCAGGCGGATTCGGTCGCCGACGGTGGGCCCGAACAGTTCGGCGTAACGGGCGCGGGACAGTTCGGCCATCAGACATCCAGCTTTCCGGGTGGGGTGAGGCTGATTCCGTGCACCTCGCGGGCGCCGCCCAGCGGGACCAGCGAAACCCGCTGCCCCAGACCGGGTTCGAAACGCACCGCGGTGCCGGCGGGAATGTCGAGGCGGTGGCCGTAGGCGGCCGCGCGGTCGAATTCCAGGGCGGTATTGGCCTGCGGGAAGTGCACGTGCGAGCCGACCTGAACCGGCCGGTCACCGGTATTGACCACATCCAGTTCGATGCGTTCCGCGCCCGCGTTGAGCTCGATCGTGCCTTCGGCACAGAGGTATTCGCCAGGAATCATCGCCGTCATCCGATCGGGTGGTGGACGGTGACGAGCTTGGTGCCGTCCGGGAAGGTGGCCTCCACCTGGACGTCGTGGATCATCTCCGGGATGCCGTCCATGACGTCGTCGCGGGTGAGTACGGTGCGGCCCGAGGCCATCAGCTCGGCGACGGTGCGGCCGTCCCGCGCCCCCTCGAGCACGTGATCGGTGATGATCGCGATCGCTTCCGGGTGGTTCAGTTTGAGTCCACGGGCCTGTCGCCGCCGGGCCAGCTCGGCCGCGTAACTCAGCAGCAGGCGCTCCTGCTCGTGCGGCGACAGTCGCATTCGGACTCCTCGTCGAATTGCGGGGACGGATCGTCGGTCATTCTGGCACGACCTGCGTTACCAGCATGTTTCGGTGATATACGATCCGCGGACGACGAGTTCCGGCGCGGCGATTCCGGTTCCGCGCCTTCAGTTCTGGGGGTTGAGGTTCTGCAGCCGGACCTGACCGCGCGCCACCGTCCGATCCTGTTCGTCGGTGATCACCACCTGCCACAGCTGCTGCGAACGCCCGCGATGGATCGGGCTCGCGACACCGGTCAGCTTGCCCTCCCGCACCGCGCGCAGGAAGTCGGTGTTGTTGTTGACGCCCACCACGGTCCCGCGATCGCCGAGCCAGGCGCCGGCGGCCACGCTGGCGAGGGTTTCGATGACCGTGCAGTACACACCACCGTTGACGATCCCCGCCGGCTGATACTGCTGCGGCGTCACCACCCACTCCGCGGCCACCCCGTCACCGCTCAGCGCGGTGAACTTCAGTCCCAGCAGGTCGGTGAAGGTGCCCTCGCTGAGCTTGTTCATCAGCTCCGGGGTGACATCGGCCAGGGACTTGATCGTGGAGAAGTCGTCGCTCATGGCTCCACGTTCGCACGCGGGATCTCGGCCCGGACCGCCGGGTCGACGCCCTTGCCTAGTTAGGTAAGCCTGACCTATACTGGCTTCGGCGTCAGGATCGAGCGAGGCCCCGAGGGCTGCGGTGGCCCCGATCCCCTGCCGGTGGTGGGGTGGGGGGGTGGTGGGGGGTGGTGGGGGGGGGGCATAAACCGCCCCCTCCGCCCCCCCACCCCGCCCCGGAGCGAAGCGGAGGGGCAATCCAACCCCGCCCCCGTAACCTACGAT
>NZ_JBHZAK010000010.1:153300-252665 GCF_042754165.1 Nocardia sp. NPDC059229
ACCGCCGGGGCTACGCCCTGCCCATTTAAGTAAAGCCTCCCCTTACCGGGATGGGGCCTAAGGCTCGACGTCGCCCCCCCGGGCGGCGGGGGCCCCGAACCCCTGCGGGTGGTGGGTTCCGTCGTTCGACGGAACCCACCACCTTCGTCTTGTCCGGCCATGCCCCACAGCAGGCGGATCCATCCCGGGTATCGGGCGCTCTCCACGTCGTAGAGCTGCAGATCGAGCGGGACCCCGCCGCGACTTCATGTTCCGCGCCGATCAGCGTGCGGCATCGACCTCGAGGCCCCAGCGCACCGCGGTGGTGGCGGCGACGGTTCGGTTGGGCGCGTTCAGTTTCCGCAGGATGCGTTCGATATGGGTGGCGATGGTGGAGGGTTCGACGCCGAGGTCGGCGGCGATCCGGGCATTGGATCCGCCCGCCGGGAGCAGCGCGAGGACCTCGAGTTCGCGCAGGGTGAGCGCGTGCGGCGGGTCGATCCGGCGGTAGGCGACCCGGGTGCCGCCGGAGCGGGCCGGGCGCATCCGGGTCCGGTAGACCTCCCCGCCGGCGAGCAGGAGATGGTCACGCGGACAACCGGATTCGGCCACCAACCGCGCGAGCTGGAATCCGGCGGTACCGGCCGCGAACAACCTCGGTGTGGCGAACTCCGTCACCGCGTGCACGGCATCCCCGGGGCCGACGAGCACGACCGATTCCCCGGGATCGACCGCGGTCTCGGGGCTGCGGCACGGATCGAGCGCCGCGCCGACCACGTCGGCGAGCAGGGCGAGCGCGGTCATCGACGACCGCGAGAACGGCACGCCCGCAGTGCCACTCATGTTCAGCATGCCCAGGTAGCGGCCGTCCGCGCCGAACAGCGGCTGGGTGAGACCCTGCCGGTAGCCGAGCGGCACGATGACCCGTTCGAACACCGGGCCGGAGCGGGCCGTGGCCGGAACCTCGGCGAGTTCCAGCGGTACCCGCTCGTCGCGGAGCCGGGTGAACATCGGATGCGTGTGCAGGCAGGTGTCGATGACCTCGAGCGCGCTCGACGGATACCCGACGCTGGCCGCGGTGTGATGCACTCCGGCGACCGGATCGAACCGTGTCAGCGCCGCGTGCTCGAAGGCGACGACCCGCGACAATTCGAACAACACCCGGCCCAGACCCGGCCGGTCCGGTGTCGCCGCCGCGATCGACGTCCGGACCCGCAGGGCGACGGCCGGGTCCAGACCCTCATCAGATGCGGCAACCATCCGGCCAGTATGACGCCGGTCACGATTCCCGCTGCCGCGGGACGGTGTGCAGACAGCACCCGGACCGCTGAACCGCGTCCGTCGATCGACGGACGCCGCACCCGGCGCGGCGACCTACGTTCTGGCGCACCAGCACACAGCACCGGGAGGTTTCCGATGGATATCGCCGACTACGCGGCACACGACGCGACGGGTCTAGCCACCCTCATGCGGCAGGGACAGGCCGGGGCCGCCGAGGTCCAGGCTGCGGCAGCGGCCGCGATCGCCCAGGTCGATCCCCAGCTCGGGGCGGTCGTGGGCGAGGTGTTCGAGCGGCCGCTGGACTACGACCCGTCCGGTCCGTTCGCCGGCGTGCCGTTCGCGATCAAGGATCTGATCATCCACGCGGCGGGCGTGCCGCAGCGCAATGGCAGCCGGCTGTTCGGTGACGGTGTGGCGCACCCGCACGACACCGCGCTGATGACCCGCTTCCGGCGCGCGGGCCTGGCCACCATGGCGGTGACCACCTCCCCCGAGCTCGGTTTCAACGCCACCACCGAGGCCCGCGCCTACGGTGCGCCCACCCGGAATCCGTGGGATCCGGCGCGCAGCGCGGGCGGATCCAGCGGTGGCGCAGCCGCATTGGTGGCTGCCGGGGCGCTGCCGGTCGCGCATGCCAATGACGGCGGCGGATCCATCCGTATCCCGGCGGCGGTGTGCGGACTGGTCGGGCTGAAGCCGAGTCGCGGACGGGTCTCCGCCGCACCCGATTACGCCGATCCGCTGCTGGGTATGGGTGTGGAGTTCGCGGTCACCCGGACGGTGCGGGACTGCGCGGGCCTGCTCGATGCCGTACACGGCAGCGAACCCGGGGACAAGTACCTGTTCCCCTCCGAGCCGGCCGACTTCCGCACGCTCATCACCCGGCCCGCGCCCGTACTGCGCATCGCCGTGACCGCCGACCTGTCGCAGGCCGATCCGGACTGCGCGCGGGCGGTCGCGGACGTCGCCCGCGAGCTGGCCGACATGGGGCATCAGGTCGAACTGGCCGATCCCGCTGTCGATTACGAGGCGTTCCACCGCGCCAACCTCGACGCCTGGTGCAGTTTCCTCGCCGACGCCGTCACCAACGCCGCGGCCGCGCTGGGCGTCACGCCGGGTGCCGATCACCTCGAAGCCACCACCCGCGCCTGTGTCGCCTACGGCGCCACCCGCACCGCGGCCGATCTGTACGCGGTCGAGTCGACCTTCAATACGGCTCGCCGCGCGGTGGCCCGGCTGCTCACCGACTACGACCTGTACCTCACCCCCACCACCGCGCGCCCGGCGCTGCCGCTGGGCCACCTCGATGCCGACGATCCGGCGCTGACCGCATCCGAGTGGTATCGCAAGATCTTCGAATTCGGTTCGTACACCGCACTGTTCAATGCAACGGGCAACCCGGCGATCTCGCTGCCGCTGGGCCGATCGGCGTCGAACCTTCCGGTCGGTGTGCAGTTCGTCGCCGGCTACGGCCGGGAGGCCACCCTGCTCGCGATCGCCGCCGACCTGGAGCGCCGACTCCCCTGGCACCGGCAGCGCCCCGGGATCTACGCGCACTGATCCTCCGCCGAAAACCCTGCGACGGCACGGCGGTGGGTTTGCGAGGATGGCGCGGTGACCGCGACCGCTCCCCCGATCTTCCACGGCGACTTCGAAGCCCACCTCACCGTGCGCGCGACCGATGCCGGACGCCTCGAACGGTACGCCGCCGCACACGGATTGAAGTTCGTGCACATCGTGCTGGAGCGCGGCCGCGTCATCGACCAGCCGATGCTCACCGTCCACGCCGCGGGATCGCTTCCCGCGGTTGCGGATTCGGTAGCGGCACTCACCGCGCGGCTCGATGCTGCGGGATTCGAGGTGGTCCGCACCAAGATCGAGGCGACACCCTGGACGACAGGCGTGCCCGCCACCGATGACGCAGCCGTCGCACTGGGTGCCGGCTACTACTTCGAGCACCACATCAAACTGCTGCTCACACCCGGCACCGAGGTGCGCCCACTCGCCCGCCTCGCCACCGCCCACACCGCACACCTGTCCGCCAATGCCCGCCGCACCCGCCCCGACGGCCGCACCGAGCGGTTCGTCACCCAACGCTGCCGCCTGGTCGGCGACGCCACCGCCACCGCCCGCCACACCGCCCTGCTGACCGCGCTGCAGGCGAACAACTACGAAGTACTCTCCGCCGAACGTGAATTCGTCGTCCTCGACACCGACGAGTCGATCGACGCCGGCTGGATCGCCGAGGGAGGGAATCGGCCATGACAACCACCCCGTGGACCGCGCTGGGGCCCGGCCCGTGGAAACCCACCGCCGTGGTCCCGGCCCAGCCGCCGTCCCGAGCGGACCGGGAACTGCGCGACCTGCCCGGCACGCTGCTGCCGGTCGCCGGTGACGGCGTCCTGCAGCGGCCGGTCTTCGATCCCGCCATGGCGGAGCATCGTATGGGAATGCGTTTGAGCGAACCGCACTTCGACGATGCGGACCTGGCCGCGGCCTGGTTCGCCGCCCGCCGCGACGCCCTCGATACCGTCCTGGCGGCCATCGCCGCTTCTCCCTGGAACGACCACCTGGTATTGCGCGGTAGCGTCCTGCTCGGCGCCTGGTTCGGCGACCTGGCCCGCGAGCCCGGCGACGTGGATTTCATTGTGCTGCCTGCCGAGTGGGAGTTCCACAGCGACCTCACCGACAGCATGCTCGCCGATATCGCCGCCCGGGTGGCCGCGGCCGCCGAGACCTCCGAGTCGATCCGTCTCCACGCCGGCGAGGCCCTCGATGCCGACATCTGGACCTACGACCGGGTCCCCGGTCGCCGCCTGGTCGTGCCCTGGACCGCCCTCGATACCAGGATCCCCGCCGGCACAGTGCAATTGGACTTCGTGTTCAACGAACACCTGCCCGAACCGCCGCGCTGGACCGAGATCCCTCGCCTCGGCCGCCCCGGCCCGGCCGCCGCCATGCTCGCGGCCGGCCCGGAACTGTCGCTGGCGTGGAAACTGCTGTGGCTCACCGACGACCGCTTCCCCGAGGGCAAGGACCTCTACGACGCCGTCCTGCTCGCCGAGCACTGCGCGCCGACGCCGGAACTGCTCCGCGCGGTCACCCCGGACACCCGGTTCATCCAGCTGCGGCAGATCGCCATCGACGCCGACTGGGCCGAGTTCGCGAAGGACCGCCCGGACCTGGCGGACCAGCAGGAGGCCTTCGCCCGGCGGCTGACCGAAGCCCTCGCGCCGGCCTTTCCCCCAGGGGAGGTCGGTGAGCAGCGCTGACAGGGATTGCCCCTCACCCCGGTCGAGACCGGATCCGGTCTCGACCGGCCGACGCCAGGTGCGGGTCGGGCCTACCTGATGCAGGCCCGGCGGACCGGTAGACCGCGGTCCTCGAACGCGGCCAGCATGGCCTGGCCGCGACGCGCGCCCTCCGAGGAGGACGTGCGCGACAGCGCGGGCACGTAGGTCGCCGCGCCCACAATGGATTCCGCGACCAGGCCCCAGAAGCGGCGGACGCCCAGACCCGCGCAGCGCGCCATCGCCTCCTGGACCAGGGACAGGGCCGGCAGGCAGCGGTGGGCGAGCCAGACGTAGAGCGCCGGCTCACAGGGCAGGGCCACGACGCCGTCCTCGCCGGTGAGGAGGTCGCCGTCGATCACGCGGATCGTGGTGTCGGACAGGCCCGCCCAGTCGATGCCGCCGTCGTTGTCGGTGTGGATCCACAGGTTCTCCAGGCCCGGATCCCAGGCTCGGCCCTCGGACACCACCATGGCCATCACCCGTCCGATCACCGCATGGATGAGCGCCGTGGCCACTACCTCGGCCGCGATGTCGGCATTGCTCATCTCGGCCGCGTGCCGCCGGTACATCATCTCGATCCGGCCCTCGCGGATGCCGTCGGCGAGCCGCCACCAGCGGCGTTTGCCCTGGTCGGCCATGGCGGCGACGGCGTAGACGCGCGGGTGTTCGGGTTGCAGGGCGCGCAGGCGGGAACAGGCCGTCCCGAAGGCGAGCCTGGAATCGCGCGGCGGGCACACGGTTACGGGTTCGAGCATCGAACCTCCTCATTCATCGACTATTCGGCCAATGCATGGACAACGAGCACGGGAAGATAGGTTAGGCTTACCAGACTTATCGAAGCAATGAACGCGTCAGGAGTAGTTCGTCACCGTGCCCGCCGTAGTCACCACCAGACGGCGACGTCTGTCCGGACTTCTCGTTCTCGCCGCCCTGCTGCTGTGTGCCATCGCGGCCAGCATTGCCCTCGGCTCCCGGAATCTGAGTCTCGGAACCGTGTACGACGCGCTCATTTGCCCTGGTGGACTGCCACTCTCGTGTCCCGCGGACAGCTCGGCCGCCCAGATCGTGCGCGAATTACGCCTTCCGCGAACAGGACTCGCCCTGGCCGCCGGACTCGCGCTCGGCATGGCCGGAACCCTGATCCAGGGCTACACCCGAAATCCGCTGGCGGACGCCGGATTACTCGGCATCAATGCGGGCGCGGCCTTCCTGGCCGCGCTGAGCATCCACCTGCTCGCCCTCACCACGCCCGCGCAGTACATCTGGTTCGCCTTCGCGGGCGCGCTGCTCGCGGGCCTGGTGGTGTTCGGCGTCTCCTCGCTCGGGGGCGGCCGGGCGAGCCCGCTCAGCCTGGTCCTCGCCGGCGCCGCCGTCACCGCGTTCCTGCAGGCCATGACCAATATCGTTGTCCTGCTGGACGGCACGGCCCTCAACACCTACCGCTACTGGGTGGTCGGCGACGTGGCCGGGCACGACGCTTCCACCTTCGGTCAGGTCCTGCCGTTCCTCGCGCTGGGCGCGATCCTCGCCCTGGCCTCCGCCCCCGCCCTCAACCTGCTCGGCCTCGGCGATGATGTCGCCCGTGGTCTCGGCGTGAATGTCACCCGCAGCCGGGCGCTCGGCCTGGCCGCGATCGTCCTCCTGGCGGGCGCGGCCACCGCCGCCGTCGGACCGATCGCCTTCCTCGGCCTGATCGTCCCCCACCTGGCGCGCGCCCTCACCGGCCCCGATTACCGCTGGCTACTCCCCTTTTCAGGCCTGCTCGGCGCTCTGGTCCTGCTCCTGGCCGACACCGCCGGCCGCCTCATCGCGCGCCCGGGCGAACTCCAGGCCGGCGTCACTCTCGCCGCCCTGGGAGCACCGTTCTTCATCCTTCTGGTCCGCCGCCGAAAGCTGGTGAGCCTGTGACTCTTCCGACACCTCCCAACGCCACCCGCAGTGCAGTGAGCCCCAGCCACCCCACGGCAAACACCCGCGGAAACACCGCGCCAACTTCCGTCGACACGGTGCGCACTGTTCGACCTGCGGTGCGAGTGGGTCGAATATCGGCGGTGTTGCGAATCGGCGCGGCGCTCACCGTGGTTGCGCTGGCGGCGATTCTGTTCGGGTTGTTCGCGCTGGATATCGCGGTGGGCGAGTTCCGGATTCCGCTCGGGCGAGTGCTGGATGTGCTGGGCGGCGGAGGGACTCGCGCGCAGCGATTCGTGATCATGGATTCGCGGCTGCCCAGGGCGCTGACCGCGATCGTGGTCGGAGCGGCGCTGGGATCGGCGGGCGCGGTGACGCAGTCGATTCTGCACAATCCGCTGGCCAGCCCGGATCTACTGGGCATCACCTCCGGCGCGAGCTGCGGTGCGGTCGCGGTGCTGGTCGGGATGGGTGGCGTCGGGACGGGTACCGCCGCGGCGCTGGGAGTTTCGGCGGCGGCACTGGCCGGCGGGCTGCTCACCGCCGTGCTGATCTACCTGCTGGCCTGGGGCCGGACCACGACCGGGGACAGCGGGGTCATGGGATTCCGGTTGGTGCTCATCGGGATCGGCGTGAACGCGGCGCTGCTGTCGGTGGTGAGCTGGCTACTGACGCGGGCCACGCTGGCCGATGCCGCACATGCCCAGCAGTGGCTCACCGGGTCGCTGAACGCGGCGGACTGGTCGACCCTCGTGCCCGCCGCGATCGGCCTGGGCGTCGCGCTGCTCGTCACGGCCGGGTCGGCGCGGACGCTGGCCGCGCTGCGGTTCGGCACCGACACCACGCGCATTCTCGGCGTCCGCATCCAGACCCGGCAGGCGATTCTCATTGCCGCCGCGGTCGGTTGCGCCGCGCTGGCGACCGCGGCGGTGGGCCCGCTCGGGTTCGTCGGGCTGGCTGCACCGCAGATCGCGCGGCGGCTGCTGCGGACCCCCGGGGAACCGGTCATCGCCTCGGCGCTGGTCGGAGCCATCGCGGTGGTCGGGGCGGACCTGCTCGCGCGCACCGTCTTTCCCGTCTCGCTGCCGGTCGGCGTGGTGACCGCGGCCGTCGGCGGACCGTTCCTGCTCTACCTGCTCGTTCGCACCAACCGGAAGGCGACCCTGTGACTCTCGCGGCGGAAAGCATCACCCTCGGCTACGGCGAGCGGGTCATCGTCGACGGGCTCTCGGTGCAGATCGAGCCCGGGCTGATCACCACGGTCATCGGCCCCAACGGCTGCGGCAAGTCGACGCTGCTGCGCTCCCTGGGCCGGTTGCTGCGGCCCCGGTCGGGCCGAGTCCTGCTGGACGGCAAGGCCATCTCCACCCTGAAGACCAAGGACATCGCGCGGATTGTCGGCATGCTGCCCCAGACGCCGGTCGCGCCCGAGGGCCTGACCGTCGCGGATCTGGTTGCTCGCGGCCGGCATCCGCATCAGTCCTGGCTGCGGCAGTGGTCGGCCGACGACGAGGCCGAGGTGACCGCCGCCCTGGAACAGACCGGTATCGCGGAGCTGGCGGGCCGCACCCTCGACGAGCTCTCCGGCGGCCAGCGCCAGCGCGCCTGGATCTCCATGGCCCTGGCCCAGGGCACCGACATCCTGCTGCTCGACGAGCCGACCACCTACCTCGACCTCGCCCATTCCCTCGAGGTCCTCGACCTCGTCGACCGCCTGCACGACGACCTCGGCCGCACCGTGGTCATGGTCCTGCACGATCTGAATCTGGCCATCCGCTACAGCGACCGCCTCATAGTCATGCACGCCGGCCGCATCGTCGCCCAGGGCGTCCCCGCCGACATCATCGACGCCGAGCTGCTGCGCGAGGTTTTCGGCCTGCGCGCCGAGGTGCTCGAGGACCCGGTGTCGGGGCGGCCGATGATCGTGCCCATCGGCGCGCGGCACGTGCGCGACTCCCGATCCGGAGACATGCCGGCGGATGCCGGGGTATGAGCAATACCACACCAGCAACTCGCCGGTTACGACGGGCTGTAGTACGCATTCCTGTCGTTGTCTCCGTAAACTTGTGGGATGGCAGGTCTTGGTGAACTCGAGAAAGCGGTCATGGACCAGTTGTGGTCGGCCGACGAACCGCAAACGGTCCGGCAGGTCCATGAAGCCCTCGCTGAGCGTCGTGAACTCGCGTACACCACGGTGATGACCGTTCTGCAGCGCTTGGCGAAGAAGAATCTGGTGGTCCAGCAGCGCGACGACCGTGCGCACCGCTACGCGCCGGTGCACACGCGCGACGAACTCGTCGCCAGCCTCATGTTCGACGCACTGCAGCAGGCGGACGAAGTCGGCAGTCGCCGCGCCGCGCTGGTGCACTTCGTCGAACAGGTCGGCGCGGACGAGGCTGCCGCTTTGCGCGACGCACTCGCTAAGCTCGAAGCCACCGAGGTGGCGCGCAAGGACAAACCCGAGTCCAAATAGCCGTAGCCTCGGCCCGAGCCCCACAACGCAGTGAGCTGAGGACATGGACTGGACAGCGCCGGTTTTCGCCGGTCTCGCCCTGTTATTGGCGGGACCGGTGCCAACGCTGCTCAGCCGGGCCACCTGGCCCTATCGCAGCCCCCGTGCGGCGCTGGTGCTGTGGCAGGCGATTGCGCTGGCCGCGGTGCTGAGCGCCTTCGGTTCCGGACTCGCCATCGCCTCCCGGCTCCTCGTCCCGGGCGGCGACGGCCGTCCGACCACCACGCCCAGCAAGGAGATCGACGCCCTCGGTCTGCCGCTGTGGCTGGCCCTGGTCCTGGTGTTCGCGCTCACCCTGCTGGTCGGCGCGCGGTTGATCTGGTCGGTGATCCGGGTCGGCATCCACACCCGCCGTCGCCGCGCCCGCCACCGCATGCTGGTCGACCTGCTGGATCAGTCGGGTGTGCATCGGAAATCGGCCGACATCCGGGTACTGGCCGCCACCGAACCGATCGCCTACTGCCTGCCCGGCCTGCGCCGGCGGGTGGTCCTCAGCCAGGGCACCGTCACCAACCTGTCCGACGAGGAACTCACCGCCATCGTCAGCCACGAGCGCTCCCACCTGCGCGCCCGCCACGATCTGGTGCTCGAGGCCTTCACCGCCGCGCACGAGGCGTTCCCCCGTGTGGTCCGTTCCAAATCCGCGCTGGACTCGGTGAAGCTGCTCATCGAACTGCTCGCCGACGACTCCGCGGTCAAGGTCACCGGTCCCACTCCCCTGGCGCGCGCCCTGGTGGCCTGCTCCAATTCCCCGGCCCCGCAGGGCGCCATGGCCGTCGGCGGCCCCACCACCCTGATCCGCATCCAGCGCCTGGCCGGTCCGATCGGCGATCTCCGCATCGCCGTCGCCGCCTACCTCGCCGCCGCCGCGATCCTGGTCGTCCCGACCCTCGCCGTCGCGATCCCCTGGCTGGTCGAGCTCAGCCGCCTGGTCAGCCGTGCCTGATCCCCACCACCTACCTGCTCCCGAATCCGACTCGGGCGCGGCGCAATCCGCCATGCCCGCCGCCGATTCCGGTGCGGGCGAGAGCCTTTCGCCACCGCCCGCGAGCAGCGGCAACCCCGCACCCACTCCGTCTTCGACACCCACTTCAGCCCTGGAGGAAACCATCGCCACCGACTCGTCACCCGCAGCCGAGGCTTCGCCGACCGACCGAGCGGCCGAAGCCCGCCGCCGGACCGGCGCCCGCGAGAGCGGGCAGGACCAGCGCGACCCGGCTGGGACCACGAGCCCGGTGAACGACCATGCGGGGGCCGGTTCCGGAGGCGGCGAGGTGCGATTTGCGGATCTGGGACTGCCGCCCGTACTGATCCAGGCGCTGCGTCGGGGCGGGATCGATAAGCCGTTTCCCATTCAGGCGGCGGTGATTCCGGACATTCTGGATGGACGGGACGTGCTGGGCCGGGCGGCGACGGGGTCGGGGAAGACCCTGGCATTCGGGCTGCCGATGCTGGTGCGGCTGTTCGGTGCGCCGAGTGCGCCGCGGCGGCCGCGGGGGCTGATTCTGGCCCCGACGCGGGAGCTGGCGATTCAGATCGAGAGCGCGTTGGACGAGCCCGCGCTGTCACTGGGGTTGCGGCTGGCCACGGCGGTCGGCGGGTTGCCGATCAAGAAGCAGGAGGAGCGGCTCGCGCGCGGGGTGGACGTCGTCATCGCGACGCCGGGGCGGTTGACCGATCTGCTCGGGCGGAAAGCGGTGCAGCTGGGCGACATTCGGGTCGTCACGGTCGACGAAGCCGACCACATGGCCGAGCTGGGCTTCCTGCCGCAGCTGACGGCGCTGCTCAACAAGGTGCCGGGCGACGCGCAGCAGCTGCTGTTCTCGGCGACCCTCGACGAGACGGTCGACGGACTCGTGCGGAAGTACCTGCGGGAACCGGCGACCCATGCGATCGGCGCCCTTCCGGCCGCGACGTCGGCGGGGCCGGTGGAAACCGGTGCGGCAAACGCGGATTCGGGCAGCGAGCTCGGAAGCGTCGCGGCCGGACCTGATATCGCGCACTACGCACTGCATGTCCGGCGGTCCGACAAGCGGGCGGTGGTCAGCGAGATCGCCGCGCGGCAGGGCCGGACGCTGCTGTTCGTGCGCACCCAGCACGGTGCCGACAAGCTGGCGCGCAAGCTGCGCGAGATCGGGATCGGCGCGGTAGCTCTACACGGCGGGAAGGCGCAGAACCAGCGCAATCGCATGCTCGCGGCATTCGCGGACGGGACCGCGCCCGTGCTGGTCGCCACCGATGTGGCCGCCCGCGGGCTGCACATCGACGATGTCTCGCTGGTCGTGCACGTGGATCCGCCCGCGGATCCCAAGGACTATCTGCACCGGACCGGGCGGACCGCGCGGGCGGGCGCGTCGGGCACGGTCGTCACCATCGTCACCCCGGACGATCGGGAGGAGGCCACGCGACTGGCGGAGCGGGCCTCGGTGACGCTCACCGACGTGGAGGTGCGGCCGGGTGATCGGCGGCTGCTCGAGATCACGGGCGCGCGCCGGCCGAGCGGCCGTCCGGTGCCGGATCCCTCGGCGCCGCCGGCGCCCGCGGCGGAGGCTCCGCGCGAGCAGCCGCGCTTCCGGCAGCGGCCGAAGGGCGAGAGCCGGCCGCACAACAAGAAGCGCAAGCCGGGCGCGGCCCGACGTTCGTCCCGCTGACGCCAACACGTTTGGACGTTCCTACGACACGCGCGCGAAATCGAGCGGGTTTTCCGGCAAATCGGACGAGATTGAGATAACTCCGAGCTCAAAAGTGGTCGTAGCAATCTTTTAGCAAACGGCAATTGGGTGGCTCGGCACGGGAGCGGACAGCCTCCGTGTCATTCCCTGCTGGGAATCGCGAACTCGCAGCCGGCCGGTGAACCATTTGGGCCATGAGCGAACGAAAGAACCTGCGCTACACCGTCATCGAAGCCACGAACGAGGGTGGTTCGACGTTCACCGACGCCGAAATCCCCTTGGCAGAGCGAACTCCGGCGATCGGAGTGCCCGCGATGGCGGTCAGCGGCATGCCCTCGACCGCGGGTGTGTCCTACCTGCGCAGCGCGGGCTTCGACAGTGAGCCGCATCCGGCCCCGGCCCGGCAGTGGGTGGTCATGCTACGCGGCGTGATCGAGGTGACCACCTCCGACGGTGAGCGCCGGCGGTTCGCACCGGGTGATCTGGTGCTGGCCGCCGACACCGCGGGACGCGGTCACACGACCGTCGCGGTGGGCGAACCGCCCTTCGAGGCGCTGTTCATCCCCACCGCGTCCTGAGCTACCGCTCAGAGCAGGTCGGCATTGCCGTCGATGGTCTTCAGCTTGTATTCGAAACGGTCGATGCGCCAGCCCTTTTCGGTCCGCTGCAGGCCGAGGACATAGCTGCCGACGAACCAGCGGGTGGTGCCGCCGGTGGCGTCGTTCTTCACGTGCACGGCGATGGCGTCGGCGTGGGCCAGCGCGGTGTCGCCGGTGATCTCGACGAGGTGATTGCCGGCCTGGTGGTGGACGGCGTCGAGGGCGCCCAGGCCGGTGGCCCAGGCATCGGCGATGTCGGCGCCGGGCCGCGGGCCGGCGGGTCCGCCGAAGCCGTTGTCGAAGAACACCTCCTCCGCGAGCACCGACTCGCGCAGGTCGGCCCAGCGGGCCTGGTCGCAGTAGACGAAGAGTTTGGTGATGGTGTCGCTGACATCCAGTCGATCGGCGAGCGCCGCAAGATCGGTCACGGACGCCAACATAGGAGACCCCGCTGGCACCCGCCTGGTATTTTCCCCGCCCGATCGCACCGCGAACTCTCAGCATTCAGCTACCATGGTCCAACGTGCAGTTTCTTCCCGGGCAGACTCCGCCCTACGACCTGACCTACGACGACGTCTTCCTCGTCCCCCGCCGGACGGATGTGGCGTCCCGGTTCGATGTCGATCTCTCCACCACCGATGGGAGCGGCACGACCATTCCCCTCGTGGTCGCCAATATGACAGCCGTCGCCGGCCGCCGCATGGCCGAGACCGTCGCCCGCCGGGGCGGCATCGTGGTATTGCCGCAGGATCTTCCGATCCCCGCGGCCGCCGCCACCATCGCCTTCGTCAAGAGCCGCTCGCTCACCGCCGACACCCCCGTGGTGCTCGATCCCGACCAGTCGGTGTCCGACGCGCTGGCCCTCATCCACAAGCGCGCCCACGGCGCGGTCGTGGTGGTCGACAACGGCAAGCCGGTCGGTGTGGTCACCGAGGCCGCCTGCGCCGACGTGGACCGCTTCGCCCGCCTGAGCGTGGTCGCCGACGCCAATTTCGTCAGCGCCCCGGCCGACTCCTCGCCGCGCGACGTCTTCGATCTGCTCGAGGCCGAGCACGCCCACCTGGCCGTGCTGGTCCATGCCGACGGCACCCTCGCGGGCGTGATGACCCGGACCGGCGCCATCCGCACCGGCATCTACACCCCGGCCACCGACGCCAATGGCCGGCTGCGCATCGCGGCCGCCGTCGGCATCAACGGCGACATCCCGGCCAAGGCCAAGGCCCTGGTCGACGCGGGCGCCGACGTCCTGGTCATGGACACCGCGCACGGCCACCAGCAGAAGATGCTGGAGGCGCTGGCCTCGGTGGCCGCGCTGGATCTGGGCGTGCCGCTGGTCGCGGGCAATGTGGTCTCCGCCGACGGCACCCGCGATCTGATCGCGGCCGGCGCGGACATCATCAAGGTCGGCGTGGGCCCCGGCGCCATGTGCACCACCCGCATGATGACCGGCGTGGGCCGCCCGCAGTTCTCGGCGGTGGCCGAATGTGCCGCGGCAGCCCAGGAATTCGGCAAGCACGTGTGGGCCGACGGTGGCGTGCGCCACCCGCGCGACGTGGCCCTGGCCCTCGCGGCCGGTGCGGCCAACGTGATGATCGGCTCCTGGTTCGCGGGCACCTACGAGTCGCCCGGCGACCTGCGCGTCGACCGCGACGGCAACCGGTACAAGGAGTCCTTCGGCATGGCCTCCAAGCGTGCCGTGGCCGCCCGCACCGCTACCGACTCGGCGTTCGACCGGGCCCGCAAGGCGCTGTTCGAGGAGGGCATCTCCTCCTCGCGCATGCGCCTGGATCCCGAGCGCCCGGGCGTGGAGGACCTGATCGACCACATCACCTCCGGTGTGCGCAGCTCGTGCACCTACGCCGGCGCCCGCACCATCGGCGAGTTCCACGAGCGCGCCATGCTGGGCGTGCAGTCGGCCGCCGGTTTCGCCGAGGGCCGGCCGCTGCCCTCCGGTTGGTGATCACCACCGGCTAGTACTGCACATCCCGAACCCGGCGGGTCCCTCTCGGATCCGCCGGTTTTCGCGTGCGCGGGGCCCGGCCCTGCGGCGATGCGGGGCCGCCGCCGGATGTGATACGGCACCGCTGTGCGGAAACCGTGGAAGCCGCCCGGTAGCATGGCCTGACCGGACCCAAGAAATGGGTATCCGTGGCGTATCTCCGCCAGCAACCCCTGCGAAAGGAACAAGTTGTCACCCGCGTCCAAGGGCGCTTCACAGGAGGGCTCCTCTACCGAGCCGGGTGACGAACCCGGCTTCCCCGCAATACCGGCTTCGGAAACGGCCAGGTGGTGCTGACCGTGTCGGTCCTGCTCACCGTTCTCAGTCTGCTCGGATTCATCGCTCTGACCGCCGGCACGGCACTGTTCGTCGCCGCCGAATTCTCGCTCACCGCCCTGGAACGCTCCACCGTGGAGGCGCACGCCCGCGACGGCGACCGCCGGGCCCGGCAGGTGCGGCAGGCGCATCGCACACTCTCGTTCCAGTTGTCGGGCGCCCAGCTGGGCATCACCATCACCACGCTGATCACCGGTTATATCGCCGAGCCCGTGCTGGCGCGGCTGCTGGAGCCGATGTTCCGCTCGTTCGGGGTGAGCGCCGGTACCGCGCAGGGCATTTCGCTGGCGCTGGCACTGCTCATCGCGACCTCGCTGTCCATGATCTACGGCGAGCTGGTGCCCAAGAACATCGCCATCGCCAACCCGCTGTCCATGGCACGGCTGACCGCGGGGCCGATGATCGCGTTCTCCACCGTGTTCAAGTGGATGATCAATTTCCTGAACGGGGCCGCCAACTGGGCGGTGCGCCGACTGGGCGTGGAGCCCGCGGAGGAACTCCGTTCGGCGCGCTCGCCGCAGGAATTGGGTTCGCTGGTGCGGACTTCGGCGCTGCACGGGGTACTGGATCAGCGCACCGCGCAGGTGGTGGATCGCTCGCTGCAGTTCGGTGAGCGCACCGCGGAGGAGCTGATGACGCCGCGGATGACGATCGAATCCCTCGATCGGGATTGCACTCTCGCCGATCTGGTCGACGCCGCCCGCGAGACCGGTTACTCCCGGTTCCCGGTCATCGACGGCGACCTGGACAACACCCTGGGCTTCGTGCACGTGAAGCAGACCTTCGTGCATCCGGCCAAGGATCGCCGCAGCATCAAGCTGAAGACGATCGCCCAGCCGGTGCCGATCGTGCCCGCCAGCCTCGATGGTGACGAGGTGCTCGAGCGGGTGCGCCGGGACGGTATGCAGGTGGCGCTGGTGGTCGACGAGTACGGCGGCACCGCCGGCATCGTCACCATGGAGGACCTGATCGAGGAGATCCTCGGCGACGTGCGCGACGAGCACGACGAGGAGGAACTCGATGTGCGCCGCACCCCGAACGGCTGGAACTGCTCGGGCCTGCTGCGCATCGACGAGGTCTCCCGCACCACCGGTTACGACGCGCCCGAGGGTGAGTACGAGACCATCGGCGGCCTGGTGCTGACCCGGCTGGGCCGGATCCCCGAGACCGGCGACGAGGTGCTGCTGCCGCAGCCCGGCAACCATCAGCTGGAGCAGCCGCACACCAAGGGCGGCTGGATCGCCCGGGTGGAGCGGATGGACGGCCGGCGCATCGACCGCGTCCTGATCCGGCCCGTCGACGCCGAGGCCCTCGCGATCTGGGAGCACAGCCATGGGTGACCTGTACGCCGTCCTGCTGACGCTGGTGCTGCTGCTGGGCAACGCGTTCTTCGTGGGCGCGGAGTTCGCGCTCATCTCCGCGCGCCGCGACCGGCTGGAAGCGCTTGCCGCGCAGGGCAAGCGGAGCGCCAACACGGTGATCAAGGCGGGTCAGAACCTGTCGATGATGCTGGCGGCCGCGCAGCTGGGCATCACCATCTGCTCGATCCTGCTGGGTCGCGTGGGTGAGCCGGCGGTGGCGCATCTGCTGGAGAAGCCGTTCGATCTGGTGGGCGTGCCGGATTCGCTGCTGCATCCGATCTCGTTCGCGCTGGCACTGACCATCGTGGTGATCCTGCACATTCTGCTGGGCGAGATGATTCCGAAGAACATCGCGCTCGCGGGTCCGGAACGGTCGGCGCTGCTGCTGGTTCCGCTGCATCTGATGTGGCTGCGGCTGGCGAAGCCGTTGATCGCGATCTACAACTTCGCGGCCAATATCACCCTGCGCGCCCTGCGGATCGAGCGGAAGGACGAGCTGGATTCCACGGTGTCGTCGGTGGAGCTGGCCGAGATGTTCGGCGAGTCCCGTTCGGAGGGTCTGCTGGACGAGGAGGAGCATCGCCGCCTCACCCAGGCGCTGGGCTCGAGCGACCGGATCGTCGCCGATGTGATGGTGACGCTGGCCAAGACCCGCTCGGTGCCGCTGCGCGGGGACGGGACCACGCTGGGCGATATCGAATCCGCCGTCGCCGAAACGGGATTCTCCCGGTACCCGGTGCGTGCGGACGACGGTTCCCTGGTCGGCTACCTGCACGTCAAGGACGTGCTCGATCTGACCGCCGACGACAGTGCGGGCCCGGGCACCCCCATCCCCCGCACCGATATCCGCCCGCTGCCCACCGTCAGCATGGGCACCACCCTGTTCGAGGCGCTGGCCCGCCTGCGCCGCACCAACTCGCATCTGGGCCGCGTGGTCGACAGCCGCGGCAATACGGTCGGCATCGTGGCCCTGGAAGATCTGGTGGAGGAGTTCGTCGGCACGGTCCGTGACGCCACCCACCGCCTCGCCGAATGATGAACGCGCGCACCGATTCCACTGTGTCGTCCGGACCCGAATGGCTGTCCGGCCCCGCTTGGCGGGGCCGGGCGGCCGCCCACCGCGACCGCGTCGACGCCCTGGTCGGCCCGTATCTCGAACGCCGGGCGGCCGGTTCGAAGCACCCGGTGATCGATTTCCTGTTCACCTACTACGGCCACAAGCCCGCCCAGCTCCGACGCTGGCACCCTGGCTTCGGCGTCGTCCTCGCCGACGCCGGCGACTACGCGGGTTCCCGCGGCTACCGCCAGATCTCGGCCCCTCCCGCCGACGCTGTCTCCTCCCTCGGCTGGACCGCCGACCCGGCCTTCCTCGAAAAGCGCCGCGACACCCTCGAATTCGTCGCCCGCCTCCTCTCGGCGACCGCCACCCGCCCAGCCCAGCTCTCCTGCTTCGGCCTCCACGAGTGGGCCATGGTCTACCGCACCGACGACGTCCGCCACCAGCAGGTCCCCCTCCGCCTGGGCTCCGAAGGCACCGACGCCGTAGTCGACTCCATGCAGCTGCGCTGCACCCACTTCGACGCCTTCCGCTTCTTCACCCCCGAAGCGGCCCCCCGCAATATCGAACCCCTCACCCGCGAGCTGCAAATAGACCGCGAACAACCCGGCTGCCTCCACGCCAACATGGACATCTACAAGTGGGGCTTCAAACTCACCCCCCTGATCTCCTCCGACCTCCTTTTCGACGCCTTCGAATTGGCATGCGCCGCCCGCGAACTCGACATGAAGGCCAGCCCCTACGACCTCCTCTCCTACGGCTACACCCCCATCCGCATCGAAACCCCCACCGGCCGAGCCGAATACGTCCGCGCCCAAGCCGACATCGCCACCCGCGCGGAAGTCCTCCGCACCCGCCTCCTCGACGCCTGCCGAGAGTTGCTGGCCACCAGCAGCTAGCCACCTCGACGGGCAAGGCTGGACATGCCCGGTTCCGCTGTTCGCCTGTTGAGGACAGCAGTAGAGATGCAGAACCCCCGGAATGCCTCATCGAGGCCGAAGTTACCAATGGTGTCAGCAGTTGCGTATCAAGCAATTTCGGTGCGAAGCGCGTGAACTCTGAACCGGCTCGATGCTCCTCGCATCTGGGCCTTCGTCCAGGGAATCCGGCAGTTCGGCAACTGCTGAGGACGCCCCAGTGACCGCCACTCGGTGATCGGGCGGATCTCTCTACTCGGTGACGGGGTGGATCTTGAGGGTGCAGGTGTAGACGGCGGTGTCGATTACGCGGGTGTCGGTTGAGTTGGGGGCGGTCACTTCGGTTTTGACGACTTTGGGGTCGGGTTTGTTGTAGGGGCCGCAGGAGGTGCCCTCGGCGATGGCGTGGGCGGGGTGGCCGGACTTGACCACCACGGTGGGTGGAGTGTCGGTGCCGGCGGGGAGGCCGCCGATGTAGCCGTTGGGGGTGCGTTCGGCGTGGATGACGGTGCCGGTGTCGGTGATTTCGTCCAGGCCGGGGTAGCCGGTGAGGGTGCAGGCCTGGGACGGGTTGGCGATGGCGAAGGTGAGGGTTATGCCGTTGTGGCTCATGGCGGCGCCCATGCTCTTCGCGCTGACGTCGACCTGGCCGGAGGCGCAGGCGGGGATGGGGGTGTCGGTGGGTTGCGCGGCCGTGGAGGCGGGAGTGCCGGTGGCCGGGCCGCCGCCGGGATTGCCGCCGCCCTGGTTGCCACCGGACGGGGTACCGCCCGTGGTGAGCGCGGAGGTGGTCGCCGCGGGGGACGGGGTGGAGGACGGGGAGCTCGAGCAGCCGGTGGCGGCTGCGAGCACGGCGCACGCCAGTAGTGCTGTGAATCCTGTTGTGCGCATGAGTCACCTGTCCCCTTCGATCATCGGATGTTTCCGAAATCGACGAGCCGACCGGGTCTGTTACGCACTGCAGCAAGGGATTTGGCCTGGCTCCCGGGACGATAGGCCCGACTGACCGATGGTGTCACAGACACTTATTTGTGACTCGCCCTACCGGACAGTCAGTTTATACGTTAGCGTTCCGAGACGTAATGGTGACCACATTGCATAGCTGTCTGTGCCACCGGTCACGATACGGACATTTCGGAAGAAGACGGGGGTAACCGCAATGATGCGGTTCACGGGCGTGCGCCGGTCCAAGCCGGCGGCGGTGCTGGCGGTGACGCTGCTGGGGGCGGCCCTGCTGCCGATGCAGGGTGCGACGGCGGATCTGCAGTCCGACATCGCGAATCAGGTGCAACAGTTCCTGGATGTCGGACGCACCTCGGTGCCGCGGGCGGACTGCGGGGACGATGCGCTGCCGGAAACCGGTCTGCAGGGCGATGTTCCGGCCGAGGATCGCAACAGCGGGCGCAGCACGCTGGGGTATCGGTGCAATCTGTCGTTCGTCGGCGGCTATGTGGGCAGGGGCGCGGGGATCACCTCGGCGACCTACGACCACTGCTCCTACACCGGGTCGATGTTCCCGGGCAATATTCTCGGACCCGCGCAGGGCGTGCAGGTGCTGGATGTGTCGGATCCGGCGGACCCGGTGGTGACCGGAAGCCTCACCGAGCCCGCCATGCTCGCCGGAACGTGGGAATCGCTCAAGGTCAATGCCGAGCGAAAGCTGCTGGTGGGCACCGGCGTTCCGGTCGGCGAGGGCGCCGGGTTCCTGTCGGTCTACGACATCTCCGACTGCGCGCACCCGCGACTGCTCAATACCGGTGCGGGCACGAATCTGCTGATGCCACTGCCGATCACGACCCACGAGGGCGGGTTCTCCCCGGACGGCCGGACCTACTGGGCCTCGGGCATCGCGCCCGGTTTCGTCAGCGCGGTCGACCTGACCGACCCGGCGAATCCACGCGTGATCTGGCAGGGCCTCACCGGCATCGAGGCGCACGGCTTCGGGATCAGCCCGGACGGCAACCGCATGTACCTGTCCGCACTGGCCGGTTTCACCGTGCTGGACATCAGCGCGGTACAGCGCCGGGATCCGAACCCGCAGGTCAACCATCTGGGACGGGTGTTCTGGACCGATGGCTGGGCGACGCAGCACAGCATTCCGGTCACCTATGACGGCAAGCCGTACCTGTTCACCGTGGACGAGGGCGGCGCGGGCGGGGTGAAGCTCATCGATATCTCCGACGAGACCAACCCGACGGTCGCGGCCAAGATCAAGCTGGAGATCAACCTGCCCGAGCATCAGGATTCCATGCTGGCCTCGGCCATGGGCGGCTCGGTGTTCTCCTACGACGCCCACTACTGCGCCGCCGATCGGCCCGAGAATCCGACCGCGCTGGCCTGCGGCTGGGAGGAATCCGGCATCCGGGTGTTCGATGTGCGGGATCCGTTCCACGCCAAGGAGATCGCGTACTTCAATCCGCCCGCCCGCAAGGGCCGGAACCTGGAGCTGTGGAACTCCCCGCACGCCCTGGCCTCGCTCATCGGCGTCCCGGTGATGGAGTTCCCGTCGGCGGCGCGGGCGGTGCTGGAGGGCAAGTTCGATCCGAACAAGGCGCTCTCGTCGCGGTCCGGCATGGTCGCCTTCGGTGACCTGTCCACCGACTGGTGCTTCTCCCCGCCGGAGTGGCACGGCAACCAGTTGTGGGCCACCTGCAATGACAACGGCTTCATGGTGTTGCAGCTCGCCGACGACGTGTACACCCCGCCCGCCGACCAGCAGTCCGTGGTGGGATCGTGACGGCTCGCCCGGGCGCTCGGGTCCGGCCGGTGGCGATCACAACGCTCGCCCTCGCCCTGCTGGCGGCCGGGATGCTGCTGCGCCCACTGCTGATTCCCGAGAGCCGTTCCGCGCCACCGGTGCTCAGCCGGGTCGAGATCGGCTTCAGCCAGGACATGACCGCCCATCACGAGCAGGCGCTGATCATGGTGCAGCGCTTGGATTCCGGGGTCGATCCCACCGTGCGCCGGCTGGCCCAGCAGATCGCCGATGCCCAGCGCATGGAGATCGGCACCATGCTCGGCTGGCTGCGCCTGGCCAACGCCTCCCCGGACTCCACCCATCCGATGGCGTGGATGACGGCGGATGCGGCTGCCGCGCACAACCATTCGATGCCGACCATGACCAGTACGAACGGCACCTCCATGCCCGGCATGGCCACCGAGGCCGAACTCGACTCGCTGGCCGCCGCCCGCGGCAAGGCCGCCGAGGTCCTCTTCTTGCAGCTCATGCTGCGCCACCACCGCGGCGGCGTGGCCATGGCGCAGGCGGCCGATCGGCTGCTCGCGTCGGGTCCGGTGAAGGAGGCCGCGCGGGGCATGATCACGGCCCAGTCGCAGGAATCGGGGCTGATGACGATCATGCTCGCGCAGCGCGACGCCCAGCCCCTGTCCTGAGGTGCGGAAACCGAGGTGTGGCCTGTCGCCCACGGCCGCAACGGTTTTGGAGTCTTCACGGCTCGACTGGCGGAATCGGACGCTGTCGCGGGACGCCCGTGTCTCCGTCACTCGATGTGCTGTACTGGCGGCATGATCGAATCTGGTGGCCTGACCGAGGCGGTCGACGCGGTGGTCGAACGGTCGTTGCTCGGCGGCCCGCGCCGGTACACCCGCGCGCAGGTGGCCGAGCTGTCCGGTGTGCCCGCCGACCGGGCCCGCAAGCTCTGGGTGGCGCTGGGCTTTCCGGCCGCGGCCAGCGACGACGAGGTGGCGTTCACCGACAACGATGTCGCCGCGATTCGCGCCTTCACCAGCCTGGACCAGGCTTCGATCGCGGACGAGCAGAATCAGATCGCCGCCGCCCGGACGCTGGGTCAGGCGATGGCACGGCTCGCCGAATGGCAGGCGGATCTGATCACCCGCGAGATCGGCGGCCGGATCGCGGCGGGCGCCGGGCGGCCCGAGGCGGGCCGGGAGGCCACCGAACAGGCTATCGCGGTCCTCGCCGAATTGCAGGACTACGCCTGGCAACGGCACATGGCCGCAGCGCTGACCCGTTCGCTCGCCTCCGGCGGAGCCACCCGCCACCTGCTGGTCGGCTTTGCCGATATGGTCGGCTACACCCGCCTGTCCCGCCACCTCGACCCCGACGAGCTGACCGAACTGCTGGAGACCTTCGAGTCCGCGACCACCGAGGTGATCACCGCGCACGGCGGCTGGGTGATCAAGAATGTCGGCGACGAGGTGATGTTCGCCGCCGAGGACGCCCGCGCCGGCGCCCGCATCGGGCTGGACCTCAATACGGCGATCACCCGTGCGGCCCAGACGATTCCGGAGATGCCCCAGATCCGGGTGGGCCTGGCCTACGGACCCGTTCTGACCCGCTTCGGCGACCTCTACGGCACGGTCGTCAATGTGGCCGCCCGGCTCACCGGTGTGGCCCGCCCCGGCACGGTCCTGGTCGACGACGGCGCGGCAGCCGAACTCGACGGCGACGATGAGCTGACGATCCGCCGTCTGCGCAGCGTGCGGGTCAAGGGCTTCTCCCGCTTGCGTTCCCACCTGGTCCGCGAGCGCAAGCGCCGCTAGCCCGACCGCTCCGCCGCAGCCGGCCGGGCCCGGTGATCCCCGCCCGAACCTCGGCTGTTCCGGCCGATGCCCGGCCTCGTCATCGCTCGCCGAGAGTGGGAAATTTCACCGGCTGCGCCCCGGCCTGCCGTGGGTATGGTCAAGGGATGATCGGCCGACCGGCCGGGAGAGGTTGACTGTCAGCATGACTCGGGCCGAGGCGCTCACCATTCCGACGCATATCCACGGTTATCCGGAGATCGCGTTCGGTGGCTACCTCGCGGGATTGCTGGCCGCTCAGGCCGGCGCCGACACCGTGCGCGTCGACTTCCGGCGCGCCGTCACGGTCGACACCCCGATCCTGCTCTCCCGCCCCGGCGACGGCCGCGTCGCCTTCACCGCCACCGACGACACTCTGCTGGTCGAGGCCGCGCCCGCGGCGCTCACCCTCGACCGGCGGCCCGCGCCCTCCTGGGCGGTGGCGAAATCCGCTGTCGAACTGGGATTGTCGGGTGATCGGACGGTCACCGACTGCTACGGCTGCGGGCTGGCCTGCGAGCCGGGCCGCGGGCTGCTGCTGTTCCCGTCGGAGCTGCCCGGTGAGCAGATGATGGCCGCCGCCTGGACCCCCGACGCCGGGCTCGGCGACGAGTCCGGGGAGCTTCCGCCCGAGGTGGTCTGGTCGGCGCTCGACTGCCCGGGCGGCCGCGCCGCGTTCGTCTTCTCGCGAATGGGCAGCGGCGCGTTCACCGCCGCCATGACTTCGCAACAGCTGCGACCGATGTACGCCGGGGCCGACTACATCTCGCACGCCTGGGTGGTGGCGCGCGACGGCCGCAAACACACGGTCGGCGTGGCGCTCTCGACCGCCGACGGCGAACTGTGTGCCCTGTCCGAAGCGCTCTGGATCGAACCGCGCCAGGGCTGAGCCGACTCGCCGGGCGCGCCGCGCCGCCGATATCGTTGGCCGCGAGGCGGACTCGCCGCAACCGGTGAGCGCGGCAACGGTACGCGTGCCACACTGACCGGGTGGCAGGATCTTCGTCGCCCCAGGCCCAAACCGACGCCATGGCAGCGGTCATCGACTGGAATGTCGTCGGCCCTGCGTTCCACGATTTCTGGACCAGCACCTACGCCCGCGAGGTCACCAACACCGGCCACCTCACCGGCCGATTCCGCAGCTGGGGGCAGATTCTCCGCTTCATCGCGATTGTCGCCAGCGCTGTGGTGACGGGCCTGGCCGGATTCGAGGGCTCGCTCATCCGCGCGTCCACCGCCTTCGCCGGCGGAGTGGCCGTGGTGGCCACCGGCAGCGCCGCCATCTTCCACGCCGACCAGCGGGTGGCGACCAACCGGCGCACCCAGCAGTTGCTGCTCTCCGAAGGCTGGCGCTTCGTCGCCGGCGCGGGCGATTACACCGGTGGCCCCACCGCCGCGAACGCCACCAAGTTCCTGCTCAGTGTCGAGCAGATCCTCTCCACCTACGTGGACGACTACGTCAAGACCATCGACGAACCCACGCCGGCACCCTGATCGCCGAACAGCCCGCGGGCGAGAGGCACCGGATCACCCTCGTCCGTGGGCCATTGGATCGGACGGGCTACAGGTTTCCGACGGTGTGCTCGAGCCGGTCGGCCACCAGCTGACGCGCCTGCTCGCGCAGGGCGGGCCGGAAACCGCTGGGGTAGACCGGATCTGCGGGCGCGTAGGTCTTCAGGACCTCCTTCGCCAAGGTGATCTTGTGCACCTCCGTCGGCCCGTCGGCGATGGCCATCACCTGGGCGTAGTTCATCATGTCGAGGAACGGCAGATCGGTGCTGACGCCGATGGCGCCGTGCAGATGCATGGCACGCTGGGCGATGTCGTGCATGACCTTGGGCATGGCCACCTTGATCGCGGCGATGTCGTGGCGGACCTTGCGGTAGTCCTGTTCCTTGTCGATGCGCCAGGCGGTGCGCAGCACCAGCAGCCGGAACTGCTCCATTTCGATCCAGGATTCGGCGATCTTCTCCTGGGTCAGCTGCTTGCCACCGAGCACGCCTTTGCCCATCGGCCGCGACACCGCCCGCTCGCACATCATGTCGAAGGCCTTGCGCACCAGCGCGACCGTACGCATGGCGTGGTGGACGCGGCCGCCGCCCAGGCGGGTCTGGGCCACGACGAAGCCGAGGCCCTCCGCACCCAGCAGCGCGTCCGCCGGAATGCGCACGTCGGTGAAACGCAGGTGGGCCTCGTGCTCGCTGAAACCGGGGACGGTGAAGTTCCGCACGATCTCGAGACCGGGGGCGTCAGCGGGCACGATGAACATCGACAGCCGCTGATGCGGCGGCGCGTCCGGATCGGTCACCGCCATGACGATGTGGAAGGCGGCGAATTCGGCGGCGGAGTTGAACCACTTCTCGCCGTTGATGACCCACTCCTGGCCCTCGCGCACCGCGCGGGTCCGGAAGGCCGTCGGGTCCGAACCGCCGGTCGGCTCGGTCATGACGTAGCACGAGCCGATCTCGCCATCGAGCAGAGGCTGCAGATATTTCGCCTTCTGCTCGGGCGTGCCGAAGTGGGCCAGGATCTCGGCGTTACCGGAATCCGGTGCCTGACAGCCGAAGACGAGCGGGGCCCACAGGGACGTGCCCAGCATCTCGTTGAGCAGGGCCAGCTTCAGCTGCCCGTAGCCCGGGCCGCCCAGCTCGGGTCCCAGGTGGCAGGCCCACAGCTGCTGCTGTTTCACCTTCTCCTGCAACGGTTTCATGAGCGCCCGGATCTCCGGGTTCCGACGGTCGTAGGGGTTGGGGTAGAGCAGGTCCAGAGGTTCCACCTCGGTCCTGACGAACTCCGCGACCCAGTCCAGTTTCTTCTGGTATTCCGGGTCCGTCTCGAAATCCCAAGCCATGATCAGCCTTTCGTGCTCTTGCGCGGTTGGATGAGTCCGTCCAGGACGGTGGTGCAGAGAATGTCGGCGATCTCGTCGGGGGCGTGCTGCCCGTCGGGCCGGTACCAGAAGGTGACCGAATTGAGCATGCCCAGCACGCCGTTGGTGACCACGTGGTCGTCGGTGCGCAGCACGCCCGCGGCCCGGCCGGCGTCGATGACCTGCTGCCACAGCGCTTGCAGGCGGTCGCGCAGCTCTTGCAGCTCCCGCGCCCGTTCGCCGGTCAGCGCGGTGACATCGCGCAGCTGGATGGCCACGGCCCGGCGATTGTCGATGATCAGCCGGACGTGGCTGTGGATCAGCTTGCGCAGCTTGGTGATCGGATAGTCGGGGCCGTCCGCGATCTGCTCGGCCTCGGCCAGCATGAGCCGGGTGTAGTCGGCGAGGATCTGCCACAGCAGCTCCTCCTTGGATCCGATGTGGTAGTACAGCGCCCCGCGCTGCACATCGGCCCGTTCCCCGATCTCGGCGACGCCGGTGCCGTGGAAACCCTGCTCCGAGAACAGTTCCAGCGCCGCGCGCACGATCCGCTCCCGGGTCTCCCCCGGCCCGCTCGCCGACGCGGGCGGGCGGCCGCGGCGACGGGCCGGGACGGCGGCGGTCATCGGAATCCACCATCCAGGGCCAGGGTCGCGCCGGTGCAGTAGGCGGAGGCGTCGGAGGCGAGGAACAGCACCGCCCCCGCGATGTCGGCGGGCACCCCGATCCGGCCGAGGGCGGTGTGCCGGGCCAGTTCGGCGCGCATCTGCGGGGGCCACGCCTTGGCGATATCGGTGTCGAAGGGGCCGCAGCGGATCGTATTCACCCGCACCGACGGCCCGTAGGTGTGCGCCAACCCCACGGTCAGGGCCTCGAGACCGGCCTTCGCGGCGGCGTAGGGCACCGCCAGCGGTTCGGGATGCGCGGCCTCGATCGAAGATATATTCACGATCGATCCGCCGCCCGCCGCGGCCATGCGCGCGCCGAGAAGCGCCGCGAGCCGGAAGGGCCCCTTCAGATTGGTGGCGATCACCTTGTCGAACATGGCCTCGGAAACCTGGTCCAAGCTGGGATAGAGCAGGGACATCCCGGCATTGTTGACCAGCACGTCGACCGTCCCGAACTCGCCGTAGGCGGCCTCGGCGAGCGTCTCGCACTGCTCCCAGTCGCCCACATTGCAGGCCACCGCCAGCGCCCGCTGCCCGGTCTGCGCGCGCACCTCGGAGGCTAGTTCCTCACATGCCCCGAGCTTGCGGCTGGCGATGACGACATCGGACCCGGCCGCCGCGAGCGCCAGCACCATCTCGCGCCCGAGCCCGCGACTGCCGCCGGTCACCACAGAGACCTTGCCGGACAAGGGTTTTCCCATGAATCGCACCTTCGCTCCGAGCGGCCGGAAAATATTCCAACCAGTACATTAAATGTACCGATCGATACAATCAACCCCCATCGTTCGAGGCCTCAACCCCGAGGCCGTGAAATACCGCCCGGTAACCGCGAGTAATATGACGCCCGTACTTTTTCCACCCGGCTTCTCGAAATGAGGCAGTAGATGACAGAGCGGATTCAGGTCGGCGGGCTGCAGGTTGCCAAGGTGCTCCACGATTTCGTGGAGAACGAGGCCCTTCCCGGCACCGGTGTTGATTCCGCCGCGTTCTGGTCGGGTGCCGAGGCCGTCATCAATGACCTCGCTCCCCGCAACCGCGCACTGCTGGCGGAACGCGACGACATCCAAGCCAAGATCGACGAGTGGCACCGCGCGAACCCGGGCGCAGGCTACGACAAGGCTGCCTACAAGCAGTTCCTCACCGAGATCGGCTATCTCCGTCCCGAACCGGCCGACTTCCAGATCGGCACCGAGAACGTGGACGCCGAAATCGCCACCCAGGCGGGACCGCAGCTGGTCGTGCCGGTGATGAACGCCCGCTTCGCCATCAATGCCGCGAACGCGCGCTGGGGCTCGCTGTACGACGCCCTGTACGGCACCGACGCCATCTCCGAGGCCAATGGCGCGGAGAAGGGTTCGGGCTACAACAAGGTCCGCGGTGACAAGGTCATCGAGTGGGCCCGCAACTTCCTCGACGACGCCGTGCCGCTGATCACCGGCTCGCACGTCGGCTCCACCAAGTACTCGATCGAGGACGGCGAGCTCGTGGTCGGCCTCGAGGACGGCACCGAGATCGGCCTGGCCGACAACGACGCGCTGGTGGGCTACCTGGGCGACCCCGCCAACCCGACCTCGGTGCTGCTGAAGCACAACGGCCTGCACATCGAGATCCAGATCGACCCGGCCTCCCCGATCGGTTCCACCGACACCGCGGGCGTCAAGGACGTGGTGCTGGAGTCCGCGGTCACCACGATCATGGACTTCGAGGACTCGGTCGCGGCCGTGGACGCCGAGGACAAGGTCCTCTGCTACCACAACTGGCTGGGCCTGATGAAGGGCGATCTGGCCGAGCAGGTGTCGAAGGTCGGCAAGACCTTCACCCGCACCATGAACCCGGACCGCGTGTACACCGCTCTCGACGGCAGTGAGCTTGTGCTGCACGGCCGTTCGCTGCTGTTCGTGCGCAACGTGGGTCACCTGATGACCTCCGACGCGATCATCGACGCCGCCGGCAACGAGGTGCCCGAGGGCATCATGGACGGCCTGATCACCGTCCTGATCGCCAAGCACGCTCTCAATGGCGAGACCCAGCTGAAGAACACCCGCACCGGCTCGATCTACATCGTGAAGCCGAAGATGCACGGCCCGGACGAGGTGGCCTTCACCAACGAGCTGTTCGGCCGCGTCGAAGAGGTCGTGGGCCTGCCGGTCAACACCCTCAAGGTCGGCATCATGGACGAGGAGCGCCGCACCACGGTGAACCTGAAGGCGTCCATCTTCGCCGCCAAGGACCGCGTGGTCTTCATCAACACCGGCTTCCTGGACCGCACCGGCGACGAGATCCACACCTCCATGGAGGCCGGGCCGATGGTCCGCAAGGCCGAGATGAAGGCCCAGCAGTGGATCAAGTCCTACGAGGACTGGAACGTCGACACCGGCCTGGCCACCGGCCTGCCCGGCAAGGCGCAGATCGGTAAGGGCATGTGGGCCATGCCCGATCTGATGGCCGAGATGCTGGTCCAGAAGATCGGCCACCCGAAGTCCGGCGCCAACACCGCCTGGGTGCCCTCGCCCACCGCCGCCACCCTGCACGCCACCCACTACCACCTGGTGGACGTGTTCAAGCGGCAGGCCGAGATCGCCAAGGGCGGCCCGCGCGCCACCGTCGACGAGATCCTCGAGATCCCGCTCGCCCCGAATACCGACTGGTCCGCCGAGGAGATCCAGCAGGAGCTGAACAACAACTCGCAGGGCATCCTCGGCTACGTGGTGCGCTGGATCGACCAGGGCGTCGGCTGCTCGAAGGTGCCCGACATCAAGGACATCGGCCTCATGGAGGACCGCGCCACCCTGCGCATCTCCAGCCAGCTGATGGCCAACTGGCTGCGCCACGGCATCGTCACCGAAGCCGACGTCATCGCCTCCCTCGAGCGCATGGCCCCCGTCGTCGACCGCCAGAACGCCGGCGACTCGTCGTACTTCCCCATGGCCCCGGACTTCAACGCTTCCATCGCCTTCCAGGCCGCGAAGGAACTGGTCCTCGAGGGCACCAAGCAGCCCAACGGCTACACCGAGCCCATCCTGCACCGCCGCCGCCGCGAGGCCAAGGCCTTCAACAAGTCCGTGTAGGACCCATCCGCTCCACCTCACGAACCGAATCCCCGGTCGACAATTGTCGATCGGGGATTCGCCTTAGACTGGCGGAAGTTCCCTGACGAAAGGACAGGAGCCGGTGAGTGCCGCCATCGAGGACGGGTACGGCTACGGGCCGTACACGGTGGAAGATCTGCACGGCCTGCCCGATGAGGGCAAGGCACACGAACTCGTCGATGGCTGGCTGATCGAATTGTCGCCAAGTTTTCGCCACGACCACCTCGCAAAGCTCTTGACGCGCATCCTGGAACGTGCGGCCGAGGAATTCGGAGCTGACGTTTATGTCCAAGCCCCGATGGATATTTCCACGCCGTCAGGCGCACGGAAGCCCGATGTCGCCATCGTGAGCGCAGCTGCTGCGCGTACTGTCTACGATCTCGGACTTTCCCTGATCCCCGGCGGCGACGTCCAGGTGGCGATCGAGATCGTGTCACGCGGTTCGGGCAGCGAACGAGAAGACCGCGGCCGCAAGGTGATCGAATACGCTCGGACCGGAATCGCTCAGTACTGGCTCGTCGATTTCGATCCACGTCCACGAATCCAGATCCGACGCCTCGACGGCTCCTCCTACGGAGAACCGATCATTTTCGAGGAAGCGGACGTCCTCGAGGTCTCCGACCCGTTCCCGATCTCCTTCCCGCTCTCCCGCTTGACCGACTTTTCCTGACGATTCCGCGACAGGACGGCCGAAGCACCCCGATGGAAACAGCGCGCCGCCGGACCGATTTCGATTGTTCCTATGGATGCTAGGTTTTGGCTTAGTGGGCGTAGGAAGGAGGGCGGATGTCTCCGCGGGTTGGGTTGACGACGGACCGGGTGGTCGGGGCGGCGGCTGAACTGGTCGATGAGATCGGGTTCGAGAAGCTCACGCTGTCGGCGCTGGCCAAGCGGGTGGGGGTGAAGGATCCGAGTTTGTATGTGCATGTGCGGGGGTTGCAGGATTTACGGGTGCGGGTGGCGCTGCTGGCCAGTGGGGAACTGAACGAGCGGATCGGGGCGGCGGTTCTCGGTCGTTCCGGGAGGGAGGCGTTGGTGGCGTTCGCCGATGCGTATCGGTCCTATGTGCTCGAGTATCCGGAACGCTATGCGGCCACGCAGATTCGGATGGATCCGGCCGAGGTGGCGGGTGAGCCGGCGCTGCTGCGCAGTGTCGAGCTGACGGCGGCGCTCCTGCGCGGGTACGGATTGGGGGAATCCGAGGGGCTGGACGCGGCTCGCCTGCTGCGCAGTACCTTTCACGGATTCGCCACGCTCGAGTCGGCCGGTGGCTTCGCCCACTCACGCTCCCCCGGCGACTCCTGGCCCCACATTGTCGAAGCGCTGCACCAGACGTTGTCGAACTGGCCGTCCTATACGTAGCGGCGGGCCATGGCGGCCGTTTCGGTGGCGATGCGGTGGCGGAGGTCTTCGGGGGCGAGGACTTCCGCACCCGCGCCGAGGCGGAGCAGGTCGGGGATCGCGCGGTCGGTGGATTCGATGGGGAGGCGGATGTCGCGGTGCCCGGTAGGGGTGGGGTCGGTGGCCGAGTCGCACGCTGCCTGCGCGGTGGCGGGGTCCAGGAGTTCCGGTAGCCGGTCGAAGGTCTCGGCGGTGAGCCGGATCAGGACCGAATGGTGGTGGCGGCGTTGGTCGAAGGATTCCAGGTAGGCGGCCCAGTAGGCGGCGAGCTCGAAGCCGGGTGGGCGGGATACGGGTTCGGGGAGGACCTCGAGTTCCATGATCCGGGAGATGCGGTACGTGCGCAGGTCGGTGGCGGTATGGCCCACGAGGTACCAGTTGCCGGATTTGAGGACCAGGCCGAGGGGTTCGGTGGTGCGGGTGACCAGATGTGGTGTGGCCCAGCGGATGTAGGTGAAGCGCAGGGCGCGTTCGTTCCAGACGGCGTCGGCGACGGTGGTGAGGTGGGGCGTCGGCTCGGCTTCGCTGTACCAGCCGGGGGCGTCGAGGTGGAAGCGTTCGGCGACGCGGCCCGCCCGGTCGCGGAGTTCCGGGGGCAGGGCGGACATGACCTTGAGGTTGGCGGCGGTGACGATCGCTCCGAGTCCGAGATCTGCTGCGGCGCTGGGGAGTCCGGCGAAGAACAGGGATCCGGCCTCGTCGGTGGTCAGCAGCTCGAGTTTCGCGCGGAAGCCGTCGAGGAGGCGGTAGCCACCGTCGTGGCCCGGATCGCCGTAGACGGGGATGCCGGCGGCGGAGAGGGATTCCATGTCGCGGTAGACGGTGCGGATCGAGACTTCCAGCTGGCCGGCGATCTCCTGGGCGGTGACCCGGTCGCGTGTCTGCAACAGCAACAGGATCGACATGAGACGGCTGGCGCGCATATCGAAAATTCTGCCCGAATCCACTGACACTAGATGTCAGTGGAGCCGACATACTGTCCTCCTCGTTCCGAACGGACCCCGTCCGACCATCGAATGAGGAGACACCGCAATGCCTTTCGTCGAAACCCGCACCGGCACCTCGCTGTTCTACCGCGATTGGGGCACCGGCCGCCCGGTGCTGTTCCTGGCGGCGGCCGGGATGGACAGCACCGAACCGCGCGGTGTGATGGCCGATCTGGCCGGGCGCGGCTACCGCACCATCGCCCTGGACCGCCGCGGCCACGGCCGCTCCGACGATCCGGGCCACGGCTACGACTACGACACCCTCGCCGATGATGTCGCCGACCTGATCGACCACCTGGACCTGTGCGATCTCCTGCTGGTCGGCCATTCCATGGGCGGCGGCGAGATCGTCCGCTATCTGACCCGCCACGGCAGCGCCCGGGTGGATCGCATCGCACTGGTGGCGGCCGCACTGCCGTTCCTGCTGGCCACCGACGACAACCCGGACGGCGCCCCGCGCGCGGCCGCCGATGCCCTCCGCGATTCCTGGCACCACCATCAGGACCGCTGGCTCACCGACAATGCCGACCCCTACATCGGCGCCGGCCTGCCCGGCTGCGAAGTCTCCGCGATCGCCCGCGACCGCGTCCTGCAATCCATTGCGGGAACATCGATCCGGGCGACCCTCGAATGCAACCGCGCAGTGGTCGAAACGGACTTCCGCGCCGAAATGCGCACCATCACCGTCCCGACATTGATCATCCACGGCGACTCCGACGCCTCGATCTCACTCGATTTCGGCGGCCGCCGGCAAGCCGCACTCGTCCCGGACAGCGAGCTCGTCATCTACGAAAACGCCCCCCACGGCCTCTACCTGACCCACCCGGAACGCCTGACCCGCGACCTCCTCGCCTTCGCGAAGTCCCCGGTTCCCGCCTCGGCGTAGCGAAGTCGGTCCAGCCCGGCTGCCGCCCACTCCCCACCGATCCGGCAGCCGCGGCTCACCCTTGACTCTGTACCCGAGTACAGGGTTGAGAATGGCGCTATGCGCAGCAGTGAGGTGGCCGCCCGCGCGGGCGTGAACGTGCAGACCCTGCGGTATTACGAGCGGCGAGGTCTGCTGGCGGAGCCGCCGCGTTCGACGGGCGGGTATCGCGCGTATCCCGCGGACGCGGTGGCGACGGTCCGATTCGTCAAGCGGGCGCAGGATCACGGGTTCAGCCTGGACGAGGTCGAGGTCCTGCTGCAGCTCGCCGCGGGCGGCCCCGAGGACTGTGACACGGCGCGGGAGCTGGCCGAGTCGAGGATGGCCCTGCTCGCCGAGCGCATCGCCGACCTGCAACGCATGCGGCGATCGCTGGCCGAGCTGGTGGCGACCTGCGAGCGCCCGCGCGAGGACCGCTGCTGCTCATTGCTGGAGACCTTGCACGAGAAGGGAGATCGGTCGTGAAGCTCGAGATTCTGCAGGTTCCGGACTGCCCGAACGTAGCGGTGCTGGAGGATCGCATCCGGCAGGCGACGGCGGGCCATCCGATGGTCTTCGAGATCACGCACCGCATCATCGACGACCCGGACGAAGCGGCCGCGGCGGGCATGACCGGGTCGCCGACGCTGCTGGTCGACGGGGTCGACCCGTTCGCTGTGCCGGGGCAGGTACCGAGCGTCTCGTGCCGCCTGTACCGCTCCGAGTCCGGCGGCATGGACGGCGCCCCGTCGGTCGGCGCTCTCCGCACGGCTCTGCGGCTCGAGCCGATCGGTACGCCGGAGGACTCCCGGGCTACCGGCGACTGCTGCGCACCCCCGGACACCACGGTCGTGTTCCTCGGCGCCCGAGCAGGCGAGGGCCCCTCCGCCGACTCCTGCTGCAACGACCTCAACTTCTTCACCGACCGCGACACCGCCCAGCGCTGGGCCGACGCCCATCTCCACCTCGACGGCACCATCCTCGATCTGCCTGCCGCCCACCGACTCGGCAACGACATCTTCGGCACCCAGCTCCAGCGCTGATTCACCTTTGCGCCAACCCATATCGCTCGCCGAACCCCTCGCCGCACTCGGCGGAGGGGTTCGCTCGTCTCCGCGTCAGCTGACCACGATCACGGACTTGCCCGTGGAGTGTCCGGCGGCCAGGTGCGTGATGGCGGCGGTGGCTTCGGGGAGGGCGAAGGTTCGGTCGATGCGGGGAGTCAGCGCGCCTGCGGTGGCGAGTTCGGCCAGGGTGCACAGGGTTTCGGGTTTGGGGAGGGTCAGGAGCGAGCGCAGGCGGTGGCGGGTGAAGGGTGAGAGGAGTTGGGCGCGGAGGGAGCGGCCGAGGCCGCCGAACCAGCGGCCGCCGCCTTCGCCGCCGCCGAGGACCAGGGTGCCGGTGGCGGTGAGGAGCGAGCGCAGCAATGGGAGGGGGCGGTTTCCGGCCATGTCGAGGATGAGATCGTAATGACCGGTGAGGGTTTCGGTGGTGTAGTCGATGACGTGGTCGGCGCCGAGGTCGGTGACGAAGGCGGTGGACGCGCCCGAGCAGACGCCGGTGACCTCGGTGCCGTAGTGCTTGGCGAGCTGGACCGCGAGGTGGCCGACGCCGCCGGCCGCGCCGATGATCAGCACGCGCTGACCGGCCTCGATGCGGCCCGCGTCGCGCAGGCCGGTGAGGGCGGTCATGCCGGAGATCGGCAGGGCCGCGGCTTGTTCGAAGCTCAGATTGACGGGTTTACGCTGGAGTTTCATGGCCGGGGCGCAGGCGAATTCGGCGAATGAGCCGGGGACGGTGCCGAAAACCTCGTCGCCGGTCCGGAATTCGGTCACCTGCGGCCCGACCGCTTCCACGATGCCCGCGACATCCCAGCCGCGGACCCGTTCCCGGGGCGCGCGCAGCCCGAGCGCCAGCCGGGCGATCCGCGGCTCGCCGGTCATGAAATGCCAGACGCTGGGATCCACGCCCGCGGCGCGCACGCGGACGAGCACGCCGTCCTGTCCGGTGTCGGGCGTGGGAATGTCGGTGTAGGACAGCATGTCGACGGTGCCGTAGGCGTCCTGCGCAATAGCCTTCATGGCTGGTCTTCTTCCGGATACTCGAAGATCTCGTCCAGTGGTGCACGGAACACCCGGGCGATCTGGAACGCCATCTCCAGCGATGGCGAGTACTTGCCCTGCTCGATGGCATTGACGGTCTGCCGGGTCACCCCGAGCCGATCCGCCAGTTCGGCCTGTGTCATCTCGCCGTGCGAGAAGCGCAGCGCGCGAATGTTGTTGGTGACCCTGGTCGGCTTCACCATGGCCAGGTCCCCCGCCGGTAGGCGACGAGCTTGGCTACCGCGCCCACCACCGCGGAGAGCGTGAAGCCCAGGTAAATCGCATTGGCGATCCAGAACCGGTCGCCTTTGGCCATGGCCAGTACCAGCGCGGTGACCGCACCGAGCACGACGAAGGCATTGCCGGCCTGCGTTCCACGCATATCGATTTCACGGTCGCGCTGATCCCGCCGGTCCCGATCCCGGGACCCGATCGCCACGGCGATGCTGGCCACGATCGAGACCACGATGGACCCGCCGACCGCCCACAGCAGCGGCGCGACATAGGCCACGTCCGCCACCGCGGTGTGCCGCGCACGCGCCAGCACGACGATCAGATAGATCACGTACGAGACCACGGCCGCGACACCCAGGATCCAGGTTCGCTTCTCCTCGTAGGGCATGCACCGAGTGTAAAGAAAACACGACTCGATGTACAGAATTTTTTACATCGCGACGAATTGCCGTTCGCCGCAAGCCATTCCATCGACTAGGGTCGCGGTATGGCCGACATCGAAGCCCCGGACCGGATCGAATCCATCAGCCCGGAGTTCTTCGCCGATCCGCACGCCCACTACCGGTGCTGGCGCGAGCACGGGCCGGTGCGGCGAGTCCGGTTTCCCGACGGAGTGATCCGCTGGGTCATCCTCGATTACGCCGCGGGCCGGGCCGCACTGTCCGATCCGCGCCTGCAGAAGGCGGCCGCGGTCAGCGACGCACTGCTCAGCCGCAAACGCGGTGTGCCGCAGTCGGATCCGAATGTGCTCGCACTGCTGTCCCACATGCTCAATACCGATCCGCCCGGGCACACCCGGCTGCGGAAGCTGGTGACCCGGGCCTTCACCCCGCGCCGGGTGGCCGCGCTGGGCCCGCGTATCGAGGAGATCACCGGCTCGCTGCTGGATGCCCTGGAGGGCCGCTCCGAGGTGGACCTGCTGCGCGAATTCGCCGAGCCGCTGCCGATCACGGTGATCTGCGAGCTGCTCGGTGTTCCGCTCGGCGATCGCGCCGACTTCCAGGAGTGGACCCGGGCGCTGGTCGCGGTCGCGGGCCTGGACGAGGACCGGGCCCGCGCCTCCGAGGCCATGGCGGCCTACCTCACCCAGCTGGTGCGGGCGAAGGCAGTGGAACCCGCCGCCGATCTGCTGTCCGCGCTGGCCGTCCCCGCCGACGACGGCGATGCCCTCACCGAGTCCGAGCAGGTCGGCATGGCCTTCCTGCTGCTGGTCGCCGGGCACGACACCACCGTCAATCTGATCGCCAACGGCACCCTCGCCCTGCTCCGCAATCCGGCGCAGCTGCAGGCCCTGCGCGCCGACCCCGAGGCGATTCCCGCTGCGGTGGAGGAATTCCTGCGCTTCGACGGTCCGGTGAACATGAGCACCATCCGGCACACGACCGAACCGGTCACCATCGCGGGCACGGACATCCCCGAGGGCGAATTCGTCTTCGTCGCATTGGCCGCCGCCAACCGCGACGCCGACCGCTATCCGGCCCCCGACGCCCTGGACCCCGCCCGCGACACCACCGGCCATCTGGCCTTCGGCCACGGTATCCACTTCTGTGTCGGCGCCCCGCTGGCCCGCCTGGAAGCGCGGGTCGCCTTCGCCGCATTGCTGTCCCGGTTCCCGGACCTGCGCCTCTCGCCCACCGCCGAGGCGCTCGCCTGGCATCCGAGCACCCTCATGCACGGGCTACACGAGCTGCCGGTGCTGCTGTAGTACCCGCCGGGGTCAGCGGGCCCGCAGGGTGACCGGCAGCGCCGACGGCGAGAGCACGAAGTCCCGATTGGAGGCCCGCACCCGGTGGCCCGGCACCGGGGTGATCCGCCAGCGGGACAGCAGTGCCGCGGAGGCCAGCGCGATCTCGAGCATGGCGAAGTGGTCGCCGAGGCAGCGACGGCGGCCGACGCCGAAGGAGATCATCGCCTTCTTGGCGGTGTCGGCGGCGTTCTCGGCGGACCAGCGTTCCGGATCGAAGGATTCGGGGTGGGTGAACCAGCGCGGGTCGTGCTGAACCATGTAGGGGCTGAACATGATCGCAGCCCCCGCCGGAATGGTGACATCCCCGATGGTCAGGTCGGCGCTGGCGTTGGCGGCGCTGATCCAGGGCCCCCAGAATCGAATGGTCTCGGAGACGACCTGTTTCAGGTACGGCATGGCGGCCAGGTGTTCGGGCCGCACCTCACCGGTGCCGACCACGGCGTCCAATTCCGAGTACAGGCGTTCGGCGATGGCCGGTCGCAGGCTGACCTCGTGCCACAGCCACCCGGTCAGCGACGCCATGGATCCGACACCGCCGGCGAGCATGAGGATGGCCTCGTCGATGATGTGGTCGTCGGACAGCCGCGCTCCGGTCTCGCTGTCGGTGTGCCGGATGAGCGCCGACACCACATCGTTGAAATCCTCGTCGCGCCTGCGGTATTCGCTCACCACCGCCCCCACGGCGGCGCGCAGGTGGCGGGACTTGCTGCGCCACCGGTAGTTCGCGATGACCCGCAGCCTGCGCAGCTGCGGCGGCAGTGCGGTGCGCACGATGACCTGGCTGAGCAGCCACGGCACACTGTCACGGATCTCGCGGCGTGCGCTGTCGCCGAAGTCGGCCGTGAACAGGGTCGCCGACACGGTGTCGAGCACCAGCCCGTGCGCCTCGTCCATGAGATTCACCCGCTGACCGACCGGCAGTCCTGCGGCCCAGGCATTGGCGATATCGGCTGCGGCTTCGGCATATTCGGCCAGCCTGCTCTGCCGTAGCGCGGGCGAGATCATGCGGCGGCGCAACCGGTGTTCGGGCCCGCGCAGCACATTGACGGCCCCGCCCGCGATATCGTCGATGGCCTCGCGCAGGTCCTCCCGCTCGAATTCGGCGTCGCTGAGATTGACCTCGCGCAGCAGGTCCGGGGTGGTGAGCACGTAGCCGGTCTGGCGGCCGAAGTGCACGCGCACGATCGGCCCGAGCGCGGGCAGCGAGGTCACGAAGCCGGGTGCGTCGGTGAGCGCGCGCAGACTGTGCCCGAGCACCGGCACACTGCCCGGGGCGGTGGGGATGTCCGCCAGGCTCCGCGGCATGACGGGCGGCGGCGCGGCGGCCAACCCGGCACCGGCGTCCCGGTAGACCTCCAATACCCGTGCGATCTGGTGCGATTGGCGCACGGTGTCGACCTGACCCGCCAGTTGCGCCCGCAGGTCGGCGAGCACCGAGCGGTCCGCCGCCAGCTTGGCGAGGGTCTCGCTCAGCGCCTCGACCGACGGATCCGCCGACCGGATGCCCGCGGGCACCGATTCGGCGAGATCGGGATCGCAGTACACCACCGGCAGTCCGACGGCGGTGGCCTCGAGCAGCACCATGCCCTGGGTGTCGAATCCGTTGGAGGGGAACAGCAGTGCGTCGGCCGCGGCCATGGCGTCGAGGCAGGCGGCCTGGCTCACTCTGCCGTGCAACCGGATTCGCTCCCCGAGCCGCCGTTCCACGATGCGGCCGACGGCCGCGCCGTGCAGGTCGCCCTCGCCGTAGATGTCGAGCACGCAGTTGTCGGTGCGCCGCACCGCCTCGATGGCTTCCAGCAGCCGCTTCTCCCCCGACAGCCGCCCGCACCACACCAGCCGTAGCGGCCCGTCCGCGGGGCGAGTCACGGCGGTGCGCGCGTCGAGCAGCGCGTCGTCGACGCCGTTGGACACCACGGTGATCGGGCGGGTGAGCCCGTGCGCGAGCAGCAGGTCGGCGAAGTGCCGGGTCGGCGCGATCACCTGGTCGGCGGCCTGGGCCTGCCCGCTGATCGTCCACCAGGCGTGCCGGGCGGCGGCCGATTCCCCGGCCCGGTGCGGCATGTGATGCTCGTGCGGCACCCAGCGGCCGTGCAACCCGCGCAGCGCCAGGGCGGTGGCGTAGGGCGCCGGCGAGGTGTGCTCGATGAAGGCGTCGTCGCGGCTCTGCGCGGTGTGCACGAGCGGAATCCGGTGCCGCCGTGCCGCTTTCATGCCCGCGATGGCGACGCCGTAGGTGCTCTGGGTGTGCACGATATCGATCGGCCCCCGAGCGGCGAATTCGGCGTCGATGAGCGCGGCATTGCGCCGGGTCGGTGCGACGACCGCGAATCCGTTCACGGCAGGAACCGGCAGCGGTTGCAGCGCAACGACATCCGGGTCCGGCGCGGCCGCCGGATCGGGCACGGTGAACACGGTGATCCGGTGCCCGGCGCGTTCGAGTCCGCGGCGCAGCCCGGTGACGGCGGTCTGCACCCCGCCGAGCGAGGCCGGATGGTAGTCCACGAACATGGCGATGTGCATCAGCGCAACCCTACGCAGCGCCGCCCCTCAGTGAAATGCCCACATTTCCTACGTCTGGACGCCGGCCCGCAGAGCACCTCAGTGTCAAGGGATTCCGTCCCCCTGCCGAGAGAGGCCGCATGCGCATTGCGATACCGCTGACCGGAACCCGGGGCGATGTGCACCCGATCGTGGGCCTGGGCGTCGAACTGCAGCGCCGCGGCCATGAGGTGCTGATCGGCGCGCCGCCGAATCTGGTCGAATTCGTTACCGCCGCAGGCCTTCCCGCGCAGGCCTGCGGACCGGACGTGCAGCGGCTCTACAGCTCCGACGAGGGCCAGCGGGCGCTGGCCGCGGGCAATACGCTGCGGCTGATGCAGCTGGTCGGCAAGCAGATGGCCGAGTACGGCGAGCGGATGAACCGTGAGGTCATCGACGTGTGCGCGAAGGCCGATCTGATCGTGGCCAGCACCGTCACCGAGGACCGGGCGTCCTCGATCGCGGAGGCCATGGGTGTGCCGCTGGTCAGCCTGCACTACTATCCGGCGCGCATGAACAGCGCCTACCCCTTCCCCGGTCTGCTTCCCGCACACTGGAATCCGCCCGCCCCGGTCAATCGGGCCACCTGGCTGCTGGCCGAGAACCTGCGCCGCGTGGTGTTCCTGCGCTACCTCAACGAGCTGCGCGGCGTGCTGGGGCTGCCGAAGTCGTACACCAGCCCGGCCGCAGCGCTGGCGCGGGCGCGGGTGCCCGAGATCCAGATCTACGATCCTGCCCTGGTGCCGAACCTGCCGGAGCAATGGGACGACCGCCGCCCCTTCACCGGCTTCCTGACCCTGGATCAGGCCACCCGCGCGGCGGTCGGCGAGCTGGCGGGCAGCCACGACGACATTCTGTCCTGGGTCGAGGCGGGCGAGCCGCCGGTGTTCTTCGGCTTCGGCAGCATGCCGATTCGCGATGCCGCGGCCGTGTTCGCCATGGTGGAGCAGGTGTCCACCCGGCTCGGGGTGCGTGCCCTGGTGCACGCGGGGTGGAGCGACCTGGATGTCGCGAACACCGTGACGGGCGACCGGATCAAGCTGGTCGGCAATTTCGCCTACGACCTGATCTTCCCGCACTGCGCGGCCGCCGTGCACCACGGCGGCATCGGCACCCTGTTCGAAAGCCTGCGGGCCGGACTGCCCACGGTGGTGTGCTCGGTGTCGTTCGAGCAGCCCATGTGGGGCGGGCAGGTGGAGAAACTCGGTGTGGGCGCACATCTTCCGTTCACCGCCATGACCGCCGACCGGCTGGCGGGCGCGCTGGCGCCGTTGCTGAACGCGCGCACCCGGCAGCGGGTCGAGGGCTTCGCGGCATCGCTGCGGACCACCGGGGTGGCCGAGCACACCGCGGATCTCATCGAGGCCGCCGCCCGGTGACCGCTCCCATGCTCACGGCGGTACGCCATTTCGTCCCCGACACCCTGGTCATGTTCCGGCGCTGCGCCCGCCGGACCCTGCGCAGCACGGACACGCTGGTCATCTCGCTGACCATGCCGATTCTGATGATGCTGCTGTTCACCTACGTGTTCGGCGGCGCCATCGAGGTCGGCGGGTCGTACCTGAACTATGTGGTGCCGGGAATCATGCTGCTGTGCACGGGTTTCGGCGCGTCGATCACCGCGACCAGCGTGTGCACCGATATGACGCGGGGCAGTATGGACCGCTTCCGGACGCTACCCATGTTCCGGCAGGCACTGTCGGCGGGGCATCTGAGCGAGGGCCTCGTGCGCACCATGGCGGCCATCGCCATCGCGGTGGGTGTCGCGGTGGCACTGGGTTATCGGCCGGGTTCGGGGCCGCTGGGCTGGCTGGGCGCGGCCGCGCTCATCGCGCTGTTCGTGGTCGCGATCACGGCCGTCGCGGTGGCGCTGGGTATGGCGGCGAGCAATCCGGAGGCGGCGGGCGGGCTCACCTACGCCATCACGTTCATTCCGTATGTCAGCAGCGCGTTCGTGCCGACCCGCACCATGCCGGGCTGGCTGCGCGGCATCGCCGATCGGCAGCCCGCGACCCCGGTGGTCGACACCGTGCGCGCGCTGCTCGACGGCACCGCCGCCGATCGGGCGCCGGCGGCGGTGCTGTGGTGCCTGGCCATCGCGGCGGCCGGATTCGCCTGCGCTGCCGTGTCCTTCCGGCGTTTGTCCTACCGCTGATCGCTCAGCCGCGGGTGGCCACCGCCGCCTGCGCGATCAGCGTCAGGTACAGGGTGAGAATGAACAGGACCGCGGGCAGCACCGGGTACTCGTCGTCCCGCGACCGCAGGAACCGCCACGCCCCGATCGCCGGGATCAGCGTGAGCGCCAAGGGAATCCAGCCGAGGACGGCGGCCGCGCCGTGCCACTCCCACGGCTTCGCGACGGCGATCTCACCCACCGCCGCCGCCAGTGCGCACAGAACCGACGCCCCGGCGCTACCGAGCGTACCGAGCGCGTTCGAGTAGTACATCTCCCCCGGCCGCAGGCTGCGCGAGGTCTTGCGGGCGAACTCGAATTGCAGGAAGGCTCCGGCGAACACGAGCGCCACCACCGCGACCCGGCCGTGGGCCGCCGCCTCGCCGGTGTCGATGGCCGACAGCACGACATACGCGGTCACCAGCAGCTGCACCGGGTAGGTGACCACGAGGTTGAGCATGATGTCGGTGCGCACCGTCTCCGAAAGCTGTTCCAGCGCCCAGAGAATCAGGCCGTAGGCGAGTACCGCCGCGATGGCCACCGCCGAGCGCACCGACAACGCGAGGCTGCCCGCGATGGATACCACCGCGATCACCCCCATGGCACTGCGCAATTCGAGCGCACTCACCGCTCCGGTGACCAGCGGCCGGTCCGGATTGTGCACCCGGTCGTACTCGAGGTCCTTCTGCTCGTCGACCATGCGCAGGTACAGCAGCACGATCGCGACGATGCCGATACGGGCGGCGGTCGCGCCGGTCGGATGCCAGGCGACCCCCGGCTGCGTCAGCAGTGCCGCCGTCCCTTCGAGGGCCAGCACCCAGAGGATGCCGTACAGCAGGTAGTGCGGCTTGTACATCACCTTGGTGAACCGTGCGATCCGGCCCACCGAGGTGAGAAGACCGGTGCGGGACGGGATTTCGGCGAGATCGGTCACGGCGCCGCCACCTCCCCCGGCGTCGGCCAGCCGTCCCAGCCGGTCAGTTCCGCGGCGGGTGTCCGGCGCACCGGTTTGCCGCCGCCCGGGAGCAGGTGTGCGACCGGCAGCATGGCCACCTGGGTAACCTCCTCGAACGGAATGCCCAGCAGCTCGGCGACTTCGCGCTCGTAGGCCAGATGCGCTGTGGTCAGCGTCGATCCGAGTCCGCGTGCGCGCAAGGCCAGCTGGAGATTCCAGACCACCGGATAGATCGACCCGTAGAAGCTGGCCAGCCGCAGCGCCGAGGGTGCGGCGGGCGGGCGGCCCAGCGCGCACACCACGATCAGCGCGGGCACCTCGCCCAGGTGGTCGGCCAGGTGCTGCCCCGAGGCCAGATCGGCCAGCTGATCCGGCCGGGGTGTGCGGCCGGAGAGGTTGGCGGCGAACCCCTTCCGGTAGTATTCGCCGATCCGGGATTTGAGTCCGGGGTCGCGCACCACCACGAACCGCCACGGCTGCCGGTTCGAGCCGCTGGGCGCGTGCACCGCGATCTCCAGGCACTCCCGCAGGTCGCGGTCGTCGACGAGCCGCTGCAGGTCGAGGCGTTTGCGGACCGCGCGGGTGCCGGTCAGCAGATCGGTGTCCATCAGTCGCCGTCCTCCGCCAGTGCCAGGTCCCCCGCGAATTCGAGGTCGATCCGCGCCGCCACGGCGCCGGCCTGGCGGATCTCACAGTGCACGACGGTGGCGTCCACCCCGGAGTCGGTGCGCTCGGCCACGCACACGGCGGGCAGGTCGAGTTCCACGAATTGGTCGAAAGCGCTTGTCACGCTGATCAATCGGCGGGGCTGCGGGCCCATGGTGGTGAGCGCGACCTGCCGGCAGGCCTCGATGAGCAGGTTGCCGGGCACGTGGTCGAGCTGATGGTCGAACAGGATCGGATGGGTGGTGTCGGCGACCAGCGCGGCACGGGACCGGCCCGGGGTGGACTCCGGCGGCCCGATCACCACATTGCGGGGATTCTCCCGGCCGACCAGCGCGGCGGCGGCCCGCGTGCCCGGCGAGGCGGGAATCTCGAAGGGCCCCAGGCCCAGCTGCTTCCGGTAGCCCGCGCGGATGGCGGCCCACTGCCGCGGATCCACCCAGGAGAAGGAGCCGTCCACGGTACCCATCGGAACTCCCCGGCAGCTGATGTCGAGGACCAGGTCCAGGCCCTCCAGCCGCTCACCCCGATGGTGTTCGCGCAACGCCCGCACCCGCAGTTCGAGATCGGCGGGGGAGGAACCGATCTCCCAGATCGCACCGTCGATGCCGGTGCCGTTGAAGGTGCGCACCAGGAAGGCCCGGTCGGTGGGCACGTCGAAGAACTCGTGGGTCACCGCGATGGAGGCCTGCCGGGCGGCCTCCATGACCGCGATCAGGTCGTGGTGCAGGCCCAGCGCGCCGGCGTGATCGCCGTAATGGCCGTGCATGCGCGGCAATTGGGCCCCCGCCACGAACTCGCCGGAGGTCTCGGCCTCCAGCGAGGTCACGAAGACCTCGGCGACCGCCTGCCGGTGCGCGAGCGCGCGCGGGATGGTGCGCAGGTGGGTGGCACGCACAGCGGCGGCGCGGGTGAGCGGGTGGGAGGTTCGGGGTGGCTGTGTCGTCGTCATGGTCTGGCCTCCAGCCAATCGGTCGCGCTGACCGGGCGCAGGGTCTGCGACCCGGTCCCGGCGCGCATGGGTAGGACGTAGGAACCCAGCACGATGAGCGACCAGGGGTCGAGCTCGCGGCCACTGGACCACGCCACCTCCAGCAGCGCGGCCTGGGCGGCCGGGGAGCCGGGTTCGGCCGCGGAGATCCGATCGTCCAGGGATTTCATTGCGGCGGAACCCAGTTCGGTGCACAGCCGGGCGATGGCGTCGGAGCGCTCGAAGCTGCGGGCGGGGGCCCGGTCGTAGAGGTCGCGGGCCAGCGCGACGGCCGCGTCGGTGCGGTCGCGCCCTTCGAGCGCGTGGGCGAACACCTGGGCCCGGGTGGTCTCGTCGAAGTAGATGGCGAGTTCGCGCAGCACGTCGGCGGGATCGTCGGGGGAATGGACGAGATTGAGCAGGTAGTTATGACGGCCGAGCAGGTAGCGCAGTTCACCGGGCTGCCGTTTGCGGGGGTCGGTCGCGCCCTTGGCGGCGGTGAGGCGCACCGGTGTCGGCAGGTCGGTGACCGGGCCGCGGACCACGAGCACCAGGACATCGGAGATCCCCACCAGCAGGTCGGCCAGCCGCCGCCGTTCCGGGGAGGCGATGTTCCAGGCGAAGTACCACAGGGCGCGGGCCACATGCCGGTCCACCACCACGCGGCGGGCATCCACCACCTGGAAGTCGTTGTCCGCCAGCCAGGTCAGGGTCGGTTCGACGGCCCGGGCCACGATGGCGTCCGGTTTCAGCAGCAGCAGCGAGTGCTCGCGGGCGAAGGCGGCGGCGTCGATGCCGAGCCGCTGTGCCTGCTCGACGGTCTCGAGCACATAGGTGTCGGTGAGGTAGGCGTCGACCTTCTCCTTCGACGGAGTCGCGTCGGCGAGCAGGGTGCGCAGGGCGTCGTCGGTCACGACCGGACCCCCGTTCCCGGTGCCGATGCGCCGATTCCGGTGCGCGCCAAGGTTTCCGCGATGGACGGCAGCGGCGCGCCCAGGTAGCCGGATTCCAGGCAGTGGTCCAGCAGCGCCCGCAGGTAGTCCTTGCCGGTCTGCGGTGGGAGCCGGTCCAGCAGGCGGTCCGCGTTGCTGGTGTCGAAGGACAGCCGGCGCTGGAAGTAGCTGGTGTAGAGCGCGCCGATGCGCAGGTAGTACTCGCGCTCGATGGGGTCGAGATCCTCGGCGCGGAAGGAGGATTCCGGCACGAAGGTCGCGACCTCGAAGGACGGGTACTCGGCGAGCACGTCGGAGACCTCGCGCAGTGACGGCGTGTCCCGGCCCACCGCGTGCAGGGTGGATCCGGCGACACTGTCGAAATCGGTGACCGCGGCGGCGATCACATCGGCGACGTGGTCGACCGGGGCCAGGGCGAGCGTGGCGTCGTAACGGCCCGGCAGGGTGCGCAGCTTGCCCTCGACCATGAGTTTCACCACGGTGTAGAGGTTCTTGTACTCGCGGATGACGCCGTCGCCCAGTGCGCCGGTGACGATGCCCGGACGCACCACCGCCCATCGCAGCCCGCGTTCCCCGGCCGCCCGGATCACCTGTTCGGCCCGCAATTTGCTCTGCTCGTAGCCGTTTCCGAAGGATTGGCCCGCATCCAGTTCGTCCTCGCGGATGACGCCGTGCCGCAGCCCGCACACATAGGCGGTGCTGACGTGCAGCAGCGGCACGTCCCAGGCGAGGGCCAGCGCGACGGCGTGCTCCGCGCCGCGCACATTGAGCTCGTCGTAGGTCTCGGCGGTGGCGTCGAAGGCGGTGGTGGCGGCGCAGTGCACGATGATGCCCACCCGGCCGGCGAGATCGGCGGCCGTCGCGGGGTCCAGCCCGAAGACCGGCCGCCGGATATCGCCGGTGATCCGCAGGTCCGGTTCGTACCCGCTGCCGTCATTGCGGCGGATATCCGAATTGCTGTGCAGCACAGCGGCTACCGGGCAGCCGGAGGCGCTGAGCCGGGCGGCGACTTCCGACCCGACCAGTCCGCTCGCGCCGGTGAGCAGGACGGTGTTCCGTTCGCTCATGCGCTCACCTCCAGGGTGCGGGTGACCAGATCCACGACCTGGCCGACCCGCAGCACCCCCATCAGCTGTTCGGGCCGGTAGCGCGGCAACGCGAAGCTCTGTTCGAGCACCATGGTCAATTCCATGAGCCGCAGCGAGTCGAAGCCGAGGTCCTCGATCAGGCGCAGCTCGTCGGTCTGTTCCAGTGCGTCCGCGGCACCGTCGAATTCGGCGGGCCGCGGGGCCATGGTGGCGATGATGTGCCGGACGCGTTCGGCGACAGTGGCTTCGGTGGTCATGACTGCTCGCTCTCTCGCAGGTGGGGCTGCTGGCCGCCGCTGGCCAGCAGATCGCGGGCCTCGTCCAGAGGCAGATCGGCGTCGAGATACCCGGCCAGCCGCAACCAGTCGTAGCCGAGGGTGAGGGTGCGCTGCCACTGCTCGCGGGAATCGAAGGAGGCCGGGAAGTCCCGGCCCGCACCGGTATCCGCGGCCAGGCGCCGCACCGTGGCGACGACGACGTCGACACGGGCAAGATCGTTCAGCGCGTCGCCGCCGTTTCGCAGGGTGCGCGAGAACCGCACGCGCGCCGCCGATTCCAGAGCCGCGATCAGCGTGTCCCGCTCGGGGGCGTGCGCGGGCAGCAGCCCGGCGACCGTGCCGACCGGATCCACATCGGCGGGCAGCGGATGAATGCCGAACGCGCTCAACAGCACTCGCACACTCATGGCGATGAGCCGGTGCGCGGCGATATCGGCGACCTCGCCCTGCGCGTCCTTGACCGCGCCCACCAGATCCTCGCGGGCGTTCTCGAGCACCACGTTGGACCACACCAGATTCAGACCGGCCCCGATGAACCGCCGGGCAGGCAGCGGCGACAGCGTCGCGATTCCCTCCCCACGCGCCGCACCGGTGAGTCCCAGCGCGGGCGTCGCCACCACGGCCACCGGCGTGTACGCCTCCACCGGTTTACACATGGCCAGGGCTGGTTCGAGCACCTCGCCGCCCCGCCACTGCAACCCGACGAACCCCAGCCGGACGAACTCCGCCAGCTCCGCCCCGATATCGCGCTGAGCGCGCGCCATGACATCCCGGATCGACTGCCGGAACACCACCGACCGCCATGCCTGGGCTCCCGCCTCGGACAGCACGAAAACCTCGCTGTCGGCACGCAGCACGTGCAGGCGTCCGGCCAGCGGCCAGGTGGTCACGGCGGGACGCCGCGTGAAGATCAGCTCGTGCGGGTCGTCCGCGACGCCCGCCACCCCGAGCTCTGCGGCCAGGGCCACCGTGGCAGCCCATCGCGCACCTCCCCGCTCCCGAGCCACCGCGTCGGCAGTGGCGGGGATCGTCCGAGCGCTCTCCCCGCCGGAATCCGATGATTCAGTCGATTCGAGCGGCGCGAGCCGCCCGGAATCGTCCTCGCTACTCGTGTCGTCCCGGTCGTCGGCGCCGGTCAGCTCGCGGTAGCGGTCGATCAACGCGTCGGGGGCGGTGCGATCGAGTTGCTGTGGCAGCCATTTGGTTTCGAGGTAGGTTTCGCCGCGGCGGGCGAGCCAGGCCTTCATGGCTTGGCGGAGGCCGTCTTCGGCCCAGGCCTCGGCTTCGGTGTGAGCTCCGAAGGCGCGCAGGGCGATGGCGTAGCCCAGGGCGTGGCGGGCACGGGTGGCCCACCAGTCGGCGACGAGGGTGGTGAAGGCGTCGTGGGTGAGGATTCCGCGCAGCTGGTCCAGATCGACCGTGCCGGGTCGGATGACCGTGGCTCGCAGGAAGCGCTGGCAACGGTTGAGGCCATCCTCGTCCGGGTCGGTGGCGGCCCGCTCGAGTTGCCGGCGCAGCTGGGCCACCGAACGGGTGCGGACCTCGACGCGGCGACCGTCGAGGAACAGGACGGTCGGCAGGGTCGGCAGTTCGTCCGCGCCGGGGGCCACCGCCAGGAAGTCGATGTCGGAGCCCGCATTGCCGAACCCCTCGGCCAGCGAGCCCTCGAACAGGACAGCGGCGTCCTCGGGAACGGCGACCGACCGCAGCGCGCCGTCCAGGAGCTGTCGCAGCCTGTCCATGGGCATCCCGGGCCGCGGCACGGCCTGTACCGGCTGGAGGGAAGTGGGTTGCTCCGCAGCGGTATCCGCCTCGTGCAGCACCGCGCCCGCGAGGGCGCCGTCCCGCAGCAGCTGCCACATGTGGCGGCGGCGGGGCTTGCCGCTGGAGGTGCGGCGGATGAGGCCGCGCGGCCCGGTGACGATGTGCACGGTCTGGGCGGGTCCGAGGTGGCCCCGAATGAGGGCGCGGGCCTGCGGAATCCAGTCGCCGGGCGCGGTCTCGGCGAACAGGGCGACACCCTGGAGTCCGGCCTCGACGAGGCCGACGGCGGCGAGCTTGCCCTTGGTGAGCCCGGTTTCCTGGGCGACCCGGGATTCGATGTCCTCCATGAACACCGAGCGGCCGCGCACCTTGATGCTGGTGCCCATGCGGCCGAGGACGAAAACCTCTCCGCGGTAGAGGAATCCGGCGTCCCCCGAGTACAGGCGGCCGTTCTCCAGGCGGGTGGACGAGGTCGCGCTCGCCTCCCCGGAGTAGCCCAGCGCCACCGAGTCTCCGGTCACCACCATCTCGCCCAGGACGCCGTCGGGCAGTTCACGGCCCTCGTCGTCGACCACGGTCACGGTGGATTCGGGGGTGGAGAAGCCGAGCCCGGTGATCCAGCCCGCACCCGCCACGCGGTGGGTGTCGTCGAGCATCGCCTCCTCGAGCACCGGAACCGGTTCTCCGAAGCGCAGATTCGGATTGTCCAGCCGCAGCGCGGTGATGGGCCGCCGGGTGGGCGAGGAGGTCACCATGAGCGTCGCTTCGGCCAGCCCGTAGGCGAGGGTGAAAGCGCCCATCGAGAAGCCTTGCGGGCCGGTCAGATTCGCGAAGGCCTGCAGATCGGCCACCTCGACCGGCTCGGAGCCGATGGCCAGCGTCCGCCAGCCCGACAGATCCAGGCCGGCGATCTCTTCGGGCCGGACCCGGTGCGCCACATAGCCGAGCGCGAACGACGGCGACGGCGCGTGCTGGGCGTGGGTCATGGCGCGCAGCCAGCGCAGCGGGTCGCGCACGAACTGGTCGGGACGCATGAGGTACAGGTCGGCCTGGTTGGTGACGCCCTGCAGGAAGGCCCCGACCAGGCCCATATCGTGGTAGAGCGGCAGCCACGACACCATGGTCTCGCCCGGCTGCCAGTCGATGAGGCGGGTGATCATGGCGATGTTGTTGGCCAGGTTGTGCCAGCTGACCCGTACGCCGCGCGGTGCGCCCGAGGAACCCGAGGTGAACTGCAGCAGTGCCACTTCCGACACGTCGACGAGCTCGCGCGTGGCGGGGACGGCGGGCAGCGCCGCAGCATGGACGACCACCGGTTCGTCGGTGCGACCGGCCGCGAGGCAGGCGCTGCGCACGAAGGTCTCGAACTCCGGGGAGGTGACCACCATGCGGGGCGCGGCCTGTTCGACGATGCCCGCGATGTGCGCGACGATCTGCTCCAGGTCGCCGAACATGGGCGGCGCGACCGGGGTGAACACCCCGCCGCACGCCCACACCGCGTAGAACGCCGCCACACACGGGAATCCGGTCGGCATGATCACGCACGCGCCGTCACCGCTGCCGAGTCCCGCGGCCCGCAGCAGGTCCGCGATCGACCACACCTGGTCGGCCAGCTCCCGATAGCTGCGGTACTCCCATCCGTCGGCCTCGTCGGCCAGGTACAGCCCGGTGCCGGCCGAGGGCTCGATCAGCCACCTGCGCACGGTCGCCTCGTCGTTCACGTGGTCGATCACTGGTCTCCTTCGGGAAGCACGGTGACGGTGCCGGCGGCCCCATCGACTCGAATACGCATGCCGCTGCGCAATTGGCGGGTGATGCCGGGCAGCTGGACCACGGTCGGCACGCCCAGCTCGCGTGCCACGATCGCCACGTGGGTGAGCGGGCTGCCGCGTTCGATGACCAGCGCCGACGCCGAGGGCAGGGCCGCCACCCAGCCCGGATCGGTGCGATAGGCGATGAGGATGCCGCCGGCCACGTCGCGGGGTTCGTCCACGATCACCGCGGCGCCCTCGACAATGCCCGCCGCCGACGGAGTCCCGGTGAGCACCGTGCCGGGAGTGGCCGCGGCCGTCGCGGTGACCGGCACCCAGCCCTGCTCGGCCAGTTCGGCATTGCCCAGCCGCGGTCCGATGGTGCGGAAGCGGGCCGGGGCCACCAGCGTGGAATCCTTGGCGCGCAGCGACTTCCGCACCGTCACCACCTCGCGCAGACGGTCCGTGTCCGCACCCTCGTAGCAGCCGCGCAGTTCCTCGACGGTCAGCTGGAACACGTCCTCGAACTCGTCGATCACGCCGCGCGCCGCCAGATCCCGGCCCATCACCCGGATCATGCGCTTGACCATGCCGAACGCGCGGGTGCGGCAGAAGCGCAGCCGCTCACGGTGGGCGGCGCAGCGGGAGACCTTGGCGCGCAGGCGTTCGTAGACGCGCCGCCGGACGCCGTGGCCGAGGTGCGCGTCCAGGTAGGCGTCGGCCTCGCCGGCGCGGTTCGCGGTCACGGTGTCGCCGACCCGGCCGACCGCACTGCGCAGCATGACGAACAGATTGGCCGGATTCTCGCGCAGATCCGGTGTTTCCAGCTTGAGTTCATCGAGGCTGCGGTAACCGTAGCGGTCCAGATAGTCGTCGAGGGCGGCGAGGAACTCGGTGCGCCCGGCGGCCCGCAGCGCGTCGTGAATCGCATCCGGCGCAGTCGAATTGACAATGTCGTTCAGTTCCGGATCAGCGCGCACGACCCGGGCGAGCTCTGTCATGGCGCGGGCCGGCTCGGCGGATTCGACATCCGCGCCCGGGCCGACCACGGCGTAGAGGAACCATTCCGGCGCCTTGGGCAGGAACAGCTTGGTCAACAGGAACATCAGGCCCGAAAGGGTGAGCAGGATGGCGTCGAGCACCATGAGCGGGCCCCACCGCCGCACCAGGTCGCCCTCCACCGTGCGATAGGAGCGGTAGGCCTGCTCGCCGGTCAGCGCGGTGTAGTCCACGGCGTCGTACTCGTCGTAGACGCGGTAGAAGTCGGTCATGAACCGCTCGACCAGGTCGTCGATGCCGAACAGGCGCCGCGCGTAGATCACCGTGGTGCGCGCCCGCGAGCGCAGCCGGGCCGCCGTGCTGTCGAATTCGAAGGGGCGCAGCGTCTTCGCGATATCCGTCGGCAGCGGTTCGGCCACGCCGAGGGCGGCCTCGAGCACCCGGCGGTTGAGCGGATAGCCGGGCGCGATGCCGACCATGCGGTACCAGTGCAGCAGGTTGTAGTAGACGCGGCCGTGAAAGCTGCCCAGCAGCACGGGAGTCCACGCATCGGTCTGCCGCAGCTGCTCGGGCGGCACCCCCAGGGAGGCCGCGTAGCCGCGGTACACGCGGCCGTAGATATCGGCGGCGGTGGTGTAGGTCAGCGGTGAGGTGACGCCGCTGAAGCTCTCGATGATGTTGGAGTTGTCCCAGATTCGCGTCTCACCGGGACCCACCCGCTCGCCCGCGCCACGCAGCTCGACCTCGCGCGCGGACAGCGTCGACGCGGTCGCGGTGATCGGCCGGGTCTGCAGCAGCCACACGCCGGTGTCGTCGATGGCCCATTCGATGTCCTGCGGTGCACCACAGGATATTTCGACCTTCCGTGCGATCTCGGCGAGCTCGGCGGTCTCGGCGTCGGTCAGCACCCGCGCGCCGCGTCGGCCGGCCTCGACCTCGACCGTCGCGCAGCCCTGCCCGTCGCCGGGATCGAAACGAATATCCTTGTCCCCCAGCGTGATATCGAGCAGGACACCGGTGTCCCGGTCCAGGATCATCGAGTCGGCGTCGACCGCGCCGGACACCAGCCCCTCCCCCAGCCCGTAGACGGCGCTGATCACCAGCTCGTCGTCCGCACCGGTCATCGGATTCCGCGTGAACACCACGCCACTGGATCGCGCCGAGATCAATCGCTGTAACACCACCGCGGGCGCGTAGGCGCGAGACAGGCCGTGCGCGAACGCATATCGCACCGCACGCTCGGAGAAAGCCGACACCCAGCAGTCCCGCACCCGGGCGGTCACCGCTTCGAGACCGTGCACGTTCAGGTGGCTGTCGAACTGCCCGGCGAACGAAGCCTCCGCCCCGTCCTCGGCCGACATGGACGACCGCACCGCGATCGGCTCCGGCCCGAGCCGCGCCCAGGCCTCGCCGATCACCGCCACCGCCGCCTCGGACACCTCCGCGGCCGCCAGCGCCCCGCGCAACTCGGCGGCCCGCGCCACGGCGGCCTCGACCTCCCCGAGCGCCGCGAACCCCTCCAATTCCCCGGTCAGGCCCGCCGCGCTCGCGAACCCATCGAACACCTCCGTGCCGAGCGCCACCCACTCGGGCACCCGCACCCCCACCTCCCCCAGCGCGTACAACCCCCGCGCCTTCCCACCCCCATACGCGGCGACATCCACCGAATCCGACCAAGGGCCGAGCAACCGCACAACCTCTCCCATCACCCTGAGGCCAGTCACATCACAGCGAATGCCGGAGCAAGATCAGGGGTTCTACTTTGAGTAGTCCACGTTTCAAACGCACACCAGCCCAAGGTTCTTGGGTCTGCCTCACCCCGGTTCCTCGAGCCACCATCACGGCCGAAGCCACGCAGTGCAATTCGCACAGCGAGTGTGACACGGCCGCACGGCGCCAGAAAGCCCGATAATCTCCGGCGGGCACCGATGCACACCCCGGTCCCCGCCGGTGACACTGCGAATCCTGTTGCGCAGCTCGTCATCCCCCTGCACCAGATACTCGACCGGCACGGCGATCTTCCGCGCCGCCTCCACGAGCGTCTCCTCGCCCGGACCGCCGAACACAGCTGCCGTGATCCGGGATTCGACAGCGGTCGAATGGATCCCCCTGCAACGCGTCCAGCGTCGCTCGCCGCTCCGGCACCGCCCGCCCGCGACGACGGAGTTGTACCCCAGCACGATCGGATGGATCGGCTCCCCGGCTGCCTGCGCTGCCCGGCACGGCGCTCACACGCATCCACCAGCGGACGGCGCGCCGGTACGCGTCATCGGATCAGGCGGGATGAAAACCCACCTGCAACGCCTCCAGTCCTCGAATCACCACGTTCGGCTTGAACGGTGGATTCTCCGAAAGCAACTCCATCGCACCGACTTTGCGCAGCAGCACGTCGAGCAGGATCTCCATCTCCAGCAGGGCCAGGGGGGCGCCCAGGCAGTAGTGGATGCCGAGGCTGAAGCCGAGGTGCTTCTTGGCGGGGTGCATGGGGTCGGAGTAGCGGGCGACATCGGTGCGGTCCGGGTCGGGGAAGACCCGCTCGTCGTGATTGGCGGAGTTGATGAGAACGACCACGCCCTCGCCGGGTTCGAAGTCGTGCCCGGCGACGGTGATCGGCCGGGTGGCGGCCCGGGTGCTGATCTGCACCGACGGTTCCAGGCGCAGCAGCTCGTCGGGCGCGGAGGCGGTGAGTTCGGGCCGGTCACGCATCGCCTCGATCTGGTCGGGCGCGCGCAGCAGCCGCAGCATGCCAGTGCCGATGAGGTTGGCGGTGGTCTCGTGACCGGCCACGAAAGTGGTGATGCAGGTGGCGAGCAGTTCCTGCTCGGTGAGCACGTCACCGCGATCCTCGACCTGCGAGAGCGCGCTGAGCAGGTCGTCGCGCGGATTCACGCGCCGCTCGTTGAGCAGTTCCCGGAAGTAGCCCATGAATCCGCGCGAGGCGGCGCTGCGCGCCTTCAGCGATTCCTCGGGCAGCGTGTAGTCGTGGTCGAACCCGCGCGCCAGGTCCTGCGACCACTGGTGCACCTGCTCGTAGGCTTCCTCGGGCACGCCGATGAGCTCGCAGGCGATGATCAGCGGCAGCGGGTAGGCGATCGTCTCGACCAGGTCGAATTCGCCTGCCTCCAGGGCCTTGTCGACCAGCTCCTCGCTGAGTTTCTCGATGCGCGGCCGCAGCCGGGCCACGGTGCGCGGGGTGAACCCCTTGGTGACCAGGTTGCGCAGCCGGGTGTGGTCCGGCGGCTCCATCCACAGGAAGGAGGTGGGCAGTTCTTCGGGAGCGTCCTCGGGTTCGACGGTCGGGTGCATCATCCCGGCCTCCTCGGCGTGGCTCCACGCCGTGGTGGACAGCACCGCGGCGCAGTCCTCGTACCGGGTGAGCACGTGATGCCCGAGCGGGGTCTGATGAATGGGCCCGGCGTCGCGCAGTACGCGGGCCGGAGTGTACGGGTCGGAGCGGCCGTCGGGCCCGAAGAGCTGGACCAGCGCGTTCACAACGGCCGGATCCTGCGCATCGGCAACGGCGTTCATCTCTGGGGCGGCCATGATTGTCCTCCTGGATTCAACGATGGGCCGACATGGCGAGTGCGGCGATTGCCGCGCAGCATGATTCGGCCCGCCAGCACCGGTTGGGTCAGCGCGGCTGGCGGTTCGACGAGATGGGCGACGCGCATGAAGGTGCGTGCCACCAGCGGGTCCCGGTGGGCCGCGCGATGTGCCTGCGCCACATACGCATTGGTAAGCCGAGTGCGCAGCCCGCGCCGTCCCGCGACCCGCGGATGACGCAGATCCGAGGCCGCCGCGAGCTGCCAGGCAGTGGCGGCGGCCTCGGTCGCGGCCGTGTAGAAGCGCGCGGGCAGCTCCGCGAACGGCAGGCCGCTGTCCAGGCATGCACGCAGGGCGACCGCCTGCAGCGCCGCCACGGTCATGCCCTGGGCGTAGAGCGGGTTGAACGCGCACTGGGCGTCACCGAGTACGACCAGTCCCGCGGGCGCGGCGAGCAGCCGGTCGAAGCGGCGCCGCACCGAGGACCGGAACCGGTAGGGCATTGGATCGTCGAGAGGATCTGCGGCCGTGATGATCTCGTGGATGTCGGGCGCGTCCAGGCTCGCGGCATACATCTGGAAGCCCGCCGCGTCGGTAGGCGGATGATCGCCCATCATGCCCGCGAGGGTGACGAGCCAGCGATCGCCCTCTACGTGGACCGCCCCGCCGCCGTGCCCGTCGGCACCGGTGGAGATGATCACCGAGGCGTGCCCGCCCAATTGTCCCTCGCCGTACCGGTAGAGACGCGAGGCGTACCCGAGGTCGACCTCGAGCTGCTCCTCGACCGGCGTCGGCGCGCCGATCACCCGGAGCCACTCGCAGATCCGCGATCCCCGCCCGCTCGCGTCGACGACGAGATCGGCGACGGCGATCTCACCGTCCGGAGCCGAGCCGCGCGAGCCGGCTGCTGCCCCGTCGCCACCTGCGGCATCGAAGTCTGTGCCGGGGTACCGATCACGGTACGACGCCACCCGCACGCCGGTGATGCGAGCACTGTCCCCGATCAGCCCGCGGACCGTGATTCCATCGCGCAGCAGCACATTCGGCAGTTGCAGGGTGCGGCGGCGCAGCACGGATTCGAGCAGTGGCCGGGTCGCGATGATCGAGGTGAGCCCGGTCGAGGTGGCGGCCAGCCGCGATCCGGCGATGTACCACCGGGTTCCGACGAGCACCTCGGCGGTCTGCGCTCCGGCCTCGACAAGGTCGGCGGTGCAGCCGGGGAACAGCTCCTCCAGGATGGTGCGGCCGCGGTCGAGGAGGCCGTGCAGGTGCCGGCCCTGCCCGACACCGCGGCGCACCGCGGACGCGTCGCCGGTATCGCGTTCGAGAATCGTGACCCGCGTGCAGAATTCGGCGAGCACGCGGGCAGCGAGCAGTCCCGCGATACCCGCGCCGATGACGATCGCGTGCCGGTCCGCCGGGCTCATACCGTCACCGGCAGGGCCATGACACCACGGTGGATCAGGCTGGGCCGGTAGCCGACGGTCTCCGCGCCCAGCCGCAGCCCGGGCGCGCGATCGAGCAGGGCGCGCACCGCGGCCGCAGCCTCGAGCCGCGCCAGCGGGGCGCCGACGCAGTAGTGGATACCGAGGCTGAAGCCCAGATGCTTACGGGCGGGTCGGTTTCCGGCGTACCGAGTGACGTCGAAGGTGTCGGCGTCGGGGTACACCCGGTCGTCACGGCTGGCCGAGGCGGTGAGCACGACGACACCGTCACCGCGCCGGAACTGCCGGCCGCCGACCACGGTGTCGGCGAGGGCCACCCGGATGGTGAACTGGGTGGGCGCGTCGTAGCGCAGCATCTCGTCCAGGGCCGGTTCGATGAGTTCGGGTCGCTCACGCAGCAATTCGAGCTGGGCCGGGTTGCGCAGCAGCGCCAGCAGCCCGTTGCCGATCAGGTTGATGGAGGTCTCCATCCCCGCTACGAGCAGCAGCAGGGCCATGCCGATGACTTCCGCCTCCGTCAGCGTCTCACCGTCCGTGCTCGCCGCGACCAGTTCGCTGAGCAGATCCGGGCCCGGCTCCCGCTTGCGCCGCGCGACCAGTTCGCCGAAGTACCCCATGCAGGCCAGCGCCGACCGCCCGCGCGCCTCGATGTCGGCGGGCCCGAGCAGCGAGTCCGGGTCGCTGCCGCGCGCGATGGCCAGCTGCCATTCCCGGAACCGCGCGCCGTCGGCCGGATCACCGCCCAGCAGCCGCACCGGGATCATGGCCACCGCCAGCGGCACCGCCAGATCCTCGAGCACATCGAATTCCCCGCGCTCCAAGGCGGTGTCGACCAGATCGTTCACCACCCGCCCGGCCACCGGCGCGAGTTCGCCGACCATGCGCGGCGTGAACGCCTTGGCCACGAGCTTGCGGTAGCGGCCGTGCTGGGGCGGATCCATGCGCACGAAGGAGCCGGGGATGGCGGCGGTGGTGTCACGGAAGGGACTGATCCCGGCGGCGTACCCGTGTCCCCAGTCCGCGCCGGTCAGGATGGCCGCGCATTCCTCGTACCGGGTGATGAGAGTGACCGGTACGTCCCCGAACCGGTGCGGGAACAGGGCCGCGGCGTCGCGGATGCGGCGGTAGGCCGGGTAGGGATCGGCGCGGTGGCCGGGATCGAAGGCGTCGAAGGTGATCTCGGGTACGGCGGTGCTCATCGGCCCTCCACACGGACACGCAATTCGGACATGCCGCGAACGACCACATTGGGCCGGTACGGCGGCTCGGCCAGCAGGCTCAACGCGGTGACGCGAACACCCAAGGCGTGCATCACCGTTTGCATCTCCATGCGGGCCAGTGGCGCGCCCAGGCAGTAGTGCAGGCCGAGACCGAAGGACAGGTGCCGTTCGGTGTTGCGGCCCGGCAGATACCGGCCCAGGTCGAACCGGTCGGCGTCGGGGAAGGCGGCCGGGTCGCGATTGGCCGACCCGAGCAGCACGATCACCGCCTCACCGGATGCGAAAGTGCGCTCGCCGACGGTGATCTCGGCCCGCGCGGTGCGGGTGGTGAGGTGCACCGGCGCGTCGTAGCGCAGCACCTCGTCCACCGCGACGCCGGCGAGGTCGGGATCGGCGCGCAGCCGCCGGAATTCTCCGGGCTCCCGGATCAGGGCGAGCACGCCGTTGCCGATGAGGTTGACCGAGGTCTCGTGGCCCGCCACCACCAGGATCAGCAGGGTGCCGATGAGCTCGGTGTGGCTCAGCCGCACCCCGGCCTCCTCGGCCTGGACCAGCGCGGTGATCAGGTCGGCGCGCGGGGCGCGGCGGCGCTGGTCGACGAGATCGCCGAAGAACTCGGTGAATTCGTGGACGGCCGCGGTGCGGGCGGCCAGTTCCTCGGGACTCAGCAGCACGTCGGGGTCGAGTCCGCGGGCGATGCCCGCCGACATGGCCCGCACCTGCGCGTGTGCCTCGGCGGGCACGCCGAGCATCTCGCAGATGAGGGTGAGCGGCACCGGATAGGCGAGGGCCTCGAGCAGATCCACCTCGCGGTCGGCGAGGATCGCGGTCAGCAGCTCGTCCACCAGTTGGGTGGCGCGCTCCCGCAATCCGCTGACCGTGCGGGCGGTGAACGCCTTGCCGACCAGCCCGCGCAGCCGGGTGTGATCCGGGGGTTCCATCCACAGGAACGAGCCGGGCAGCTCCACGTCGCTGTCGCCGTGCAGCAGCTCGGGTTCCTCGGCGTGACTCCAGCGCGGATCGGTGAGGATGGCCTGCGCCTCGGTGTGGCGGGTGACCAGATGGGTGCGATGGGAACCGGGCACGAAAGGCCCGGCAGCGCGCAGGATCCGGTAACTGTCGTAGGGGTTGTGCCGCAGGTGCGGCGCGATGCTCTCGACGACGGCCTGCTGGACCCGATTCATTTCCGCGACGGCGGCGGGTTCGGAACTCACCGGCGACTCCTGAATTGTGAATGCCATTTTCGCCAGTTCATCCTCGCCGCCTGCCCGGGCGGGTCGTGCGGCCATTGCCGACGCCTATCGTCCGATTGCGGTATCTCTTTATCGCGCAACGCAATTGGTCGATCGACGCTGGTTATCACCGCTCACGTTTAACAACGCGTTCAGCGCCCGGACACAATTCGCTGTTGTCGTGACGGTTATGAATTCCGCGAATTCCGAAGGCACGCTGACCGATCGGCTCGCATTCATCGCCGCCGAGCACCCGCGTGTGGAGGCGACATTCTGGTCCACCGCCGAGCGAATGGACTACGCCGAACTGCACCGCGCCGCACGAGCGGCGGCCGCCGCGCTGATCCGGCGCGGGGTGCGGCGCGGCGAAGCGGTGGGCATCCTCTGTCCGAACGCACCGGAATTCCTGGTGAGCTTCTTCGGCATCATCGCCGCCGGCGCGGCTGCCACTCCCCTGCCCCTGCCCGCGAGCACGCGTCGCGCCGGCGGTTATCCCCCGCAGCTGGCCGCCGTCACCGCGGCGGCGGGCATGCGCACGGTGCTGGTGTCCCCGCGTTTCGCGGAGCTGGTACCGCTGCTGGGGGATGCCGTCGCGGTCGAATTCCTCGACACCGCAGAGCTTTCCGCCGACGACGAGTCCGAGCGGGTGATACCGCCGACCCCGGAGCCCGACGACCTGGCGGTCGTGCAGTTCACCTCCGGCAGCACCGCCCTCCCCAAGGGCGTGCGACTGACCCACCGCCAGGTGATGGCCGGGTTGGCCGCCATCCGCCGGGGCATCGCCCTCGATCTGGACGATCAAGGCGGCTTCTGGCTGCCGCTGTTCCACGACATGGGCCTTTTCGGCACGCTCTCGGCGATCCTGCGCGGCATTCCGGCGCACCTGTGGTCGCCGCTGTCGTTCGTCAAGGACCCGGCCCGCTGGCTACGCGAGTTCGCCGCCAGCGGCACCACCATCACCGCCATGCCGAGTTTCGGCTACGAGGCGCTGCTGGGCGCGGTACCCCCGGAGCAGGTGACCGAGTACGACCTGAGCCGCTGGCGCATCGCCTTCAATGGCGCGGAACCGATTTCGCAGGCCGTGGTGACCCGGTTCCTGGACCGGTTCGCCCCGGCCGGATTCACGCCGAACACCATGTTCGGCGTGTACGGGATGGCCGAGGCCACCCTGGCCGTGGCCTTCCCGCCGCTTGGCCGCGAGCCGGTGTTCGAGTGGGTGGACCGGGCGCTGCTGGCCGACGCCCGGCACGCCGACCCGGTGCCGCCGGAACAGGCGGGCGCGCGGGCGGTGGCCGGGGTCGGCTCGGCCGTGGACGGCCTCGAATTGCGCGTGGTGTGCACCGATTCCGGCCTCGACCAGCCCGACGGATGGGTCGGGGAGATCCTCATCCGCGGCGCGTCGGTCACCGAGGGCTACCTCGGCGCCGACCCGGCCGCGGTGGCCGACCGCTTCACCGACGGCTGGCTGCGCACCGGCGACCTCGGATATCAGCGCGCCGGTGAGCTTTTCGTCACCGGCCGCTGCAAGGACATGATCACCGTGCGCGGCGTCAACCACTACGCCCAGGACGTCGAGGCCGCGGTGCGCGACCTCGAGGGCATCTACAAGCAGCGCTGCACCGCCGCGATCGACCCCGACGGCGCGGACGTCATCGCGCTGATCGCCGAATCCGAACTCGACGGCGACGCCGCGGCCACGCTGTCGCGGGCCATCCGCGATCGGGTCGCCGCCGACCTCGGACTGGCGGCCGTCGAGGTGTACCTCGTGCCGCCCCGCACCATCCCCCGCACCAGCAGCGGCAAGCTCCAGCGGCTCGCCGCCCGCGACCTCATCACCCAGCACCGCTGACATCACCCAGTGACATTCACGCCCAACGCCATTCGATCCGCACGAACCGGAGGCACCCGTGCACAGTTATGAAGTCTTCCGCCACTACGAGCGCTTGCACTGGAAGCTGGGCGATCTCGCCTTCGACACCGTCGACCAGGACCTGGTGCGGCCGGAGTACGTGACCCTGGCCAAGAGCGCTGCCATGGGCGAGTCCAATGTCATCGCCGCCGTACACGGCTTCCTGGCCGAGTTCGTCGACGACTACGACTTCTCCACCTTCGCCGTGGTGTGGGGCTACCAGGAGGTGCAGCACCACTACGCCTTCCGATCCTGGCTGCGCGCCATCGGCGAGGATGTCGAGGACCGCGCGGTCGACGCCATGCGCGAGCCCTACTCCCCGGGCACCACGCCCTCGGCGACGCTGGCCACCAACATCATCTCCGAGCTGACGGTCAACCACGTCTACCGCGCGGTGTCGGCCTGGGTGCAGGAGCCGGTCTTGAAGTCGCTGCTGCTCAACGCGAGTCGCGACGAGGCCGGGCACGCCCGCGAGTTCATCCACTACGCCACCGAGCGCCTGGCCCGCCGGCACGAGGAGCTGCCCTCGGTCCTGGAAACCCTGTACGTGTACAGCTCCGAGGCCAGGATCAAGCACCCGGTGAGCACCTTCAAGGCCGGGATCGTCGAGCTCGGCGACCACGAGACCATCGACACCGGCTTCGAGCTGTTCCTCGAACAGGTCGCGGCCGACGGCGAACTGGAGGTGCTGCACGCGAAGGTGCGCCGCACCTTCGCGACCATGACCGGCCTGGACCTGTCCAGCAATGCCAAGGTCCGCCGCGCGCTGGCCGAGGCCATCGCCTAGCGGCACGGCCGTGCTCTCCCCCACCGCCGACGCGCTCGCGGATCCGGCCACCGTCCGCGTGCCGTGGTCGGTCATCCCTGACTATCACTGCTTCGGCTGTTCCCCGCACAACGCGTCCGGACTGCGGCTGGCCTTCACCCCGCACGCGGACGGCCTGCAGGCCCGCTTTCGGCTCGACCGCTGTTTCGAGTCCTATCCGGGCATCGTGCACGGCGGTCTGACCGGCGTCATCTGCGACGAGGTGATGGGCAACCTGATCGTGCTGGCCCGGCAGGTGCCCGCCTTCACGGTGACGCAGCGCACCCGCTTCCTGACGCCGCTGCTGATAGATCGCGAATACCGGTGTGTGGCAACGCTGTCCGCGGCCGGATCCGGCGATCTGATCCAGGCCAGCGCCGAGATCCTGGACGCCGACGGCGTCAGCTGCGCGTCCTCGGCCGCCACCTACCGTCCCTTCGCGCTCGAGTCCGTGCGCCATCAGCTGTCCCTGCGCGACGACGAGGTCGCCCTGCTCGACCAAGCCCTCACCATGGCAAATGCCCTGTCCCCGAATGGAGTTCCGTCATGACCACCGATGACATCCTGCGTACCGTCACCGCGATCGCCGTCACCGAGACCGGCCTGCCCGCTTCGGAACTGACCCCCGACGCCGACCTGCGCGCCATGGCCGGCGTGGACTCGGTGCGGGTGCTGCGCATGATCGCACGCATCGAACGCACCTACGACATCGAGCTCGAGGACGAGGACGTCTTCGGCACCGCCACCCTCGCCGAGGTGGCCGTGGTCGTCGACAAGGCGCTGCAGGACGCGGCATGACCGTCACCGCCGACACCAACCAGCACTACGACCTGGATCCGGAGATCTTCGGCCAGTTCCTGGATCCGCTGCGCAAGTATAGTTCCGCGCTCTACGAGAACGACGGCGACAGCCTCGAACTCGCCCAGCGCAACAAGCTGCGGTTCGTGGCCCGCCGCCTCGACATCCAGGGCGGTGAGCGGTTGCTCGACATCGGCTGCGGATGGGGTTCGCTGATCCTGTTCATGGCCCAGGAGTATGGCTGCGACACCCTGGGCATCAGTCCCGCGCCGCGCCAGCACGACTACATCGCCGTCCAGGCCCGAGCCCGTGGCGTCGACCGCCAGGTCCACACGCGCGTAGGACATTTCGAGAAGCTCGACCTGCCCGCGCGCAGCCGGGACGCGGTGACCATGCTCGGATCGATCGTGCACATGCCCGATCTGGACGAGGTGTTCCGCCGCGCCCGCGCGGTGCTGCGCCGCGGCGGCACGCTTTACGTCTCGGAGAGCTGCTTCCGCAACGCCGCCGCCCGACGGGCCTTCGACGAGCGGGCGGGCACCGAGTTCGTGCGCTCCGATATCTTCGGCTGGGGCGATCTGCGGCCGCTGTCGGAGCTGATCACCGCCGCCGAGGACGCGGGCTTCTCCATCACCTCGATCGACGATCTCACCGATCACTACCGGCACACCATCGAGGACTGGATCACCAATGTGGACGCCGCCGCCGACGCCATCGACGAGCGGCAGCCGGGACTGGCCGCCAAACTGCGGCACTACCTCGAGGTGGCCAATGCCGGATGGGGTTACACCACCAAGCATTACGCAATGGGCTGCCGCAAGGCCCGTTAGCCGTCAGGAGTATCGATGAGCATCGAATCCGCGCTGCTGCCGGTCGGTGAACTGGTGGCGGCGGTGGACGGCTTCCTGGCCGCCTTGCCCGCCACCCGGGCCTGGGACGTGGAGACCGCCTTCGACTGGGCCGGCGCCGATGCCGAGCGGCTCACCGAGGGACAGCGGTCGGCGGTGCAGTTCGTCACCTACATCGAAGATCACCTGCCGGGATACTTCGATGTCTACCACCGGTGTTTCCCGGTGAACGACAGTGTCGAGCTGCCCGCGTTCGTCCACAATCGCGAGCTCTACCATTTCACCGTGCGCTGGGCGCTCGAGGAGGACACCCACGCCCGCGCGCTCAACCGATATCAGGTGGCCTCCGGCATTGCCGAAAGAGACGCTCTGCGGACCGAATTGGCGGTGGAGGGCCGTAAGCCATTCGACCTGCCCTACGAACATCCGGTGCAGTTCTTCGCCTACGCTTTGGTGCAGGAGAAGGCTACCCAGATGTACTACCACCAATTGCGGGACGTCTCCGGCGATCCCGTGCTCGCGGCGGTGCTGAGCCGGCTGGCCCGCGACGAGGCGCGCCACTTCAGCTTCATGGCCGATGTAGTGGGCCGCTACCTGCGGGTCCAGGGTGACGCGGCGGTGGAGCCCATCCGGGACGTGATCGCGGGATTCCGGATGCCGCTGGCGGATACACTGCGCGGCTACTGGCGGTGGGCGCTGCGCATCGCCGAGGTCGCAGACTACGACCACACCGAGGCCTACGAGCATCTGCTCAAGGTGATCGACCGCACCGTCGACGCCCGCACCGATCGCATCGACGAACTGGCCCGCTTCATCGCCCAGTGCCGCGCCCTGGCCTGACCGGGGCACCACGGAGAAGGCCCGGCTCCTGGTGGGAGCCGGGCCTTTTCGCGCGGATCAGCAGTTTCTCGGTCGGATCAGCCCTGCGAGCCGAGCACCAGGACGGTGGTGGAGCCGTGCGCGATGAGCTTGCCGTCGGCGTCGGTGATGCGGCCCTCGGCGGTCGCGGTGCGCCGGCCCACGTGCACCGCGGTGGCCTCGCAGGTCAGCCGTTTGCCGTCGATGGCGACCGAGCGGATGAAGTTGACCTTCAGCTCGAGGGTCGTATAGGCGGTGTTGTCACCGAGTTTCGTGAAGACGGCGCTACCCATGGCGGTGTCCATCAGGGTGGCGATCACGCCGCCGTGCACGGTGAACATGGCGTTGATGGTGGCCGGATTGGGGTCCAGGTAGTACCGCGTGAAGCCGTCCCCGGCCGCGTCGAGCCGGATGCCCAGCGACGCACCGACTCCGAGCTTCTCGTCCAGGCCCCGCTGGAATACCTCGGTCAGTTCGCCGACGCGCGACGCGACGGTGTCGTTCACCTGAATGCCGGTGCTGGTCATGGTGCCATCCTCTCTGGACTGCGATTGTCCTCGAATTCGACCAGCCCAGGGTGAATTCCGGTTCGCCGCAGGCCATTCCATTCCGACTTCCGATCGGATGATCGAGATCTCACCGACCCCCGGGCCCCGTCCGTCCCGATGCATAGGCTCACGTAATGGCCGATATCCACGCCCCTGACCGGATCGAGACCATCGGCCCGGAATTCTTCGCCGACCCGTACAGCCACTACCGCCGCTGGCGGGAGCACGGCCCGGTCCGGCGAGTTCGCTTCCCCGACAACTTCGTTCGCTGGGTCATCCTCGACTTCGCGGCGGGCCGCGCCGCCCTGGCCGACCCTCGCCTCCACAAGGACGCGGCCGAAACCGACGCCCTGCTCAGCGCCAAACGCGGTACGCCGCGGTCGGACCCGAGCGCCGTGGCGCTGCTCACCCACATGCTCAACACCGATCCGCCCGGACACACCCGGCTGCGCAAGCTGGTGACCCGGGCTTTCACCCCGCGCCGGGTGGCGGAGTTGCAGCCCCGCATCGAGGAGATCACCGCCTCGCTGCTGGACGTCCTGGAGGGACGCGCCGAGGCGGATCTGTTGCGCGACTTCGCCGAACCGCTGCCGATCACGGTGATCTGCGAACTGCTCGGCGTGCCGCTCGACGACCGCGCGGACTTCCAGGACTGGACCCGGGCGCTGGTCGCCGTCGCCGGCCTGGAGGAGGACCGCACCCGCGCTTCGAAGGCGATGGCTGCCTACCTCACCGGACTGGTGCGCGCGAAGGCTCAGGAGCCCGCCGCTGATCTGCTCTCCGCGCTCGCCGTCCCCACCGACGACGGCGACGCCCTCACCGAGGCCGAGCTCGTCGGTATGGCGTTCCTGCTGCTGGTCGCGGGGCACGACACCACGGTCAACCTCATCGCCAACGGCATCCTCGCCCTGCTCCGCAATCCGGCACAGCTGCGAGCCCTGCGCGCCGACCCCGACGCGATCGCCGCCGCCGTCGAGGAGTTCCTGCGCTACGACGGCCCGGTCAACCTGACCACTGTCCGATACACGACCGAACCGATCGTCATCGCCGGAACGCCCATCCCCGCAGGCGAATTCGTCTACATCGCGCTCGCCGCCGCCAACCGCGACAACGACCGCTACCTGGCCCCCGACACCCTCGATCCCGCCCGCAACGCCAGCGGCCATCTCGCCTTCGGCCACGGCATCCACTTCTGCGTCGGCGCGCCACTGGCCCGACTGGAAGCACGAGTCGCCTTCGCCGCCTTGCTGTCCCGATTCCCGAACCTGCGCCCGTCCCGCGCCGCGGAAACCCTCGCCTGGCATCCGAGCACCCTCATTCGCGGCCTGCACGAGCTCCCGGTCCTGCTGTGAACCAAAGGCCCCGCCCGGATCGATGATCCGAACGGGGCCGTGTCCCCCGGGCGAGACTCGCCGGGTCTACACGCCTACTTCGCGGGCGTGAAGGGCTGGTTGATCGTGGTGAAATACTGGATGGCAGCCGCGATGGCGACCGGCGCGGTCACGAACAGCTGACCGGCGATGGTGCCCAGGAAGCCGACGGCGGCCGCACCCGCGACACAACCGGCCAGTGGGCCCGCGCCGAACAGCAGCGCCAGGGCGCCGGTCAGGGTCGCGCCCAGGGCGGCACCGGCCAGGCAGCCCAGACCGGCACCGCCCAGGCCGCCGACCAGGGTGCCGATGGCGGCGCCGACGGAGATGGTGTCACGCATGCGACCCCAGGCCGCCTGCTCACGGTCGTACGGGGTCTTCCAGGGGGCCTGGTCCTCGTAGGGCAGGGCGACCGGCTTGTACACCGCGTGCGCCTCGTCGAACTGCGGGGTCAGGGTAGCGGTGCGGCCCTTGATGTCGGCCGCGATCGGGAAGACGAAGTCGTCGACCCGGAAGGAGAGCTCGCTACCGCCGAGCACGGTGCCGTTGGCGGCCTTGATCTTGAAGATGCCATCCTCGACCGTCATCGAACCGGCGTCGGTGCGCACGATCGTGGAGGTTCCGGTGTCGGTCGCCGTGTAGTTCGTGACATCGGCGGAGTCCGCCTGGGCGGTACCGGTAACGCCGGCGCCGATGCACAGCGTCGCGGCGAGCAGCGCGGACGCCGCAGCAGTATTCCTCATCCTGGTTCTCTCTGCGTTCTTTCGCTTGGTTTTCCTTGTGCTTCTCGTGTCACAGGTCGAGCACGAGAACATCTGAGACGGCCCGCGATACGCAGGGCATCAGGGTGTTGCCGGATTCGCGTTCGGCGGCGGTTAGCACCGAGTCCCGGTGCTCCACTTCGCCTTCCAGGAACGGCGTCTCACAGCTGCCGCACGTGCCCTCCCGGCAGGAGGTGACGATGGCGACGCTCGCGCCCTCGAGCACCTCGACGATCGACCGGTCCGGCCCGACACGCAGCACCTGACCACTGCGTGCCAGGCGGACCTCGAAGGCGCGATCGACCCCGTTGTCGACGCGTCGTGGCACGAACCGCTCGGTGTGCACGGCCAGGCCCCGGCGCGCGCCCTCGGCCTCGACGGCGTCGAGCAGCGGCGCGGGCCCGCAGCAGTACACGGTGGCGGTGGTGTCGGCGAGCAGGTCTGCCAGGGGCAGCAGCCCGGATTCGTTCTGCGGCACCAGGTTCACCCGGTCGTAGCGCGCCAGCTCATCGGTGAAGGCCAGGTGCTCCCGGGTGCGCGCGCCGTAGTGCAGGCTCCAGCGCGCGCCCGCCCGCGTTGCGGCGGCCACCATGGGCAGGATCGGCGTGATCCCGATGCCGCCCGCCAGGAACAGGTACTCGTCACCGGGCGCCAGGGCGAAGTGGTTGCGCGGCAGCGACACTCGCAACTCGGTGCCCGGATGCGCGGTGCGGAACAGATGCGCGGAGCCGCCCCGGCCGTCGGGTTCGTGCAGGATCGCGATCCGCCAGGACTGCCGGTCGGCGGTATCGCCGCACAGCGAATACTGCCGCACACCGGCCGATCCGGCGAACACGTCGATGTGGGCGCCGGGCGTCCAGTCCGGCAGCGCGCCGCCGCCGAGCGCCGCCAGCTCGAGAGCGAACACGCCCTCGGCCACGTCACGTCGGCCGGTCACCCGGACCATCAACTCGGTCATCGCATCCCCTCGTCGGCCCCGCGGGCCCGGTGTCGAACACTCCTGGACTCGGTGTCGGGCTCAGCCTGTCCGAGACGCCCGGAAGAACGCGGGTCGGAAGCGGCAGTCGATTCGACCGATAGGCATTGACGATCGCCCGCCCGGTAGACAGGACACCCGACCGACACTGACCCCATGAGCGCTGTGGCGGAACTGGTCGAACGGACCAGGCAGTTCGTGATTGAGCAGGTCATCCCGGTGGAACGCGAGGTGGTGGCCGGCGGCCGGGTCACCGATGACGCGCTGCGGCTGGACCTGCAGAAGAAGGCCAAGGAGGCGGGGGTCTTCGGCCCGCTGTCCGATCCGGAGTACGGCGGACTCGGCCTGAACACCCGGGCCCAGGCCGAGGTGCTCGAGGCGGCGGGCGCCAGCCTGCTCGGCCCGCTGGCCCTGAACGCCTGGGCTCCCGACGACGGCAATATCCATCTGCTGGCCCACGTCGCCAATGCCGAACAGCGCGAACGCTATCTGGCCCCGCTGGCCGCCGGCGACGTGCGCTCGGCCATCGCGCTGACCGAGCCCGCCCCCGGCGCGGGTACCGATCCCCGCATGCTGCGCACCACCGCCGAGGAGACCGACAAGGGCTGGATCATCAACGGCGCCAAGCACTTCACCACCGGCGCCAACGGCGCGGCGTTCACCATCTGCGTGGCCATGACCTCCGACGGCCCCACCATGTTCCTGGTCGATCAGGACAACCCGGGCCTGCGGGTGGGCCGCCGGATGCCGACCCTGGACCACACCAGCGCCCCCGGCGGGCACTGCGAGGTCGAATTCGCCGACTGCGAGGTCCCCGACGCCGCCGTGCTGGGCGAGGTCGGCCGGGGCCTGGAACTGGCGCAGGTCCGGCTCGCGCCGTCACGGCTCACGTTCTGCATGAACTGGCTGGGCCTGGCGGTGCGTGCGCAGCAGCTCACCGCCGACCACATCACGCGCCGCCATTCCTTCGGCGTGCCCATCGCCGAGCACGGCATCGCCCAGGGCCTCATCGCCGACAACGAGATCGATATCGCGGCCGCCCGCAGCCTGGTGCGCAGCGTCGCCGACACCATCGACACTCACGGTCCGACCTCCTCGCAGGCCCGGCACGAGACCTCCATCGCGAAAACCTTCGTCTCCGAGGCGGTCTGGCGGGTGCTGGATCGCGCGGTGCAGCTGCACGGCGGCCTGGGCGTCTGCGAGGACCACCTGGTGGCCCGATTCCTGGTGGAGGCCCGCGCCTTCCGCATCTACGAGGGGCCCTCGGAAGTGCTGCGCTGGTCGATCGCCCGCCGGGTGCTGCGCGGCCCGCGCTGATCGCCCGATTGCCGCCGACAACTCAGAACACCGAAGGGAAGCCCGAGATGACCACCCGCACGCTGTCCGGATTCGCCGCCGCCTATCCGGACCTGAACCCCGACGCCGTCGATTACGAGTACCTGCGCGCCATCTCGCAGCAGATGGTGCCGTTCGGCCGCCACGTCGGCACCCTCGTCTCCGAGATCAGCCCCGACCGCGCGGTGGTGGAGATCCCGGCCGTGGACGAGGTCCGCAACCACATGTCCACCGTGCACGCGGGCGCGCTGTTCACCGCGGCCGACATCGCGGGCGCAGCGGCCTTCGTCGGCGCGGCCGCCCACCGGCTGTACACGGTCGAACGCCTGGTACTGCGCGACGGCACCGCGTCCTACCGCAAGCCGGCACAGGGCCGCATCCGCGCGATCGCCACCGTCGACCAGCGCGAGCTCGCCGACATCCTGGCCGCCACCGCGTCGGCCCGGTTCGAGCTGTCCGGCAAGGCGACGCTGCTCGACGACAACGAGGTCATGGTCGCCAAGTTCACCTTCGACTACGTGTGCGACGTGACCATCACCGGGGCGAAGGCGAAATGAGCGGCGACACGACCACCGCGACCCCCGAATCCCGTTCGGAATTCACCACTCTGGAGAGCACCCGGGTCGAGACGGCCGACGGCGTCGCCTTCACCGTCCGCTTCCTGCCCGCGCAGCGGCCGGACGCCCCGGTGGTGCTGATCCTGCCGGCCATGGCGATGAAGGCCAAGAACTATTTCTCGCTCGCCAAAGCCCTGCACGCCCAGGGACTTTCGGTGGCGACCTGCGATCTGCGGGCGCACGGTGAGGCCACCCCGAAGCTGGGTGAGCACACCGACTTCGGCTACCGCGAGATGATCGAGACCGATCTGCCAGCCATCGTCACCGCGGTCGAGGAGCGCTTCCCGGGCGCGCCGATCCAGCTGTTCGGCCACAGCCTGGGCGGCCAGCTGGCCCTGCTGTTCTCGGCCGCCGAGCCCGGCCGGATCGCGGGCGTCACCATCATCGGCACCGGCACGGTCTTCTGGTGGGCGTTCGGCCCGCGCCGCTGGTGGGAGGCGCTGAGCCAGATCCAGTGGATCGGCCTGGTGTCGCGGTACAAGGGTCACTGGCCGGGGGGCGTGCTCATTCCCGCGCCCATGCCCGGCGGCGTGATGATCGACTGGTCGGTGCATTCGCTGACCAGCTACTACCGGCCCAGCGGCACCAAACGCCGCTACAACTCGCTACTGGCCGCCATGCGCGTGCCGGTGCTGGTGATCTCGCTGTCGGAGGACGTGCTCGGACCGAAATCCAATGTGGACTTCCTGGTTTCGCGCATGCCCGCCGCCCAGGTGACCCGCTGGCACATCGACGAGAACTCGGCCGTCGCGAACCGCGACCACTTCCTGTGGGTCAAGGACGCGCCCGCCATCGCCACCGGCGTGGCGGATTGGATCACGACCGGCACCGCGCCGGCCTGAAGGAGAACAGTGGCCCGCTTGCAGATCGACGCGGTGTCGAAACGATTCGACACCGACTACGCGGTGCGCGAGGTGAGCCTCGACATCGCCGACGGTGAATTCCTGGTGCTGCTCGGCCCCAGCGGCTGCGGCAAATCCACGCTGCTGCGCATGATCGCGGGCCTGGAGCAGCCGTCGGAGGGCCGAATCCTCCTGGAAGGCACCGATATCACCGACGAGGTGCCGCAGCGGCGGGACCTGGCCATGGTGTTCCAGAGCTACGCGCTCTACCCGCATCTGACGGTCGCGAAGAACATCGGATTCCCGCTGCGGGCCCGCCGCACGCCGCGGGCGCAGATCGCCGAGCAGGTCGAGCGGGTGGCCCGGACGCTCGAACTGTCCGCGCTGCTGGACCGCCGGCCCGCCGCGCTCTCGGGCGGCCAGCGGCAGCGAGTCGCGCTGGCGCGGGCCATGGTTCGCGACCCCGGCGCGTTCCTGATGGACGAGCCGCTGTCGAATCTGGACGCCAAGCTGCGCAGCGCCACCCGCGCCGAACTCATCGCCCTGCACCGGCGGCTGGGGGCCACCTTCCTGTACGTGACCCACGACCAGGTGGAGGCCATGACCATGGCCACGCGCATCGCGCTGCTCAACGCTGGCCGGGTCGAGCAGGTCGGCACCCCGGAAGAGCTCTACGACCACCCGCGCACCGCGTTCGTGGCCGGATTCCTCGGCTCGCCGCCGATGAACATCTTCCCGGCGGAGGTGGTTTCGCACGAGGGCAAGCTGCGCGTGCGGACCGACGGTGTCGACGCCGCGCTCGGGATCGACGCCGAATCCGGCAGCATCACAGCCGAATCCGATAGTGACGCCGGCCAAACCGGAAGCAGCACCGAGGTTCTGGCCGGCATTCGTCCCGAGCGTCTGCGCATCGATCCGACCGCCACGGCCGTGCGCGGCCGGGTGACCATGGTCGAGAACCTGGGCAGCGAGGAGCTCGTGCACGTCACCGCCGGCGCGCTGGAGCTGTGCGTGCGCGCGACCCGCCCCGCCGGTGTCCGGGTCGGCGACGACATCGGATTGCGTTGCGACCCCGCCGATCTCCACCTGTTCGACCCCGGCTCCGGCCTGCGCCTGCGCTGGCAGGAGCCGACCGCGATCCTACCCGCGGACCCGGCGGCCTCGGTCGCCTGATTCTTTCGCACCACCATTCGATGAGGAGAAGACCCGTGAAACGCACCGGCCCCGTCCTGGGCATGGTGTTCGCCGCCTGTCTCGCGCTGACCAGCTGCGGGCTGAGCGGTACCACCGCCACCGACGCCACCTCCACGGCGCAGGTCCCCGAACTGAGCCCCGATCAGAAGGTCTCGATCGTCTTCGAGTCCTACAACTACGGGCTCGCCGGCGCCTGGACCGACACCTTCAACGCCCTGATCGCCGACTTCTCCAAGAAGTTCCCCAACATCACGGTGACCGCGCAGAAGCCGCAGGGCAACAGCCCCAACCCCGCCACCGACACCATCTCGAGTATCCAGAACCAGATGGTGGCCGGGCACCCGCCGGATGTCGCCCAATTGGGTTTCAGCGACCTCGATTTCACCATCCACCAGCTGGGCGCCAAGCCGCTCGACACGCTGTTCGGCAAGCAGGCGGTGCAGCAGAACTTCAACGGTGAGAAGTTCCACTTCCACCCGCGAGCCCGCACCCTCGACGACTGGGACAGCCACACCTACGGTGTCCCGTTCGTGTTCTCTACCCCGGTGCTCTACTACAACGCGAGCCTGTTCAGCCAGGCCGGGCTGGATCCGGCCAAGCCGCCGACCACCTGGCAGCAGGTCGCCGACGACGCCAAGGCGATCACCGCGAAGACCGGTCAGGGCGGCGTGTACCTGGACTGCCTGACCAAGGCCGCCAAGGACTGGTGCTTCCAGTCGATGGTGCGGTCCGACGGCGGACGGGTCATCTCCGACGATCGCCGCACCCTCACCTACGCCGACGCCCCGAGCGTCGAGGTCACCAAGATGGCCCAGGATCTGGTCAATTCCGGTTCCATGCCGAAGCTGGCGCAGAAGCAGGGCTACGAGGCGTTCGCGCGCGGCGAGATCGGCATGATCCTCGAGACCAGCGCCATCCAGGGCACGTTCGTGGCGGGCGCCAATAACAAGTGGGACCTACGTTCGGCCGCCATGCCGCGCTTCGGCGACAAGCCGCCGGTGCCCACCAATTCCGGTGCGGGACTTCATATTCTGACCAATGACCCGGTCAAGCAGCGCGCCGGCTGGGAGCTGATCAAGTTCCTCACCAGCGAGCAGTCCTACATGAAGATCGCACAGAACATCGGCTACCTGCCGCTGCGTTCGGAGATGGTGACCGATCCGGCCGTGCTGGGTTCGTGGGCCACCCAGAACCCGCTGCTGGCGCCGAACATCGCGCAGCTGGCCACCATGGAGCCGTGGGTTTCCATGCCGGGCAACGACTATCTGCAGATCCGCGACGGCATGATGGACGCCGTCGAGTCGATCGTGTTCCAGGGCAAGGACGCCCAGTCCACTCTCACCACCGCCCGCATCGAGGGCGCCAAACTGATGCCGGCCTCATGAACGATCTGATTCTCGTCCAACTGACCGACACTCACCTGCGCCCCGCCGGTGAGCAGGTCCTCGACCTTATCGACACCCATGCCACGCTGCTGCACGTCCTGAATCGGCTGCGCACCGGCGGGCAGCGCATCGACGCGTTGCTGCTCTCCGGCGACCTCACCGACAACGGCTCGCCCGAGGCGTACCGGCGGCTGCGCGAGGCCGTCGAGCCGGTGGCGGCCGAACTCGGCGCCCAGGTGCTGTACGTGATGGGAAACCATGACGAGCGCGATGCTTTCGGCGTGGAGCTGCTAGGTCTCGAACCCGGCACGGTCGACACCGCGCTGCCGCACGATCGGGTCATCGAGGTCGACGGCCTGCGGCTCATCGGCCTGGACACCACCACGCCAGGACGCCATGACGGCCGTCTCGAACCCGAGCAGCTGGCCTGGCTGGCCGAGCAGTTGCGCCACCCCGCGTCGCGCGGCAGCGTGCTGGTGCTGCACCATCCGCCGCTGCCCTCGGCCATCCCGGCCGCGGAGTTCCTCAAGCTGCAGAACGCGGACCAGCTGGCCGAGGTGATCTCCGGGACCGACGTGCGCATGATCCTGTGCGGGCACAACCACATGACCGCGGCGTCGGCGCTGGCCGGGGTCCCGGTCTGGGTCGGCCCGGCGCTGGCCTATCGCATCGACGCCATGGCGCCGGCGGGCCGGCAGCAGGGTTTCGTTGGATCGGGTTTCACCCGGCTCGATGTGGTCGGCACGTCGGTCATCGCGACCGCGGTCGAGGCGGGCCCGGGCACCCGGATCTACGACAAGGCCGACACCGAGGTGCAGGAGCGACTGGCCGCCCTCGCGGCGGAGGCCGGGTGACCGGTGTTCGTCACAGTCCCCGAACAGGACGCGCCGCCGCTGATCGCTGCGACACCGGCGGCGCGTCCGCACCGCGCCCTGCTGCGCCGCGCACTCCGCGGCGCCACACCGTATCTGTATCTCGCGCCCGCGCTGTTCCTGCTGGTGGTGTGGACCTATCAGCCGCTGGTGCAGGCCCTGCAACTGTCCACCTACTCCTGGAATCTGCTCCCGACCCAGCCCATGCGGCCGGTCGGGATGGCGAATTACGAACGGCTGGTGGACCTTCCGGCGTTCTGGGCCTCAGCGCGCCGCACCGTCTGGATGGTCGCCGGGCTGCTGCCCTTCACGGTCGCGCTACCGGTGCTGATCGCGCTGGGCGGCCGGCGGGTGGGCCCGCGCGCCCGGACCGTCTATCACGCGCTGATCTTCGCGCCGTTCCTGGTCGCGCCCGTGGCGGTGGCCGCGGTGTGGCGCTGGCTGCTGCATCCGCGCACCGGTTTCGTGGACAGTGTCCTGGACTCGCAACGCAATTGGGTCTACGACGCGCGGACCGCGCAGTGGGTGATCGTCGGCATCACCGGCTGGCAGCTGCTCGGATTCGCCGTGCTGGTGGTGTGGGCCGGATTGGCCGGCATCAGCGGCGATTACAACGAGGCCGCCAGTGTCGACGGGGCCTCCCCGGGCCAGATCCGCCGCTGGATCACCCTGCCGCTGCTGTCCCCCACCCTGCTGTTCCTGGTGCTGACCACCGTATTGCTCAGTCCCACCTTGACTTTCCCGCTCATCGACACCATGACCCAGGGCGGCCCGGCACAGTCCACCACCAACATCTACTACCTGCTCTACGAATACGCGTTCCACAGCTTCGACGCCGGACTGAGCGCCGCGGCCGGTGTGCTGCTGTTCCTCGGATTCGGTGTGGTGGCCGCGGGCCTGGTCTGGATCTCGGAAAAGGTTGCCTTCCACGATGACTGAAACCTCGCTGCCCGATCGGCTGCGCTCCGCCGGCGGCCACGCGCTGCTCGCGGGCACGGCCGTCGTGTGCGTCTTCCCCATCTACTGGCTCTTCGCGACCGCGCTGCGCCGGCCCGAGGACGTCACATCGCTGTCGCCGCTGCCCTGGCCGCTGTCCCTGTCGAACTTCACCGACGCCGCCCACCAGCTCGACATCCCCCGCCTCATCCTGAATACCTTTGTGGTGGCGGCACTCTCGGCGTCGGGTCAGCTGCTCATCGCCCTGCTGGCCGCCTACGCCTTCGGCCTGTACACCTTCCGCTTCCAGCGGCTCCTGTACCTGGCGTTCGTCGGCACCTGGCTGGTCCCATTCCAGGTCAGCATGCTGCCCAACTACATCCTCCTGACCCGCCTGGGCCTCCTCGACACCCTGGTCGGCGCCGTCCTGCCCACCCTGTGCTCGGCGCTGGCTGTACTGCTCCTGCGCCAGCACCTCGCAGCCTTCCCCAAGGAGCTGGTGGCGGCGGCCCGCATCGACGGCCGTTCCTCCTGGTCGATCCTGTGGACGGTAGTTGTCCCGAATCTGCGGCCCGCTCTGGCGGCGTTGGGAATTCTCCTGTTCATCAACGCCTGGAACGAATACTTCTGGCCCGCAGTCGTCCTCCGCCGCTCCAACTCGGTCCTGCAGCTGGGCCTGCGCAGCTTCATGGGCACCGAGGGCGACCAGTGGGGACCACTCATGGCAGTAGCCGGCCTGGCCTGCCTCCCGGTCCTGCTCCTCTACCTGGTCCTGCAGCGGCACATCGTGAACGCCTTCGTCCGTTCAGGTCTCGAGTAGGCGTCCAACTGTCCGCGCTCATCCGGACGACGGGACCGAGTCTCGAGCGAAGGCGGGGCATCTTCACTCGCGGGCGTCGAGATCGGCGAGGGCGAGCGCTACATCCAGGTTGTCGACTTCTCGCAGTGCGCTGGCGGCAGGCGGACACAAACCCGACTTGCGGCAGGCATCCAGTAACCGGAGGTGCACCGCCCACGTCACCAAAGGTGGTTCGGACAGCAGGGACAGCAGCGGTTCGATGCGGTCGCCGAGTTGCGACACCGCCTCGGCGCGGATGCTCTTCCCGAAGGTCCGTGCGCGCCAGCTCGATCAGTCGGTCATCGAGCTCGCCGGCTGGCGTATGGACGGCGCAGGTGGCCGGCGCTTCACAACCGCGAGTGCCGGCGACCTCACCTGAGGCAACCAGATCCCAAGTGAGCGTCGCGATCTCACGCGACGCCGGCACGAACCGCAGGTAGTAGACGGCGGACTTGCGAACACCTGAATTCGGATCATGGGCGAGCGCGACCAGGGGGTCCGCCTCTTGCCAGGTCGACAGAATTACGCAGGACAACGCCCGCACTTCCGGGTCCGGATGACTGAACAGAAAGGCAGCGATGGAGGGCCGGTCAGCAGCGGGGACGCCGGACCAGTCGTTGCAGCGCAGCATGTCCAGCTTGATCGAGCCCCCGGACCTTGTACTCCTGCCAACGCGGTTCCTCGAATCCGAACTCGATGCCCCTCAATGCGTGCCGGTGCAGCCGATGCCCCGAATCCCGCGCCACCGGTTCGAGCAGATCGGCCTCGCCCCGTTCAGCCTGCCGCAATACACAGCCACACCAGGTCATCCCCACTGTCCCACCACGCCCGCAAGTCCGCCCCCTCCAAACACATCCCTATGCTCTCCAGCACCCCAAACGCCGCTCGCCGCACCTCCCCCGAACACCCCCGATCCAACCCGATCCCAGCCAACGGCATCACAGCCCGCGGATCGCCCAACCGCCCAAGCACATAGCCGATCTCCGCCCGCTCCACCCCTCCCACACCGCCATCAGCCAACCTCCGAATCAACCCGAACGTCGCAGACCGATCCGCCCGCTCAGCAATCCGCCCCAACTCACCACTCACCTGCACTCCCCAATCCTTCCCAAACCACCCCTACTCGAGCCACCGAAAATCGGCAGCCCGAATCCTGACCGCCACCGACGTCGCGACTGCCTGCGGGCTCAGGCGGTCATCGCGACACTTCATCGAGTGCTTCTCATGGTGTGCGGAATCCGAAGGCATCATCGTCGCGCCCTACAGGACCAAGCGTGCTCGGGGTCAGAATCCTGCGCTGCCGGAGCCGATGCCTTGGCAGAGGTCGTGTGTTTGTTGCAGGTCGGGCGTGCTTTCCGCGGGGGCGGCTTGGATCGTCACGACGAGTTGATTGGAGCTGAAGCACGTCCTCGCCAGGAGTGTGTGGGTGCCGGTGGTGGTCGGAACCCAGGGCATCCTCGTGAACGGTACCGGGACCCGTCACAGTCCGAAGACACGGCGGGCGTTGCCGTCCAGGTACAGGGCGCGGGTTTCGTCGTCGAGGCCCAGGTCGCCCAGCCCGGCGAGGGCGTGCTCGGGGAAGATCATCGGGAAGTTGGTGCCGAACAGCACCTTTCGGCGGCCGCTGCGGGTCTTCATGTACGAGATCAGTTCTGGGGGCAGGCGTTTGGTGGTGTAGGCCGAGGTGTCGATGACCACGCCCGGGTGCTTGCGGGCGACTGCGATCATCTCCTCGGTCCACGGGTAGCCGACGTGGCCGCACACGATGGTGAGTTCGGGGAAGTCCAGGGCTATCCGGTCGATGTAGGGAATCGGGCGGCCCGTCTCCGAGGAACGCAGGGGGCCGGTGTGGCCGACCTGGGTACAGAACGGGATGCCGAGGTCGACGCAGGCGGCGTACAGCGGGTAGAAGCGGGCGTCGGTGGGTGGTACCTCCCACAGCCAGGGCAGTACGCGCAGTGCCTTGAAGCCCTGGTCCTGGACTCGGTGGCGTAGTTCGCGGACCGCGGTCATCGGCCGGCGCAGGTCGACCGAAGCAATGCCGGAGAACCGGTCGGGCGCTTCGGCGACCCAGGCGGCGACCTGGTCGTTCGAGATGAGGACGCCCTCCGGGGCGCACCAGGCGGAGAGGAGGGCGTGGTCGACGCCCGCCGCGTCCATGGCGGCGAGCGTCGATTTCAGCGGGATCTCGCCGGCGGGGATGGCATCGGTCCACCGCCGCAGCGAGTCGAACATGTCATGGGCGAGAAAACGGGCGGTGGGATGCTGCGCCCAGGCGTCGACGGTCATCTGCGCGGGCTCCTTCGCGTTGCGGGCGGCCGCCCTCCATCATGCCCGCGCCCCCACCGGACCAGTGAGCGAATTGATCAATGCCGTGTCGTGGGTCGCGGCCCGGAAGCGGGGATGATCGAGCACATCGTGCAGGAATTCCGCCGTGGTGGCGACACCGCCGCCGCGAATCCGGGTCTCGGCCAGTGCGCGCCGCATGCGGTCGATGGCCCCGGCGCGGTCGGGGGCCCACACCACGACCTTGGCCAGCAGCGAATCATAGTGTGGCGGAATCGAATAGCCCTGCGAGATGTGGCTGTCGACCCGGACGAACTGGCCGCCCGGCAGCACGCACTCGGTGAGAGTGCCCGGGGCCGGGGCGAATTCCCGCTCCGGATCCTCGGCATTGACCCGGCACTCCAGGGCCACGCCGCGCGGATTGCCGCCGGACTCGACGGTCAGCCGCTCCCCCGCCGCGATCCGCAACTGCTCGGCCACCAGGTCGATGCCGGTGATCATCTCGGTGACCGGATGTTCCACCTGCAGACGGCAGTTCACCTCCATGAAGTAGAACCGCCCGTCGGCGTCGAGCAGGAATTCCACCGTGCCCGCACCGACGTACCCGGCTGCCTCCGCGCCGCGCACGGCCGCCGCACCGATCCGCTCGGCCAGCTCGTCCGAGAGTCCGGGGGCAGGCGCCTCCTCCACCAGCTTCTGGTGCCGGCGCTGCAGCGAGCAGTCGCGCAGGCCCAGATGCACCACCCGGCCGTGCGTGTCGGCCAGGATCTGGGCCTCCACGTGGCGGGCCGGTTCGAGGTAGCGCTCCACGTAGAGACGGCCGTCGCCGAAGACGGCGGTCGCGTTGGCGCGGGTCTGCTGCCAGGCGGCCGCGAAGTCGCCCGGATCGCGGACCACCCGCATGCCGCGGCCGCCACCACCGGCCACCGCCTTGAGGATCACCGGGTAGCCGATGTCGCCGGCCAGATCCCGGGCCTCGTCGACGGTGTCGACCGGGTCGCGGCTGCCGGGCAGCAGCGGCAGGCCCGCGTCGGCCATCAGGGCGCGGGCGGTGGACTTGTCGCCCAGCCGGGCCATCACCGCGGCCGGGGCGCCGACGAACACCAGGCCCTCGGCCTCGCAGACCTCGGCGAAATCGGGGTTCTCCGAAAGGAATCCATAGCCCGGGTGGACAGCGTCGGCGCCGGTGGCGCGGGCAGCCTCGATGATCGCGGGCATGTACAGGTAACTGCGTTTGGCCGGGCCGGGACCGATCTGCACCGACTCGTCGGCCATCCGCACCGCGAGCGAGTCGCGGTCGGCGGCCGAATGCACGGCAACGGTGGCGATTCCGAGCTCGGCGCAGGTGCGAATGATCCGTACCGCGATCTCGCCCCGATTGGCCACCAGCAGTTTGCGAATGGGCCGCGTCACCCCGGCGACCGGAGTCACCGCAGCACCTCGAAGACGATGAGCGGCTGGCCGTGCTCCACGGAATCGCCGTCCTCGACCAGGAATTCGGCCACCACTCCCTCGCGGGCCGCGGTCACCGGGATCATCAGCTTCATGGCCTCGACGATGGCGACCTGTTGGCCGGAGCGCACCGGATCGCCCTCGGTGACGAAGGGGGCCGCACCCAGCTCGGGGGCGCGGTAGAAGACGCCGACGGTCTCGGCGGTGAGCGTGAATGTCGCAGCGCCCGAGTCGTTTCCGTGTGCGGGGACGGGGGCCGTCGGCGTGGTGGCGGCCGCGACGGGGGCCTGCGCGCCGGCCGGTGCGGCCACCGGCGAGCTCTCGGCCTGGCCGCTGTCCCAGCTGACCCGCAGCACGACCGGGCCGTTGGCCACGGTCACCGAGGAAGGCGCCGGTGTGATGCCCGCGCGCACGGTCAACGCGTGCCGGGCCAGCACGGCCAAGCTGTGATCGGCCTCGGCGGCGCTCACCGCGCGCCCGCCGGCGGTGGTGTGCGCGGAGGTGCGGTCGGCGTCGGCGGACGACAGGGTGGTGATGCCGTTGTCGGTCATCTGTTCTCCTCGAGGTCGTTGCGGGGCACACCGAAGGCCCGGAAGCGGGCGTGCCGGTGGGCGATCAGGTCGTCGGCGGACCAGGTGCGCAGCTCGCGTACGGCGGCACGCATTGCGCGGCGCAGCAGGGCGGTGGCGGCAGCCGGATCGCGGTCCGCGCCGCCCGGAGGTTCGGGCACCACCGCGTCGGCGATACCGAGTTCCAGCAGCGAGGCGGCGTCCACCTTCAGTGCCCGGGCCGCGAGCGGCGCGGCCGCGGCGTCCTGCCAGAGGATGGAGGCGCAGCCCTCGGGGCTGATCACCGAGTAGACGGCGTTCTCGCACACCAGCACCCGGTCGGCGACGGCCAGGGCCAGGGCTCCCCCGCTGCCGCCCTCACCGGTGATCACCGCGACCACCGGAACCGCCAGTCCGGCGAGCAGTTTCAGGTTCTCGGCGATGGCGACCGCCTGTCCCTGCTCCTCGGCGGTGATCCCCGGATACGCGCCCGCGGTGTCCACCAGGGTGACCACGGGCAGTCCGAGCTTGGCGGCCAGCCGCAGCACGCGTGCGGCCTTGCGGTAGCCGGCCGGGGTGGGCATGCCGAAGTTGCGCTGCGCCAATTCGGGTGCGGTGTGGCCCTTCTGCGTGCCCGCGACCACGACCGGCACCCCGTCCAGCCGGGCCAGGCCGGTGACCATGGCTGGGCAGTCGGCGCTCATCCGGTCGCCGTGCAGTTCGAGGAATTCCTCGAACGCGCCGGCCAGATGGTCGAGGGTGGTGGGCCGGTCGAGCCGGCGGGCGGCCCGAACCCGCTCCCACGGGTCGCCGGTGGGCAGCGCGGACAGGTCGGTCAGCACCGCGTCGGTGTCGACAGCGCGGGTACGGTCCGCGACCGGGCGCACCGTCATGCCGACCAGGCGGATCAGCCGGTCGCGCAGCGCCGAGCGGTGGCAGATCATGTCGACGATGCCGTGCTCGAGGAGGAATTCGGCGGTCTGGAAACCGGCGGGCAGGGTCTGGCCGATGGTCTGGGCGATGACGCGCGGCCCCGCAAAGCCCAGGCGCGCACGGGGTTCGGCGACGATCACATCGGTCGAGGTGGCGTAGGAGGCCGCCACGCCGCCATAGGTCGGGTCGGTGATGACCGAGACGGTCAGCACGCCCGCGTCGTCCAGCTGCCGCAGGGCGCGGCTGGTCTTGGCCATCTGCATGAGGGCGACGATGCCCTCCTGCATGCGCGCCCCGCCGGAGGCCGGGACCAGGATCAGCGGACGCCGTTCGGCCAGAGCGGTTTCCGCCGCCGCTGTCACCGCCTCACCGACCGCACTGCCCAGGCTGCCGCCCAGGAAGCGGAAGTCCATGGCCGCCACCACGACTCGGACGCCGCCAAGCGTGCCGCGCACGCACAGCACAGCGTCGGACAGACCGGTCTTGCGGCGTGCGTCGTCGAGCCGCTCCGGGTAGGGCCGGGAGTCGGTGAACCCCAGCGGATCCCGCACCGTCTCGGCGTAGTCGATCGGGGTGGCCGAGTCCGGGTCAAGTAGCAGGTCGACGCGCTGCTGCGCGGTCAGCATGCCGTGGCTGTCGCACTCTGGGCACACCCGGTCGGCACGCTCGTAGCGCTTGACGTAGATCATGGCCGCGCAGCCCGGGCACAGCATCCACGCTGTGCCCGCGGCTCGGCCGGTCTCGAGTATGGTCATCGCTCCTCCATCGGGCGGGGCGCGTACCGACCGACGGCGGCGGGGAGCCGCACGCCGGCGGTGCGCAACTGGGCGACCCGGGTGAGATAGGCCGCGCCGGTCAGCAACTGGCCGGCGATATCGGCCACCGACCGGTTGCCGGGTTCGGCCAGATAGGTGCCGGCCGCCCAGGTGTTGAACCCGCCCATGGCCGGGCCGCACCAGATCTGGTAGTCGGCCACCCGTTCGGCCTCACCACGGATGCTCCAGCCCGAGGACAGGCCGAGGTACCAGCGGAAGATCAACGCCATCCGCGCCTTCGGATCGCGTTCGGCCGAGGCCAGCTGTGCCGGATCGCGTTCGGTGAAGAAGGCCACGCAGTCCTGCCACACCATCTGCATCGGACGGCGGAACAGGGTGACCTCCAGATCGGTGCGGACCTCGGCGGGGATGGCGTCGACGCCGTCGTAGGCCCGGTAGAGGTCGTAGAGGCGCTGAGCGCGCGTGGCGAACATGGTGCCGCGCCGCAGCACCTGCACCTGCACGCCGAGTTCGAACATGTCCGAGGACGGCGCCATCACGCAGTCCGCGAACTGCGCGGTGGCCAGCAGCCGCTTGGTGGCCTCGCACTGATGCGCCTCGCGCGCGGCCTGATTCACCGAACCGGTGACGATGTAGGCGGCGCCCATGGCGAAGGCGGTCGCGGCGGCGTCGGGGGTGCCGATGCCGCCGGCCGCGCCGATCCGGACCGTCGCGGCGACCGGCACGGTGACTGCGATGCGGTCGCGGGCGGCGATGAGCTCGGGCAGCAGCACCACCAGCGGGCGGCGGTCGGTGTGACCGCCGGAATCCGCCTCCGCGGTGATATCGTCGGCCATCGGCACCCGGGTGACCAGGTCGGCTTGGGCGGCGGTGATGCTGCCGGCTTCGACCAGCTGCGTCACCAGTCGCTGTGGCGCGGGCCGCAGGAACAGCTCGGCCACCTCGACGCGCGACACCTTGGCGATGATCCGGTGCCGGATCTCGATGCCGCCCTGCGGGTTCACCGCGAGTCCAGCTGCCCGGTAGCGCACCACCTCGGCGGTGAGGTCCATGAACGCCGAGGCCTCCACGCACCGCACGTCGTAGCGCAGGCAGGCGTCGACGATGGCGCGTTCCAGGGCGGGCTCGGTCGGGCTGTGGATCAGGTTGCAGGCGAAGGATTTTCCCTTCAGCCGGGTGGACAGCTCCGCCAGTGCGGCATCCACTCCGGCCGGCGGCACCCCGGCGGCGCCGTAGCTGGCCAGATAGCCCGCCTCGGCCATGGCGATCACCAGTTCGGGCGAGGCGATGCCGTTGGCCATGGCCCCGGCAACGTAGGCGGCTCGCACACCGTGGGCGGCGCGGAAGGCGCTGTCGCCCAGTCGTTCCGGGGGTAGCGGCCCCACTGCGGCGAGGATCTGCCCGCGCGCGGCCAGTCCCTCGTCGGCGGTGGCGGCGACGCGGCCGTCGTGCCGGATGATCCAGCACGGCCGGTTCAGGTCGCTCAAGAGCGCGGCGATCTCCTCGGCCGTGTCGGCGGCCGGATTCCGGAGGGTGGTCACGACAGCGCCTTTCGGTCGGCGAGTTCGATGGCCAGGTCGATCAGCTCGTAGATGCGCAGGCCCGGCTTCCACAGCGAGCCGTCCACCACGACGGTCGCGCCGTGCGGCCCGCGGTGCACCGACTTGATGTGCGCCTCGAGCTCGACGGTGCCGTCGGTGGGCAGGAACTGGCCGCGGTAGCGCCAGCTGAAGGCGATGTCGCGGGGAATCCGGAACACCGGATCGGCGATGCCATCGGCGAATCCGGCGTCGAGCATCCACTCCTGCACGGCGTGGATCACCGACTCGACGCCAAGCGAACCCGGGATCACCGGGTCCAGGTGGAAGTGCCGGGCGAAGAACCAGTCCTGCGGATCGATGGTGCGCAGCGAACGCAGGTAGCCCGCACCGTAGTTGCCGCCCTCGTCGACCACTTCGACCCGGTCGATGAGCGCCAGCTTGCGTCGTGAGCAGGCCGGCGACGCGGGATCGGCGCAGCGCGCGGCCACGTCGATGACGCGCGGGGCGGCCCCGGGATGCTCCGACAGCCAGCTCGGCACATACTTTCCGGCGTCGAGACCGGTCTGGTTGCCCAACGCCTGATCGCTGAAGTAGCCGAACATGGTCTCGCCGCGGTAGAACGGCTCACCGTCGACGCTGAGGGTGTAGTCGAAGGTCTGCAGCGAGGAACCCGGCAGGATGGTGGTCGACAGTAGCCGCGAGGATTGCTGAATCGTCTTGCCGCGCAGGTCGACCTGCCGCAGCACTGTCGCGGTGCCGCCCAGGTTGCGCAGGCTCAGGGTGGTACCCGGCTGGGTCAGCGTCGGCCCCGCGTAGTAGCCCATGAGCAGCGCCGCCTGCAGCGAGGTCTCCATGTAGACGAAGTGCGGCATGGAGTCGTTGGCGGTGTCGCCGTAGTACCAGGAGTCGGCCGGTGAATCGTATTCGGTGTCGTACGAGGCGGATTCGAGGTTGCCGCGTTCGCCGTCGAAGCGCAGCACCCGATCCACCAGCAGCAGTCCGCCGGTGGGCAGGCGGGTCGCCCGCACGCCGGTGTACTCGGCGAATTCCGGGCCCATGGCGATGGCCTGGTCGCCGCGCGCCAGGTGCGCCATGTGGAACTCGTTGAGCAGCACCCGTGGCACCGCCTGGCCCGGGCCGACCTCGGCGCCGAGCCGCTCGGCCACCATCACGGTGACGGCCAGGGCCGCGCCGCCGTCGAGGGTGGCGGTCGCCTGCAGGAACGGGCGCGGCACCAGATCGAGCCGGTCGACCACCAGATCCACGATGCCGCTGCCGAATCCGGCCTCGGTCTCCCCGACGCCGCCGGTGAGAGTGCTGCCCGACAGGCACAGCGGCATCCCGGTGTACAGGGCGAACACCTCGGCAGCCTGCAGGGCGGCCGCCCGCGGATCACCGTCGAAGTGGGCGAGCACGCGACCGTTGCCGGTGCCGCCGTACACCTCGATCGACTCGATCTCGGTGAGGGTGAGCGGCGTGGTGGCCGCCAGCCGGGCCGTCACCGCGACGCCGGTGCGCTGATGCGTGCGGCCGAACACCGCGCTCAGCTCTCCGGCGGCCAGCCGCTCGAGCGCCGCCCGGTCCAGCCGCGATACCGCGGTGCGGGCCAGGGGCTTGAAGGCGCCCTCGGGGGCGAGGAACACCGGAGTGCTCGGCCGGACCGGAGCCTGCTGCGCACCGGCCGGAACCGCCGCGGCTGCCGCCGACACAGCGTGGCTGGCGTCCTCGGCGCCCATGGTCGCGGCACGGGCCCGTCGCCACACCTCCCGCTGCAGCGCCGTCTGCGCGGTCAGCGCCGCACGGTGCGCCTCGATGACGCCGGCCCGGATGGCGGCGATCGCGTCCGCCGCGACCGGATGCACCGGCCCGGCGTCGCACTGCGGCGCGTGCACCGGGGTGAGCGCCGAACTCGCCTGCGGCGCAACCGGTGTCACCTGCTCCGGCGCGGCGGGCGCCGCCGCCGGAGTGGGCGCTGCCGCGGCCCGCGGCCGGGTGCCCGTCGGATCGAAGGCGATGCCGTCGAAGTCGAGAACTGTCATGCCGTCCACCCCCTCACCGAGGTCTGGAACTTCTCCGTCAGATCGGGTGTCGTGAGCACGGCGACATCCGAGAACCGTTGCAGCACCGTGCCGTCGAGGGCCAGTGCGGTCGAGTCGATCAGGGCTTCCATCCGGCTCGTCCGGGGGTTGTCGACGACCACCAGGAAGGGCTCGCCCGCCGGCAGCGGGCGGTGGTAGTCGATCCGGCCGACGCCCAGCGGCAGGCAGGCCGCGCCGAGCAACCGGTGTCCCAGCACCAGCGGGGACTGCAGGAGCAGATCGGCCTGGACCGGATCGTGCAGACGGCTCGCGAAGCTGCCGTGCGCCACCGGATCCGCGCTCAGCGCGCATTCCAGGACGATGGCCGCGTCGCTCGCCGACCGCACCGTGCGCAGCCCCTGCAGAGCGGGCGCGTGGAACTGGATGCCGTCGCGGTAGACGTAGCTCGCGTCGCTGCCCGGACCGGCCGGAACCTGCTGCCTATCAGCGGCTTCGGGTTCGTCGCCGAGCAGCAGGGTGGCCCGGAATCGGGCGGCCCCGTCGCCGAAAACGATGGCCCGCATCGCGATCCGGTCGTCCACCGGATCCGCCGGCTCGAGTTCCACCTCGATGCTCGGGACCGGGTGATCGAACACCAGGCCCTTGAGCACCTGGAAGCCGCGCACCCCCACCACGATCCGGCCCGGCCGGGTGCGTTCGGCGAGGTTCACCATGGCGCCCAGCCCGAAGGTGGCGGGTAGCACGATGTGCTCACCGATGCGGTGGGCCTCGATCACCGGATCGGTCACCAGCTCCAAGATCCCGCGGCGGGCCCGCACCGGTGCGGGGTCCGTGCTCGCCGCCGACAGAGCGGTGGCGGAACCGATCAGCAGCACCGCTTCGGGACGACGGGCGGCGGAGAACTGCGCGGTGAACGCGGCGGCGCCGGCGGCCGGGGCCAGCAGCGGCACGCCACGGGACCGGAAGTGTTCCCGCAGTTCGGGAGTCACCATGCCGCCGTCCCAGGCGCCCCAGTCGAGAGCGGTGACCCGGCGATCCCGATCCTGGGCGCCCCAGGCGACCGCGAAGCGACCCAGCGCCTCGTTGGCCGCCGCGTAGTCGGCCTGCCCGGTGTTGCCGAACAGTCCGGCCACCGAGGTGAACAGCACCAGGTGGCGCGGGTCGCCCGCGGCGTCGAGGACGGCGGCCAGCCCGGCCAGCTTGGGTCCGAGCACCCGGCCGATGGATTCGGCCGTCTTGTCGGGGATCAGCGAGTCCGCCAGCACGCCCGCACCGTGCACGACGCCGGTGATGACGCCGGGCCGGGTGCGGTCGGTGGCCGCCGGATCCGCGTCACGCCAGGGGGCGAGCGCGGCCTTCAGGGCCCGAGTGTCGGTCGCGTCGACCGCCAGGTAGGTGGCCCGGTCGCCGAGTTGGGCCAGGGTGGCTCGGATTTCGCGCACCGCCTGGATCCGGCCGCAGGCGCGGTCGATGCCGCGCGGTGTGACCCCGGTTCCCGCCAGCGCACGCACCGCGGCCGGCTTGAGGTTGGCGTCGGCGACACCGGCCGCCCACTCCGGGTCCTCGTCCAGCTCGGTGCGGCCCAGCAACACGAAGCGGCAGGCGCTGGTGCGGGCTAGTTCCAGCACGCATGTCGCAGTGACGCCCCGCGCACCGCCGGTCACCACCAGGGTGTCCGCCTCAGTCAGCAGGGAGTGACCGAAATCTGTTCCGGCACGGATGATTTCGACGGTCCGGGCGTCACCGTGGCGGCTCGGCACCGGGGTGCGGCGCGCGCCGGTGGCATCCACGCCGACCTCGGTGGTGTCGACCGCGGCATCGCAGAGTTCCTCGAGCACGACCTCGGCCAGCCGGTGCGGCAGCACCGCCGGGTCGATATCCAGGGCCCGGCAGAACAGCGCGGGCTGTTCCGCGGCAAGGGTTTTCACCAGTCCGCCCAGGCCGCCCAGCAGGGCGGCCACCGGTTCCGCGTCACCACGGAATCCGAGGTGCCCGTCGAGCCGGGTGATGGTCGCGAACCCGGCCCGGCCGGTCGCCGCCCGCAGCCGGGGCAGCACCTGCCCGGCCACCAGGATGGCATCGCTCAGGATGGCCTGTGCCTGAATCCATTCGGTCGCCACACCGGCGACCACGACGCAGGCGTCGACCGGACCGGTGCCGGTGATCGCGCCGGGACCGGACGCCCGGCGCACCGACCAGCTGCGGGCCCGCAGCAGTTCCTCGATGGCCTCACAGTCGGTTTCGGCCGACTCGTCCAGGCACACCAGCACGGCGTGCCCGGTCGGCCGGTAGGGATCCACGGCCGGATCCACCGCCGGCAGCCCGACGAGTTCGACTACGTGCCGCGGCGTTTCGGCCGCGGCCTCAACTTTTGGGTGGACATCACCCCCGGCCAGCTCGCCCACGATCTGATCGAGGGTGCGCAGCGTGCCGAGTTGCTCCGGTCCCAGCACCGGTAGCTCCGGGAACCGTTCCTGCAGAGCGCCGATCACCTGGACCCGCTTGATCGAATCCACCCCCAGATCCGCCTCCAGATCCATGGTGGTGTCAACCATCTCGACCGGGTAACCGGTTTTGTCGGCGACCACCTCGCGCAGCGCCTGACGCAGCGCGTCGGCAGAGACACCGTCGGTGCCCGACGCGACCTCGGCGGCCGGGGCGATCTCGGCAACCGGGGCGGCCACGGCGGCGGGTGTGGCCGGGGCCGTCTCACCGGCGACCAGCTCGTCCACGACCTGGTCCAGGGTGCGCAGCGTGCCCAGCTGTTCCGGTCCCAGCACCGGTAGCTCCGGGAACCGTTCCTGCAGAGCGCCGATCACCTGGACCCGCTTGATCGAATCCACCCCCAGATCCGCCTCCAGATCCATGGTGGTGTCGACCATCTCGACCGGATAGCCGGTCTTTTCGGCGACCACTTCACGCAGCGCCTGCCGCACGGCGTCCGCCGACAGCGCCGCGGGGGCCGGCTGCTCGACGGGAGCTGCGGCCTGCGGCACCGGAACACTCACGGATGCAATCGGTTCCGGTTGCACCGGGGCGTCCGGAGCGGCCACCGTGATCGGAGCCTCCAGGGCGGGCACGGGGGCCACCAGGACGGCCGGAGCGGCCTGCGTCAGCGCGGGGCTGCTGACGCCCGATTCGACGTAGACCGGGATCGACTGGGCGCGGGTCACTCCGGACCCGCCCTCCAGCTCGGCCAGCTGTGCCACCACATCACCGGCGCGGGAATGGCTCTCGCTGATGGCGACGCCGTGGTCCTTGACCGCCTCGATGGCGCGAACCAGCAGTTCGTCGACCTGGCCGTGGCGCAACGCGCCCGCCAGATCGCGGGCCAGTTCGAGCTGTCCGTCCAGGTAGTGGCGGTGGGTGTGCAGGTGCTGCACGAGCGCGCTGTCCAGGGCGCCCGGCGTGGGAATGCGGTACTGCGGTTCCGCGGTCACGGGGTTCTCCAGGGTACTGGGGGCATGGGTGCCGTTGGCGTGATGACCGTTGCCGGTCGGGGCGGCCGGGGCCGGAGCCACGGGGGCCGCCACGGCGACGGGAGCGGGAGCCGGTGCGGCGGCGGCCCGGGCCGCGACCGAGAGCTGGTAGCTGTCCGACAGCGCGGCGGCGTAAGCCTTGCGGCGGGCCTCGGGCACGTACTCCGGGGCCGAGATGCTCACCGCCATAGCAGGTTTGGCGGCCGGAGCGGCGGGCTCGGCGGCGCCGTGGCGGTTGATGCCGCGCAGGTCGAAGCCGAGCACGGCCAGGCGCACCGCGGCCCGTTTGAGCGCCAGATCACCGTTACCGATCGGACCGGAGTCCGTAGCGATGGCGATGATCTCGTCGCCGAAGGTGCGCCGCGCCAATGAGGTCAGCACCTGCTTGGGACCGAATTCGACGAACACCGTGCAGCCGTCGGCCCGCATGGCGGTGAGTGCGTCGTAGAACTCGACAGGATTGCTCAGCTGGGCGGTCAGCGTGGCCCGGTTGGTCTCGAGGTCCGCACCGTAGGACACGCCGCGGGTGTCGGCGTAGACGGTGGCGTCGGGCGTCCCGATCTCCGCCTCGGCCACCGCCGCGCCGAACGCCTCCACCGCATGCCCCACGTACGGGGTGTGGAAGGCGCCGGAGACCGGCAACGCCCTGGTGATCCAGCCCTTTTCGGTGAACAGCGTGGTGGCCGCGGCGACCGCCTCGGTGCCGCCGCCGACCACCACCTGATCGGGGGCGTTGTGGTTGCAGATCCACACGTCCTCGACCTCGGCGATGACCTGCTCGATCTCCTCGCGCGCGGCGCCGACGGCCACCATGGTGCCCGCCTCGACGCCCTCGGGGACCGTCATGGCCGCGCCGCGTGCCCGCGCCAGGGTGAAAAAGTCCTCGGTGCCGACCGCGCCGGACGCCCACAGCGCGGTGAGCTCGCCGAAGCTGTGCCCCAGGTAGCCGTCGGCCCGGAAGCCGAACTCGCTCAGCACCCGGAACTGACCGGCCGACAGTGCGCCAATGGCCGGCTGCGCGAATTCCGTGCGGCGCAGGGCATTGTCCTGCTCGGCCCGGGTCTCGTCGTCGAACGCCGGCGGCGGGAAGACCACCGCGCCCAGCCGCACCGGCGCCTGCGCGAAGGCGGCGTTGGCCGCATCGAACGCCGCGCCCACCGGCGGATTGTTCAGTGCCGCATCGGCGCCCATGTCGACGTACTGGCTGCCCTGCCCGGCGAACAGCGCGCCCACCTTGCGGTCGGGCAGCGCGGCGGCGCGGAAGTACACGCCCTCGGGGTGATCCCACTGCGGCGCTTCGGGATTGCGCACCAACTCGTCGACCACCAGCGCCCGCAGGTCCGCGGCCGAGTCGTCGTCGAGGGAGACGAAGCCGACGCGCGCGTGCTGCTCGGGAATGTCGCCACCGTCGGTGCCCTCGGTGCCGCGCACCGCGTCGATCAGGCCGGCCACATCCGGCGCGTGCCACAGATGCGCGCGCGGCGTGCGATGCAGCAGCGGAGTCCGCTCGCTGTCGGCCTCCTCGAGCACCAGGTGGAAGTTGGTGCCGCCGAAGCCCATTGCCGAGGCCGCGGCCCGGCGCACGGGACGCTGCGGGTCCAGGATCCACGGGCGGGTGCGTGAGTTCACGTAGAACGGCGCGGTGCTGGACGCGATCTCGGCATTGGGCGCGTCGACATTGATCGTGCCCGGCAGCACCTTCTGGTGCAGCGCCAGCGCCAGCTTCATGACGCTGGCGGTGCCCGCCGCGCCCTTGGTGTGTCCGATCTGGGACTTCACACTGCCCAGCGCTGCGAACCGGGCCTCCGGAGTCGCCTCGGACAGCAGCCCTTTGAGCGCGGTCAGCTCGGTCTTATCACCGACAGCGGTGCCGGTGGCATGCGCCTCGATGAGCTCGACATCGGCCGGCGAGCAGTCGGCGTCGGCGTAGGCGCGGTCCAGCGCCACCCGCTGGCCCTTGGCCACCGGCGCGTAGATGCTCTTGGCCCGGCCGTCACTGGACGAGCCCAGGCCCCGGATCACCGCGTAGATGCGGTTCCCGTCACGACGGGCGTCTTCGAGCCGGCGCAGCGCCAGCATCGAAATGCCCTCGCCCAGCAGCGTTCCGTCGGCGCCGGCACCGAACGGGCTGATCCGCCCGCCGTGCGAGAGCGCGCCGACCTTGCTGAAGCACATGTAGATGAAGATGGTGTTCTCGGTGTCCACGCCACCGGTGATCATCAGATCGGCACGGCCGTCGCGCAGTTCCGCGATCGCCGTGCGGATAGCCGCGAGCGAGGCCGCGCAGGCCGCGTCGACAGTACAGTTCATGCCGCCCAGCCCGAGCCGGTTGGCGACTCGGCCCGCGACCACGTTGGCGAGCAGGCCCGGAAACGAATTCTCTTCCCACGGAGCGAAAGCCGCGACGAAGCGGTCCGCGATGGCGTCGGCGTCACCGTCGGACAGGCCCACCGAACGCGCGGCCTCCTTCAGCACCGGCGTCGAGAGCCGGGCGGCAAGGGGATGCATGAGCGGAACCGGGCCGGTGGTGCCCAGCACCACGCCGGTGCGCGCCGGGTCGTACCAGGACGACCCGGTCGCGCCCGCGTCGGCAAGCAGATCGCGCGCCACTCCGAGGCTGAGCGTCTGCATGGTGCTCGTCACCTCGAGCTGGTTGGGCGGCAGCCCGAACTCGAGCGGGTCGAAGTCGACATCGGGCAGGAACGCCCCGCGTCGCGAGTAGGTCTTGTCGGGCGTCGCCGGATCGGCGTCGTAGTAGTCGTCCAAGCTCCATCGGGAGGCAGGCACCTCCTCGGTGCAGTCGACACCGTCGACGATGTTCTGCCAGTACTCTCGATGGCTGCGCGCCTTGGGCAGCAGGCCCGACATGCCGACGATGGCAATCGGGTCGCGCGCCAGGCGTCTGTCGTCCGTCACGGAAAATCCTCTCGAACCATGGTGTGGTGAGCCGTGTCGCTCAGGCGGCGACGATGGTGGCGGTGGTGGACGCGATGAGTTCGGCCGCGGCGGCGGCGAACAGGCGATGACCGGACGGACTCGGGTGCAGCCCGTCCTCGGTCCAGGTGCCGGCCAGCTCCCATTCGGAGCGGGCCGACAGATCCAGCAGCAGGACGCGGTGGGCGGCCGTGACCCGGGCCATGACCGCGTTGGCGAAGGCGAACCGCTCGCGCAGCAGGCCCCGGAAGTTCTCCGGAACTGGCAGGCGTGCGGGGATATCCGGGTAGTCGGCGGTGAAAACCGTTGCGCCCGTGCCACGCAGCGTGCCGAACAGAGCATTCAGGTTGTCCTCGAACGCCTCCGGATCGAAGGCACTCACCAAATCGTTCACCCCGGCGACCACGCCGTAGAGCTCGGCGCGCCCGGCCTGCGGCAGCTGCTGCCGCAGAACGTCGCCGGTGGTCGCGCCGTGCACGCCCAGATTGCGGATCGCCCCGGGACGCAACCCGAGCTGGCCGCCCAGCCGCACCACCCAGCCGCGGTAACCGCCGGCCGCGGCCGGGTCGCCGCGACCTTCGGTGAAGCTGTCGCCCAGGGCGATCAGACCCGGGGTCCTCATAGCGACGCCTCGGTCTTGGAGACGTGGCGCGCCGCCTCCGGGAAGCCGACCAGCTCGTACAGCTCGGCCAGTTCCTGCTCACCGAAGAACTTCTCCGGCGGGTACAGCCCGGCGATCAGGCCGAAGAACTTCTTGATGTAGTCCGGGCTCATGCTGGTCGCCCGGAACACCGAGTCGTAGTACGGGGTCAGGGTCAGTTCGGAGATGCTCAGGGTCAGCTCGTAGGTGCTGGCGCTCTGGGCGTCGCGCTCGCGCTGGTACTCGGGCAGGGTCTCCTCGAAAGGCCGTCCGCCCGAAAGGCTCTCATCGGCCAGGTCGGCCAGCAGCTGGGCATACTTGAAGGAGTCGGTGATGCCCCAGCCGGTGAACGGGTCCTTGTGGTAGCCGGCGTCGCCGACCAGCGCCCAGCCCGGGCCGTAGGACTGACGGCGGTAGTTGTCGGGGTACAGCATCGGGCGGAACGGCTCCGCGCGCTTGCCCGTATCCCGAAGGCGCGCACCGAGTTCCGGGTCGATCTGGTCCACGATCTCCTGCACGCCGGCATCGGGGTCGGCGCGGAACTCGCGGAATCGATCCCGCTTGCGCATGACCGCAACCAGGTACAGGTCGTCGTTGGTCGGCCAGGCCGCGAACTGCTGCTCGCCGAAACCGGTGCGGTGGTTCATGCCCCAGTCCAGGCCCTCGTAGTAGGAGTAGTAGACGAAGCAGGCGGCCGCGGAACCCTCGTAGACCTGCGCACCCACCTCCTTGGCCACGATCGAGTTGGCGCCGTCCGCGCCGACCACGAAGCGCGCCCGGAACTCCTGCTCCGGACCGTCGCCGACGCGGCCGCGGATACCGGCGACCCGGTCGCCGTCGCGCAGCAGGCCGGTCACGGTGAAGCCCTCGATCAGCTCGGCGCCCGCCTCACCGGCGGCGTCGACCAGGATCTTGTCCAGCACGGTGCGGCGCGGGCAGTACACGGCATCGATACCGTCGGCCGACGGATCGGCCATGCCGCGGATGTCGATATCGGTGTAGGTGAAGTTCAGATGCCGCACCGGCGGGCAGCCGGTGGCCACCACGCGGTCGAGCAGACCCCAGGTCCCGAGCAGGCTCAGGCCGGCCTGGTGGATGTAGTGCGTGGACGGGGTGTCGCTCGGGAACTGCGCGCGGTCCACCGCCAGCACCCGATAACCCTTGCGCGCCAACAACATGGCCAGCGGGGAACCCGACACCCGGGTACCGACAACGATGACGTCGTACATGCTCAATTCACTTTCGCTTCGTCGAGTAGAGGAGATCGATATCGGCCGAACAGGTTTCCGCGATGGCCGCGCGACGCAATTTAAGTGACGAGGTCAACAATCCGTTGGCAACGGTGAAATCGCCTGCCACAATCCGGAACTCGCGAATTGATTCCGGGCGGGACACGAGGGAATTCGCGTCGTCCACGGCGACCTGAATGGCGGTCGCCGGATCCTGGTCGGGGTGCTCGAGTTGCCACGCCTGCGCGCGCTCGGCGTCGAGGGTCACCAGCGCGGTGACGAAGGCCCGACCCTCCCCCACCACCATGCAATTGCTGACCAGCGGATGCAGTCGCACCCGATCCTCGAGCGGGGCGGGCGCGACATTCTTGCCGCCGGAGGTCACCAGGATCTCCTTCTTACGGCCCGTGATGCGCAGATACCCGTCCTCGAGGACGCCGATGTCCCCGGTGTGCAGCCAGCCCTCATCGTCCACCGGGCGCTGCTCACTGGCGGCGCCCCAGTAGCCGGGCGACACGTGCGGGCCGCTGACCAGCACCTCACCGTCGGTCGCGATCCCCACGGAGGTCCCGGGAATCGGCTTGCCGACGGTGCCGAGCCGGTTGGTCTCCGGGGCACTGACCGTCACCGCGGTGGCCGCCTCGGTCAGGCCGTAGCAGTTCAGGATGACCGTGCCGAAGCCCGCGTAGAACCCGGCGGTCGAATCGTCCAGGGACGCACCGCCAGAGATCACATACCGCAACCTGCCGCCCAGCGCGGCGGCCACCGGATCCTCCGAGGCCACGGGCCCGTCGCCGTTCTGCAACCGGAGCAGGCCCGTGACCACGGCTTCCTGCTCGGTGTCCGGGGTCAGCAGCGAGCGGCAGTGCTTGCGAATCTTCTCCAGCGCGTAGGGAATCAGCGACAGGAAGGTGGGCCGCAGCCGCGCCAACGCCGGCACCAGCTCCGGAATGCCCGGCAGCAGATGGGTTCTGGCGCCGCCGAACAGGCAGGCGAACAGCATGGTCTGCCCGAACACGTGCGACAGCGGCAGCGCCAGCGCGGTGACGCCGTCGAAGAGCTCACCGGTCTGGCGGACCGTATTGGCCGACGACACGTACATGTTGCGGTGGGTGATCATGCAGCCCTTGGACACTCCGGTGGTGCCGCTGGTGTAGACGATCATGGCGAGGTCGTCGGCCCGCACCGGCGCGACGTACTCGTCCAGGTCGGCCCGCACCGGCCCCCGCGCCCAGGTTGAGACGTCCTCGAAGGTCCAGACCTCGCCGGCGCCCGCGGCGCGTAGCCGCTCCGCGTCGTCCGCGGTCTCCGCCGCGGAATACGCACTGCCGCTGTCGGTCAGGATGTGCTCGATCTGGGCGGGCGAGGAGGTCGGATACACCGGCACCACCACCGCGCCGATCGCCAGCACCGCGCAATCCAGCAATGCCCAGGCCAGGCCGGTACGGCCCAGCACCGCCACCCGGTCCCCGGCGGCCACCCGCCGGTCCAGCAGCGCGGAGGCCACCGCGCGCACCTGCCGATCCAGTTCGGCACAGGTCAGGGGCGTGCCCTCACCGTCGGCGAGGGTCTCCCGATCGGGATACCGGGCCGCCGCCGTGGCGACCATCTCGTACAGCCCGGCCGTAACGGCCGATCCGATACCGTTCCCGGTATCGGATCGGGCGGCGACCGGCGTCGCAGGGGTACCGGATCCGGCAGTCGTGACAGGCGTGGTCTTCGTGACAGGCGCAGTGTTCACGAAACGAATTCTGGTGGGCGGCAATCATTCTCGTCTCCGCCCGACCGGCTTTCCTACCGCGCGAAAGTCATTGCCTATCGAATCGCCGCCACGGAAACCGGGCGAGGATCATCGAGTGGTGCCGGTTCCGCGGATTCGACGCAATCGAGAAATGCCTCCACCGCCGGGTTCGTTTCCTCGGCCCGCCACACCGCATACAAATCCAGAGTGGGCACGGGATCCAATAATTTGACCGCCACCGAATTGCTGCCCGGCGCACCCATTCCCATGGAAATCGCGCGCGGCAGCGAGGCGAACCCGACCAGCGGCCGCACCGACACCATGTGCGCGGTCGCGCCCGGATCGTCGGCGTGGTGGGCCACATTGAGCGAGATCCGGCTCTGGGCGGCGCACCGGAAGATGGTGTCGTACATGGCCGGACACTGCTCGCGGGTGAACAGCACACAGTCCTGTCCCTGCAGTTCCGAGAACGGCACCCCCGGCCGGTCGGCCCAGCGGTGCCGCCGGCCCACCACAGCGACCAGCGGTACCCGATGCAACAGCCGCCGGTAGCGGAACTCCACCGTGCTGGGGTGGCCGTACACCAGGGCGATGTCGAGGGATCCGTCCGACAGCGCGGCCAGCTGCGGTCCCGTGCGCTTCTCCCACAGCGAGACCACGATGTCGGGGCGGCGTTCGGTCATGCGCAGCAGGGTCTCCGGCAGCACATGTCGGCTGGCCGGCAGGTTGTATCCGATATTGAGCGTGCCCGCACGGCCCTCGGCGGTGGCCTTGGCCGCCCGCGCGGCCCGGTCCATCTGGGCGACGATCTGACGGGCCTGCACCTCGAACTCGCGCCCGGCAGCGGTCAGCCGGACCTCGTGCGAATTACGGGCGACCAATTGGACTCCGAGCGACTTCTCCAATTTCTGGAGCTGAGCGCTCAAACTTGGCTGGGTGAGATGAAGGCGCTGCGCTGCGCGGCCGAAGTGCAACTCTTCGGCAATCGTGATGAACGAAACCAGATGTCGGAATTCCATGACGCGGCTCCTCCCGAGCACTCGCCACGGTAGACCCGACAGGTAACCGGTGATGAATCGCACCCGCACAACCGCCGCCGGTACGGTTACCTGCCAGTGAATCCGTGATGTGATTCTGCTCTCCCTGGAACAATCACGCGACCTCGGTCGTTGTCATCCTCACAGGGGGTCGCGGAAAATCACGACGACAACGGCAGGTCCGTTGTGCCACCATGTTTTTCACCGATGATCAGCCGACCGTCACGGTCGTGACCAGTAGGAAAGGAGGAGACGGCAATGAATCCGAGGTTCAGCGAACAGTATCCGAGTTCGCCCGAACAGCGCGCCCTACTCGTGCGCCATGCCGAGCGCAGCCTGCGCGGCGACGACCGGAACATCGGCCGTCTCCAGGCCCACGCGTAAGCGGGCAACTCCCTCCTTCTGTTCGATCCCTTTCACGAAACATGGTGACCCCCATGCTGTTCCGTCACGCCGACGACCCGGAGATAACCACCGACAACTGGATACACGCCGGAGTGCTGCTGCTCAACGCCTCCTACGAGGCGCTGACCACGATCCGCGCCGAGCGCGCGGTGGTGCTGCTGCTCGGCGGCGCCGCCGAGACCGTCACCGATCGGCGGCCGCACTTCCCGATCCGCTCGAAGCACCTGGAGCTGGCGCTGCCGGAGACCATCCGGCTGCACCGCTACATCTACCTCGAGCACCGGATCCTCGTGCACGACGACGACAGCCGCGCCACCCTGGCCGCGGTCCTGCGCCGCGACCGCTACCGCTGCGGGTACTGCAACGACTGGGCCCGCACCGTCGACCACATCCGCCCGCGCTCGAAGGGTGGGCCCAATACCTGGGCCAACCTCATCGCCGCGTGCGGTCCCTGCAATACGTACAAGGCGGACCGGACTCCCGAGGAGGCCGGCATGCGCCTGCTGTGGGAGCCCAAGGCCCCCAATGACAGAGAACGGGCCCAGCGTCAGGTCTGGAAGGAACTGGCGGCGTCCTGAATCCCGGGACCGGGACCGATCTCGATGAACGAAGAACACCCGCACCGCGTGATCGGACATGAGAGGAGCGAGATCCGATGACGAACACTGCACTTCGGGAGCCGACCCTGGCGGATCTGCTCCCCATCTCCGACTCGAAGGACTACTGGCAGCGCGCGGCCTGCAAGGGTGACCCGAACCACGAGGCGTGGTTCCCGTACCCCTCGCAGGACTTCGACTACGCCCGCACCATCTGCGCGGCCTGCCCGATCCGCCGCGAATGCGGTGACTTCGCGGCCCGCACCGGCCAGTCCGGCGTCTGGGGCGGTCACGAGTACGACCGCGGCAAGCTGATTCGCGACTGACACCTCGGCGGTGACTCCCCTCGGAGTCACCGCCGTTGTCGTCGCTGCCCCGCCGGGTCCAGGCCGGTCGGGTTTCGCGTAACCGCCTGGCACAGGTGGCTACCAACCCGTCAACATAGGATGGTCGCTCGTGGGAACTCATCGCGCCGCGGGCGGGTCACGAGGTATCAGCAAGGGACCGGTTATCGCAGTCGTCGCGGTGATGGTGCTAGCGCTGGCCGTCGTCGGCTGGGCCTGGCTGTCGAATCGGTCCAAGGAGCGTGACAGCCGCGCCGCCGCCTCCTGCGTGGAGGGCACCGCCACCCTGAACGTGACCGTCGATCCTGACATCCTCACCCCGGTCAAGGCCGCGGCCGACCGCTTCAACGCCACCAAACCGCACGTACGCGACCACTGCGCCGAGGTGGCCGTGGCCGCACAGCCCTCGGCCGCCATGGTCGCGGCCTTCACCTCCGGCAAGGCGTGGGATCCGGCGCTGGGCCCGCAGCCCGCGCTCTGGATTCCGGAGTCCTCCCGCTCGGTCGAGCAGATGCGCGTGCCGGGCCTGATCGCGGGCACCCCGGCCCCCATCGCGGTCAGCCCCATCTCCCTGGCCGTCCCCGACGACCTGCGCCGCGCACTCGAGACCGCCAAGGTGCACTGGTCGGACCTGCCCCGGCTGCAAGAGGGTTCGCTCGCCGATCTCGGGCTGCCCACCTGGGGCAAGCTGCGCCTGGCCATACCCGCCGGGGACGGCTCGCTGGCCGTCGCGGCCGCGGTCGGCTCGGGTGTCTCCGGCACCGATCCCCTCGACGAGAAGTCCGTCGCCACCGGTCAGGTGGTCTCGGCCATCTCCGGCCTGGCAGCGGGCGCACCCGCCGCCACGGACGTGACCGGCGCGCTGACCGACCTGTCGGGGGCCGCCGACCCGGCCACCGCTTCCGTGCACGCGGTGGCCGCCACCGAGCAGCAGATTCGGGCCCGCAGCGGGCTGACCGCCTTCCGCCCCGACGGCGCGGGCCCGGTCGCCGACTACCCGGCCGCTCAGCTCACCGGCTCCTGGGTGGACCAGACCCAGAATCTGATCGCGGGCGTGTTCGCCGACTTCCTGCGCGCCCCCGATCAGTCGAAGCTGTTCACCGACAACGGTTTCGGCGCCGCACCCCCGGCCACCACCCCGGTCCCGGCGAAGGCGGTCCTGGACAAGGTGGGCCAGATCCTCGCCCATCCGGTGCTCGGCGTGCAGGCCACCGTGCTGCTCGACGTCTCCTCCTCCATGTCCACCACCGAGGGCTTCGGCACCCGCCTCGCCAATGCGGCCGCGGCACTGGAGTCCACGATGGGCGTCATGCCGCCGGGCTTCGGCCTGGGCGTGTGGGAGTACTCGAAGAACCTCGACGGGAACAACCCCTACAAGATCCTGACCCCGACCGCGCCGCTGTCGGACGATCAGCGCACCGCCATCAGCCAGGCCCTGACCACGGTCACCGCGAGCACCTCCAAGCCGGACCGCACCTATCCCACGCTGCAGGCCGCCTACAAGAACGTGCTCGCCAACTACGCCGCGGCCCGCACCAATTCGATCCTGCTGATCACCGACGGCCCCGAGGACGATTCCACGGTCACCGGCGATCAGCTGCTCGCCGACATCGCCGCCGCGACGGATCCGGCGCATCCGGTGCGGATCGACGTCATCGTGGTCGGCGGCCCCGGCACCCAGACCCTGCAGACCCTCACCCAGCGCACCGGCGGCACCTACACCAAGGTGAACACCACCGCGGACCTGCCGTTCGGCACCGCGGTCTCGCAGGCGCTGACCACCCCCTGACCGGCCCGAATTCCAGGGCGGCAAGGGCACGGCAACACGGCGGCAGCGCTTTCCGCATTCGCCAGCAAACCCGTGGCATATTCGGCGAATGGCACAAAGCACTGGTCCCGAACCCACACTGAAACAGGGCTTCGCCGCCGGAACGACGATCGCGGCGGGCATCCTGCTGCTCGTCGTCGGCGCGCTGTCGATCCTGCAGGGCATTTCCGCGGTGGCGTCGGACGACCTGCTGGTCGTCGGCTACGACTACGTCTACAAGATGAACACCACCGGATGGGGCTGGATCCACATCGTCCTCGGCATCATCGAGATCGTCGTGGCGATCGGCCTGCTCCGGGGCACCACCTGGGGCCGGGTCGCCGCCCTGGTCCTGGCGGCCCTGTCCATCGTGGAGAACTTCCTCTGGATTCCCTACTACCCGGCCTGGTCGCTGCTCATCATCGCGCTCGACGTCGTGGTGATCTGGGCCATCTCCTCCTACAAGCCCGTCACCGTCTGAGCCCCGGCGCGGTGACCGTGCCCACGGCACCACCGCGCCGATAGTGCCTGCGGCACAACGGTGAAGCGCCCCATCGGTTCCGGAACCGATGGGGAGCGGGAAGGAAGGTACGGGACGAGCCCGCAACACCGGCCAGCCGAGCCAGGCGGCCGGGCCGAACACAACAAAGGAGGC
>NZ_JBHZAK010000010.1:252675-316834 GCF_042754165.1 Nocardia sp. NPDC059229
TTTTTTTATCCTTCTCTCCTGTTTTGGGCTTGCCCAACACGTGTCACCCCCCCCCGCGGTCCCCCCCCCTCGGGCCCGCTTCACTGTTCGACGGTCAGTCGCCGATCACTCGGCGTACGCGTCCAGCGGCGGGCAGGAGCACACCAGATTGCGGTCGCCGTAGGCGCCGTCGATGCGGCGCACCGAGGGCCACACCTTGGCGCGGGTGTGCTTCACGCCCATCGGGTAGACGGCGAGTTCGCGACTGTAGGGGTGATCCCATGCACCCACCAGGCATTCCGCGGTGTGCGGCGCGCCGCGCAGCGGGTTGTCCTCGACCGGCCAGACCCCGGCCTCGACCTGGTCGATCTCGCCCTTGATGGCGATCATGGCGGCGATGAAAGCGTCCAGCTCTTCGAGGTTCTCGCTCTCGGTGGGCTCCACCATGAGGGTGCCCGCGACCGGGAAGCTCATGGTCGGGGCGTGGAAGCCGTAGTCCGCCAGGCGCTTGGCCACATCGTCGACGGTGACGCCGGTGCGCTTGGTGATCTCGCGCAGATCCAGGATGCACTCGTGGGCGACCATGCCGTTGTCGCCGGTGTAGAGCACCGGGAAGTGCGGATCCAGCTTGCGCGCAATGTAATTGGCCGAGGCGATGGCGGTCAGGGTGGCGCGGCGCAGGCCGTCGGCGCCCATCATGCGGATGTAGGCCCAGGTGATCGGCAGGATCGAGGCCGAGCCGTACATGGCCGCCGACACCGCGTGTGAACCCTTTTCGAGGGGATTGCCCGGCAGGTACTGCGCCAGGTGCTCGCGCACCGCGACCGGCCCCACGCCCGGGCCGCCGCCGCCGTGCGGGATGCAGAAGGTCTTGTGCAGGTTCAGGTGGCTGACATCGCCGCCGAACTTGCCCGGACGGGCCAGTCCGACAAGGGCATTGAGGTTCGCGCCGTCCACGTACACCTGGCCGCCGGCCTCGTGCACCAGCCCGCACAGCTCGGCCACCTCGTGCTCGTACACGCCGTGGGTGGACGGGTAGGTGATCATGATGCAGGCCAGCCGCTCGGCGTGGTCGGCGATCTTGGCGCGCAGATCGTCGAGGTCGATGTCGCCGTTGGGGCGGGTCTTCACGACCTCCACCCGCATGCCCACCATGGCGGCGGAGGCGGCATTGGTGCCGTGCGCGCTGGAGGGGATCAGGCAGGTGTCCCGGTGCGAGTCACCGCGATCCAGGTGGTAGCGGCGAATGGCCAGCAGGCCCGCGTATTCGCCCTGGCTACCGGCATTGGGCTGCAAGGAAACCCGGTCGTAGCCGGTGACCGCGCACAGCCAGCCCTCCAGGTCCTCGATCAGCTTGATCAGGCCCGGGGCGTCCTCGATGGGGGCGTAGGGGTGCACCCGGTTGAAGCCCGGCCAGGTGATGGACTCCATCTCCGCGGCCGCGTTCAGCTTCATGGTGCAGGAGCCGAGCGGAATCATGCTGCGGTCCAGGGCGATGTCCTTGTCCGACAGCGCGCGCAGGTAGCGCAGCATGGCGGTCTCGGTGCGGTACCTGGTGAACGCGGGCGCGGTCAGGTACTCCGAGGTCCGGACCTCGATGTGCGGGCGCTGCTTGCCGTGGAAGAGCGCGCCCTCCGGGCCGACCGGGATCTCCGCGCCGAAGCAGTCCAGCACGTCGACCACATTGGCATCTGTGGTGACCTCGTCGCAGGCGATCGCCACATGATCGGCATCGACCAGCCGCAGGTTGATCCCGCGCCCCTTCGCCTTGGTCACAATGGATTCCGCGCCCGCGGGCACCTTCACCAGCACGGTGTCGAAGAAGGTCTGGTGCACCACCGCGTCGCCGAGTCCGGCGGCCAGCCACTGGGCGTGCCCGTGCACCCGGCGCGCGAGCGAGCGCAGCCCGTCCGCGCCGTGATACGAGGCGTACATGGCGGCCAGGATGGCCAGCAGCACCTGCGCGGTGCAGATGTTCGAGGTCGCCTTCTCGCGGCGAATGTGCTGCTCACGGGTCTGCAGGGCGAGCCGGTAGGCCAGGTTGCCGTCCGCGTCCACGGACACGCCGACCAGGCGGCCCGGCAGCTGCCGCGCGTGCGCGCTGTGCACCGCGAGGTAGCCGGCATGCGGCCCGCCGAAGCCCAGCGGCACGCCGAAGCGCTGCGTGGTGCCGAAACAGGCGTCCGCGCCCTGCTCCCCCGGCGGCGTAATCAGCGTCAGCGCAAGCAGATCCGCGCCGACCGCCACCAGCGCGCCCCGCGCGTGCGCGGCCTCGATGACCGGCGCCCAGTCGACGATGCGGCCGGACGCGCCCGGCTGCTGCACGATCACGCCGAAGAAGTCGCCCCCGGGCAGCTGCCCGTCCGCCAGATCGGCCTCGACGATCTCGATGCCCAGCGGCTCGGCCCGGGTGTAGAGCAGCGTCCGGGTCTGCGGGAACAGATCGATGTCGATGAGCAGCCGCTCGGACTTGCTCTTGCGGTTGGCCCGCTGCAGCAGCGTCATGGCCTCGGCCGCCGCGGTGGCCTCGTCCAGCATGGAGGCGTTGGCGACCTCCATGGCGGTCAGGTCGGCGACCATGGTCTGGAAGTTCAGCAGCGCCTCGAGGCGGCCCTGGCTGATCTCCGGCTGGTACGGCGTGTACGCCGTGTACCAGGCCGGGTTCTCGACGAGATTGCGCAGCAGCACCGGCGGGGTGAGGGTGTCGTAGTAGCCCAGCCCGATCATGGAGGTGGCCACGGTGTTCGAATTCGCCAGCGCCGCAAGCTCGGCGAGCGCCTCGTGCTCGGAGAGCGCGGCGGGCAGCGCGTTCAGCCCATTGCCCTCGGGCGCGTCCAGGATGCCGGCGGGCACGGCCCGGGTGGCGAGTTCGTCCAGCGACTCGACGCCCACGGTCTCCAGGATGCGGCCGGTCTCGCCGCTGTCGGGGCCGATGTGGCGGTCGGCGAAGGATCGAGTCCAGATCACGGCTGCTCTCCAAAGGGGTGGGCGGGGGTCGGCCCGGCGGCCGACGTGTCGTCTGCCCTCCCCCTCTGTCCTCGATGCCTGAGAGATTCGGACCCCGGCCTTGCGGCCGTTGACCTTTCACCATGGGCGGGTGACGCGAGGTCACCACTTTCCAGAGGCGTCGAAACTCCGCACGGTCCCTGGTGCCTGAGAGATTGACGGGGAGGTGCTGCTCCTTCGGCGTCCGAGACTATCCCCGGAACTCTCCCGCACGGCTGCGACGCACTGTCAGTCTAAGCGGCGCCAGGTTACAAGAATGTTGCCTGGGCAGGTTTCAGACTGTGGCGCAGTTCGAACGGCCCGCCCCGGATACCCGAAACGCGCGCCGCAAGATGCGACGCGCGTCCGGAAAAGGGTGCCTAGCCGGTCTTGCTCATGCGGGCCTTGCGGCGGAAGGACAGCTCGTCCTCGGGACGGTCCGAGGTGGTCGCGGTCTCGGCGCGCTCGGCCGGGAAGTTGGCGATCGCTCCGGTGAGTTCGCGCATGGCGCCGCTGACGGCGATGCCGAACACGCCCTGGCCACCCTGCAGTAAATCGACCACCTCTTCGGCGGAGGAGCACTCGTAGACGGTGGTGCCGTCCGAGAAGAGGGTGATCCCGGCGAGGTCTTCGACGCCCCGGCTGCGCAGGTGATCCACGGCGATGCGGATGTTCTGCAGCGAGATGCCGGCGTCGAGGAGCCGCTTGACGATCTTCAGGACCAGGATGTCCTTGAACGAGTACAGGCGCTGGCTGCCGGATCCGGTGGCACTGCGGATGGACGGGACGACCAGTCCGGTGCGGGCCCAGTAATCGAGCTGGCGGTAGGTGATGCCGGCCACCTGGCAAGCGCTGGGCACGCGGTAGCCGACGAGTTCGTCGGGCACCGTGTCATCGGGGAACAGCCCTGGCTGCACCACATCCTGAGGTTGCGGTTGATCTCCCACTGACTACTCCCTTACTGCTTACCTATCAGGGCTCGGGCTCTGTCAATCGACTCTGGAGCGTTGGCCTAACAATCGAGGCTACTCCCCTGATTGTCGCGGCAGAATCGGCACCGGCAAAGCTTGATCAGCCGCGTGTTTTTAACCCTAAACCTGAGGTAGAGACCCTGTTTTGTCCCGTTCGGAGATCATTACCAGGTCAGGAACTGGTCAGCTGTCCGTGGCCTTGAAATCATCGGGAGATACCGATTCGAGAAACTCCTTGAACTTCTCGACCTCGTCCTCGCGCTCGTCCGGCATGACCAGTCCGGCCTCTTCCAGCACCGGCTCCTCGGCATAGATCGGGCAGCCCACCCGCAGCGCGATGGCCACCGAATCCGAGGGCCGCGCGGAGATGCGCAGATCGTTCTCGAAGACCAGGTCGGCGTAGAAGGTGCCCTCCTGCAGATCCACGATCCGCACCTCTTTGAGGGTGTGCCCGAGCTCCTTGATCAGAATCTTGATCAGATCGTGGGTCAGCGGGCGGATGGGCGTGACGCCCTCCTGCTCCAGCACGATCGCGGTGGCCTCGGCCTGGCCGATCCAAATCGGTAGATAGCGGTCGCCGGAGACCTCTCGGAGCAACAGCACGGGCTGATTCTGTGGTTGTTCGACACGGATGCCGATCACACGCATTTCGCTCATCGCACTGCCTCCCAAGATCCTCACCGGCCGCCCAACCCGGCTGTAATACCGAGTCTAGGCGAAGAATTCAGCCCCCGAGGGAAGCGCGCACAGAGGTCTTCACCAGGCAGGTGTGCAAAGTCAGCGACAATGCCGCCAACTCGCGGACCGTCTCCTCGGCCCGGGCGCGGGCATCCGCGTCGCGGCTCTTGGCGATCGGCGCCGCGATCTGCGCGACCATGGCGGCCTCGCGATCGGCGGCCAGTTTGAAGGCGCGCAGATGCCTTGCCTCCAAACCGAATTCGCTCAGAGCCTTGGCGGTGCGGGCCAGCGTGACGGCGTCGCCGTCGAAATAGCCTGCGGCACCGGGGGTAATGAGGTTGGCGCGAATCAGCTCGGTCAGGAACTTCTCGTCGATGCCCGCCTGCTCGAGCAGATCCGCCCGGGTGATCCGGATTTCGTGGTCGAACCGGAGCTCCTCGGGCGATACCTCACCGGGCACGGCGTTCAGCCGCCGCAGGCGGCCGCCTCCATTGGGCGACAGACCATCTCTCGCGTCCGGCCCAGGTCTGGAATCGGGCACGGCCCCTCCCACGGCGTTCGCCCGGGCCCGGGCCTCCCGGACCCCGAGCGTCGCCGCCCCACTGTCGATCGCTTCGAGCTGTTCCTTGATCACCTTCAACGGCAGGTACTGATCCCGCTGCGCGGTCAGCACGAAGCGCAGGCGCTCGACGTCCGCCACATGAAAGCGGCGGTACCCCGAGGGCGTGCGCTCCGGGCTGATCAGGCCCTCCGACTCCAGGAATCGGATCTTGGAGATGGTGATGTCCGGAAAATCCGGACGCAGGAGATCCAGCACGGAGCCGATCGACATGCCTCCGCGCGTCCACTGCGCTGCGCCAGTCATTCCGCTCGGTCCTATAGACCCGAGTCGCTCGTCGCCGGTCGCGGTCCTGTCAGGAAGACGAGACGGAACTTGCCGATCTGGACCTCGTCACCGTTCTGCAGCTCCGAGGAATCCACCGGCTCCCGGTTGACGTAGGTGCCGTTGAGGCTGCCCACATCGACGACCTGGAAGGTGTCGTCGTCCTGACGGAATTCCGCGTGACGCCGGCTGACGGTGACATCGTCCAGGAAGATGTCACTGTCGGGATGGCGTCCCGCCGAGGTGGTCGGCTGGTCGAGCAGGAAGCGCGAGCCGGCGTTCGGACCACGCTTGACCACCAGCAGGGCCGCGCCCGCGGGCAGGCCCTCCACTCCCTGCACCGGCTGCTCGCCGGTCTGCTCGGTGCGCGACGTGTCGACCTCGTTCAGGAAGTCGGCACGGAACACCGAAGTGGTCTCTGCTGCCGTTTCCTGGTAACCCGGGTCCTTGTTCTCGCTCACCCTTGCTCTCCTCCTCGAACCGAATAATCCATGCAAGCAGTTGATGCCCTCAGCGATGCGGCACTCCGGCCGCTCCCCGCTTCGGGTAGGTCCGGATAATCCGGACACCGGCTGCGCGCACTTCTGTTGGCATTGACCGTACCCTGCCAGGGCGTACCCGTGCAGGTAGAACTGTGAAGGCTCCTTCAGCCTCCGATAACTCCTTGATAACCTGCGGCATCAAGGAGCTTTCCGAGCGCCGCTTCGAGCGCCTCGGCGGACTCCGCCTCGACCTCGAAGAGCCACCCGTCGCCGTAGGCGTCGGAGTTGACCGTCTCGGGTTCGGCATCCAGAAGATCGTTCACCGCAACGACTTTCCCGGCCAGCGGGGCGTAGATGTCGGACACACTCTTGGTGGATTCGATCTCGGCGATGCTGTCACCGCTCGCCACGTCGGAGTCCACCGCCGGCAGCTGCACGAACACGACGTCACCCAGCTGCGACTGCGCGTAATCGGTGATACCCACCCGCACCCGGGTCGGACCCACTTTGCTCACCCACTCGTGCTCTTCGGAGTAGCGCAAATCCTCGGGTACTGCGGTCACTGGCAGTGTCCTTTCAACGGGCGTTCCTCTCGGGATCGTCGTCGATCCGTCCGCCGCACACCCTATCGGGAGTGATCATGGTGTGGCACGGGCGGTATCGCTCGGGCCACGGCGACGGCTTTGCGGAGATAGAGGATTCCGGTCCAGACGTAGACCGCCGTGCCCCAGATCAAGAATGCCCCACCGAACGCGCGGCCGAAACCTGCCGCCGCCCAGTCCATCTGCCCCGCCAGCAGCCAGGGCAGCGCGGACATCAGCGCGAAGGTGGCGGCCTTGCCCAGGTAGATGACCTCGGGCGGGGGGAGGTTGCGGCGCCGGTAGATGCCGAGGGTGAGGGTCAGGATCGCGTCGCGGCCGACCAGGATCAGCACCACCCACCAGGGCAGGATGCCGCGAATCAGGAAGCCGCCCAGGGTCGCCAGCAGGTAGAGGCGATCCACCAGCGGGTCGAGGATTGCGCCCAGTTTGGACGACTGATCCAGCAGCCGGGCCAGCTTGCCGTCCAGGAAATCGGTGATGCCGCTGACGACCAGCAGCGTGAAGGCCCAGCCGTCGGCTTTCTCGGCGAGCAGCAGCCACAGGAAAACCGGGACGCCGATCAACCGGATCACGCTGAGCACGTTGGGCACGGTGAGGATGCGGTCGCTGTAGACCGGTTCGGCGTTCCGTTCGGTTGTCACAACCCGGTCATACCCCAATCGCCGCGCCATCTCCATCCGGGCACGCCGCCGCGCCGCCGCCGGAGCCAACCGATATGTTCGCTGTCATACTCACCCGGTGAGAGAATGATATCAGTATTTTCTCATCGTATTGGAGGGTGCGAATTCGCGGGGCGTGCTGCGGTTCGGGCCCGAGTGGTGAAGGCTGATCGGTACAGCCCAGGGAGAGGAAAGACCATGCCCGACTTCGACTATGACGTCGTCGTTATCGGCTCCGGGTTCGGGGGGAGTGTGAGCGCGCTGCGCCTGAGCGAGAAGGGCTACCGGGTGGCCGTGCTGGAATCCGGCCGCCGCTGGAACGCCGAGGACATCCCCAAGACGAACTGGAATGTGCGCAAGTCGATCTGGGCCCCGCGGCTGGGGCTGACCGGCACCCAGCGCATCAGCATTCTGGGCAGGTGCGCGGTGTTCTCGGCGGCGGGCGTGGGCGGCGGGTCGCTGATCTACGGCAACACCCTCTACGAGCCACTGCCGGCCTTCTACACCGACCGGCAGTGGGCCCACATCACCGACTGGCGCTCGGAGCTCGCGCCGTACTACGACCAGGCGCAGCGCATGCTGGGCGTGGCCCCGAATCCGCGCATGACCCCGGCCGACGACGTGATCCGTTCGGTGGCACAGGATCTGGGCGTGGCCGACACCTTCCACGCCACCAATGTGGGCGTGTTCTTCAACGAGGCCGCGCCGGGCGAGGATGTGGACGACCCGTACTTCGGCGGGGCGGGACCGAGGCGGGCCGGCTGCATCCACTGCGCGCGCTGCTTCACCGGGTGCCCGCACAACGCCAAGAACACCACGCCCAAGAACTACCTGTACCTGGCCGAGCAGGCCGGCGCGCACGTGTTCGAGCTGACCACGGCCACCAAGGTGCGGCCCATGACCGGCGGCGGCTACGCCATCGAGACACAGCGCTCGGATCGCTGGATCCGCAAGGGGCGCAAGGTGTTCACCGCCGAGCAGGTGGTGTTCGCGGCGGCCGCGCTGGGCACTCAGAAGCTGCTGCACAAGATGCGGGACGAGGGTGTGCTGCCGAACCTGTCGCCGCGGCTGGGCGAGCTGACCCGGTCCAACTCCGAGGCCATTTTGAACGTGGCGAGCAAGGCCCGCGACGACTTCGCCGAGGGCATCGCCATCACCTCCTCGATCCATCCCGAGCCCGACACCCATGTCGAGGTGTGTCACTACGGCAAGGGCCAGAACGGCCTATTCCCGCTGTCGGTGCCGCTGGTGGACGGCGGTGCGTTCCGGTTCCTGCGCTTCCTGCTGGCCATGCTGCTGCACCCGGTGGTTTTCGCGCGCAGTCTCAATGCCCGGCGCGCGTCGGAGAAGTCGGTCATCCTGCTGGTCATGCAGTCGCTGGACAATTCGCTGACCTCGTTCCGGCGCTGGGGGCAGCTGAAGACCAAACAGGGTATGGGCAAGCCGAATCCGACCTGGATCCCGCTCGCGCACGATGTCGGCCGCCGCTTCGGGGCGAAGGTCGACGGCGACGTGCAGATGCTGGCCATGGACGTGTTCAACATCCCGGCCACCGCCCACTACATCGGCGGCTGCGTCATCGGCGAGGGCCCGGAAAGCGGTGTGGTGGACCCGTATCAGCGCGTGTACGGCCATCCGGGCCTGCATGTCGCCGACGGCTCGGCGGTGACGGCGAACCTGGGCGTGAACCCGTCGCTGACCATCACCGCCCAGGCCGAGCGCGCAATGGCGTTCTGGCCCAACCGAAACGAGGCCGATCCGCGGCCCGAGCTGGGCGCCGCGTATCGTCGGATTCGCCCCGTCGCGCCCAAGCACGCGGTAGTGCCGGACTTCGCGCCCGGCGCGTTGCGACTGCCCCTGTTCCCGAACGATCACGAGCTCTCCGCGAACTGAGCGCGGCGGCGTGCCCGGCGGTAATTTGGGGTGTTGTGCCCGTACCATTCCCGGTATCGATTCGACGAGGAAGGTGAGAGCCGATGCTCGTCCGAGTGCAGAACGCCGCCGGCAGCCACGCCGAGAAGGTGCTCATCGATTGGCTGCGAACCTGGAAGGGCAGCACCGATCCCAAGGGCGTCGCCACCGTCAATTGCAGTCTGTTCCACGGCGATAAGCTGCATCCGTTCGACGCGGTGGTGTGGACGCCGACCAGCTGTGTGGTGATCGAGGCCGAGGCGCTGTCGGAGCGCATGGACGGTGAGCTCGAGATTCCGGTCAACGGCCCCTGGCGGGTCGGCGACCGGATCATCACCTTCGAGGGCGGCGACAAGCGCAGTCCGCTGGACAAGTCCCGCGATCACACCTTCGCGCTGCAGAACTGGCTGGCCGAGCGGGGACTCGGGCAGCGCGTCATCCACGGCATCGTGCTGGTGGTGCCGGCGCCCGGCTCGAATCTACGGGTCACCCAGCTGTGGAACGATCCCAGTTTCCAGGTGCTGCTGGGCGACGAGCGGCGGCTGCGCGACCACTTCACCAGCCTGCTCTCGCGCGGGCGGCCGCAGTGGTCGGCCAATGACGTGGCCTGGGCGTTCCGCGGTCTGGGCATCCTGCCGTATCTGCCCGCACCGCAGGATCTGCTGAACGAGGGCTTCCTGGGCCCGGTGGATCCGACGCTGTGGCACGGCGGTCCGCAGCAGGCCCAGGCCGAGGCCTTCGCCGAGGAGCAGGCGCGGCTGGAGCGCGAGCACGCGTCGGCACGCGGTCTGAACATCCCGGAGCCGTGGTTCAGCCCGCGCAAGCTCTACCCGCGCCGCAGCGACCGGATCGAGGTGACCCGCGGGCTCATGCGGGTGATGCTGACGCTCGGTTTCGTGGTGGCCGCGCTGTGGGTGGTGTGGTTCATCATCGCGGTTGCGGCGTCGTACTAGACGGCGCGATACCCGGTGTAGCCGTGAAGTAGCGGAACGGTAGGTAAAGGGCGGTCACGAGCGCGACCGCGGCCGCCGTCCCGCCCAGCACGTCGGTCGGATGGTGGTATCCGAAGCCGACCATGCCGATCATGACGGCCGGCAGCACCACCGCCATCACGATCACCGTGCCGGTCCGCACGCGGGCGGATTCAGCGACGAGGGCGAAGGCGGTGACGACCGCGACCAGCTGGACGGTGTGCCCGCTGGGGTAGGCGAGATAGTGGTCGAGCCTGCGGTCCCAGAACGGTTTGAGCGCAAAGGTATTGACGGCCACCACCAGCTCGGGGGCCACCAGGGCGAATCCGGCCTGCCACCATTGGCGGCGGTAGGCGAACCACGCCGCGGAGGCGCACAGCAGCGGCAGGGCCACATAACTGTTACTGGGGAACACCAGGACTCGGTACACCCACGTGTGCGCGTCCAGCCCCGAGTGGATATCGCGCTCCAGCACCAGATCCGCGCTCGTCGGCCCGCCGCCCGCCGGAAACGACAGCGGCACAAGCACAGTGACGATGACCCCCGCCAGCACGATGGCGGGCAGGGCGGCACGGCGTATCCGGTGATCCGGCGGGGTGGGGGCGGGCGCGGTCGATCGAGTCACGGCTGCACGATACCGACGGCCCGCCCGCGCCTCAGGATCGGCGCTCGAGCAGCATGCGCCGCAGCAGCCCGTCGCGCAGCCCGATCGCATGCCACAACAGCGCGGCCAGGTGGGCGGTGAACAGGGCCATCAGCCAGTGCTGCGCCCGCGTGGTCAGGTCGAAATGGCCCGCCCCGTGTGCAATCTCTCAACGATGCACGGAGGCAATAGGATTCGGCTGCGACGGCGACCGGGGTCAGCCGAGCATGGCGGCGCGCAGCATGCCCTCCGGGACGCCGAGTCCGTCGATCAGGGTGAGCGCCTGCGGCCGCAGCCGATCGACGAGTTCGTTGACGCCGCGGCGCACCGCCTTGGCCCGCTCCACGGACATGAACCGGTGCATGATGTACCAGGCCTGGTTCTGCTCGATGGTCCAGTAGACGTACAGGTCGCAGACGGAATCGGCGAGGGCGCGCGCGTCCGGGTCCTCGATCTCCGCGATGCCGTCGATGAAGGCCTCCAGCACCAACCGCTCGATGTGCGCGCTGCCGGCGGCGAGGATGTGGTCCTGGGCATTGTTGAACGCTTCGAAGGGCCCGGTCTCCTTGGCACGGGCCTGGAGCCGGTGCGCGGCGGTGCGGACCATGTAGTCCTCGCGATCGGCGAACAGTTGCAACTGGACCGACCGCCGGGACAGGTCGGCCTCGTCGACGGATTCGTCGCCGCGGTCGCGCAGACGCTGGATCATCTGCCGCACACCGGATCGCTCGCGCACCACATCGCGCGCCATGGTGGCCGCGAAGCGCACCCAGCCGAGGGCGTCGAGGTCGCGCACCTCATCGGCGTAGGCGGTCAGTAAGTCCTTGGCTACCAGCTGGGTCAGGACCACGTTGTCCCCTTCGAAGGTCGTGAACACATCGGTGTCGGCCTTGAGGGTGACCAGCCGGTTCTCGGTGAGATAGCCTGCGCCGCCGCAGGCTTCGCGGCATTCCTGGATCGCCTGGGTGGCGTGGCGGGTCTGGGCGACCTTGAGTCCGGCGGCGCGGTTCTCCAGGGCGCGCTGCGCGCGCGGGTCGGTGGTCTGGCCGGTCTGCACCAGGTGCATGCGGTGCACGAGATCGTTCTGTGCGAAAGCCAGTGCGTAGGAACGCGCTACGAGCGGCAGCAGACGGCGCTGATGGCTGCGGTAGTCCAGCAGCACCGTCTCCTCGCCGGTGTCGGGGTCGGCGAACTGGCGGCGCTGCTCGGCGTAGCGGACGGCGATGCTGAGCGCGACCCGCGTGGCCGCCGAGGCCGCGCCGCCGACACTGATCCGGCCGCGCACGAGAGTGCCGAGGGTGGTGAAGAAGCGGCGGCTGGGGTTCTCGATCTCGGAGCTGTAGGTGCCGTCCGGTGCGACGTCGGCGTAGCGGTTGAGCAGGTTCTCCCGCGGAATCCGCACCTGGTCGAACAGGATTCGGCCGTTGTCGACGCCCGGCAGGCCGCCCTTGAGACCACAGTCGGAGGTGGTCACCCCGGGCAGGTCGCTGCCCGCCTCGTCACGGATGGGCACCAGGAAGCAGTGCACGCCCTTGCTCTCGCCGCCGGTGATCAGCTGCGCGAAAACCGCTGCCATGCGGGCGTGTTCGGCCGCGCCGCCGATGTAGTCCTTGCGGGCCGAGGGGGTCGGGCTGTGGACCACGAACTCCCGGGCCGCCGGATCGTAGGTGGCGGTGGTCTCCAGGTTGGCGACATCGCTGCCGTGCCCGGTCTCGGTCATGGCGAAGCAGCCGAGCAAGCGCAGCGGAATCAGTTCGTCGATGTACTCGCGGTGGCGCTCGGTGCCCAGGTTTTCGACCGCGCCGCCGAAAAGACCCCACTGCACACCGCTTTTCACCCACAGCGACAGGTCGGTGTAGGCCAGCATCTCCAGCGCGGTGACCACCGCGCCCGGGTCACCCGGGCTGCCGTCCGGGTGCCGGAAGCCGCCCTCGACCCAGCCGAAGGAGGCGACCAGCTGCATCTGGTCCAGCACGCGCGCCCGCGCCGCCTTGATATCGAGGGCGGGGTCGCCGTACAGGCGATCGTCGTCGAGGACGCCCCGCGCTCGTTCGCGCACGTCACGCCAGGGGCCGTCGAGTGCCGCGCGTAGCTCTTCCGAAATCGAAACGCCGCTCGTCGCCATACTCGAAAACACTACTGCCATCGAACTGCTCAACCTGGTGATCTCCCGCACCCGTGTACGTTCTGTATGTGAGCACCGATGTGGCTATCGAGGCGGAGGCGCCTTCCGGGCTGCGTGCCCGGTGGCGTCGGATGCTGACCGGCGCGGTGGACCGCTTGGTCGCGGACCGCCGCGCGACCGTCGACGCGGTGGTCGAGGCGCCCGCTCCGGTCCAGCCGATCGACGTCACCGACGACGCGACGGTCACCGAGGTGATGGATCTGGCCGAGCGGGTGGGCGAGGTGGTGCTGGCGTCCGGGACCGCGGTCATGGACACCACGACGCAGATCGAATTCATCGCCTCCACCTACGGGTTGTCCAAGTGCGATATCGATGTCACCTACAACTCGATTCGTATCTCCGCCGACCGGGGACCGCGGCTGCCGCCGTACAGCACCATGCGCGTCGTGCATTACCGGTCACTCGACTTCACCCGCCTCGCGGCGGCCGATCGGCTGACCCGCCGCATCCGCCGGGAACTGGTGCCGCCGCAGGAGGCGCTGGCGGCGCTGGACGAGATCACTTCCGCGCCGCACCCCTACCCGCGGTGGCTCGCGACGGTCGGCTGGGCGGTCATGGCCGCGGCGGTGGCGCTGCTGCTCAATGGCGGCCTGCTGATCGCCCTGCTGAGCTTCGCCGCCACCACCATGATCGATCGCACCAACCGGATCCTGAATCGGCGTGGTCTGCCGTTCTTCTTCCAGCACATGGTGGGCGGCATCATCGCCGCTGTGCCCGCGGTCCTGGTCTCCACCTTCGCCGAGAGCCTGCATCTGGACCCCGCGCTCATCATCGCCGCCGGAATCACGGTGCTGCTGGCCGGTTTACAGCTGGTCGGCGCGGTCGAGGACGCCATCACCGGCGCGCCGATCACGGCGTCGGCGCGCATGCTGGAAGTGATCATGATGACCGGCGGCATCATCGCCGGTATCGCGTTCACGCTGCGGGTGGCGGAGGTGTTCGGGGCGACGGTTCCGATCGCCGATATGACCTCGACCCGCGATCTGACCAATCTGCCCCTGAAGCTGTTCGCGGGCGCGCTCACCTCGGCGGCCTTCGCCCTCGCCTGTTATGCGGAGCGGCGCGCCGTCGCGGCGGCGGCGGTCAGCGGTGCGGCGGCCACGATCGTCTATCTGCTGGTCCAGCGCTTCGGATTCGGCCCGATCGTGTCGTCGGGTGTGGCGGCCACGGTGGTGGGTCTGGCCGGTGGTCTGGTGGCGCGGCGCGCCCTGACTCCCCCGTTGGTGGTGGCGGTCGCGGGCATCACTCCCCTGCTTCCCGGTCTGCGCGTCTATCGCGGTCTCTACGCGCTGCTCAATGACGAATTGATCGTCGGGCTCAACCAATTGTTCGGTGCGTTCGCCGTCGGCCTGGCCCTGGCGGCCGGTGTGACCCTGGGCGAGTGGATGGCCCGCGATCTGCGCCGGCCCCGGATCGTGAAGCGTATGGGCTCGCTGCGCCGGCCACGGCTCAGCTCCGGGTGATCACAGCCCGGCGATCCGACATGGCCTTTTCACCACGATCCATACTTGTTTTCTATCGCTAAATCACGTTCCGGAATTCACTTATTGTATTCTGATACAACGATTTTCACTCCTCGTGATCTTGACTGCTACCGTGCAGTATGACCACGAGAGGCCCGCGTGACCGCGATGTCTTCGCGCTATGGGGAAAACTCGTAGCCAACCACCGTTTTCTCGTTCTGGGCATCGTGGCGGCCGCCCTGCTCGGTCTCGGCGGCTACGCCTGGGGCTTCGAGAGCCGGCTCAGCGCGGGCGGTCTGGACGATCCGAACTCGGAGTCCGCGCAGGCGGCGGTGCTGGCCGCCAATGCGTTCGGGCCGAACCACGCCGCCGATGTGATCGTGCTCTATCAGGCGCCCGACGGGAAGACCGTCGACGATCCGGACGTGAGTCAGTCGATCGTGGACAGCCTCAACGGGCTCACCCAGCGTTTTCCGAACGACATCGCCGGCGTGTACGCCACGTATTGGCCCGAGGTTTCCGCCATCCGGGGTTCCTCCGCGGCCTTCGCCACCAAGGACCGGACCCGCGCGGTCGCCTCCGTCGCGCTGAAGGACAATGCCGCCACGACCGTGAAGGACGCGTTCTCGATTCCGGGTATCAAGGTGTACGTCGGTGGCCTGCAGCCGGTCTCGACCGCCCTGACCGACACCATTTCGGCCGATACCCATCGCATGGAACTGCTGGCCATTCCGGCGGTCGCGGTGTTGTTGTTCTTCATCTTCGGCGGCGTGGTCGCCGCGGCGCTGCCGCTCCTGATGGGCGTGCTGACGATTCTGGGTGCGAACGGCATCGTCCGGGCGATCACCAATGTGACCGAGGTGAATTCCTTCGTGGCGCCGGTCGTTTCGATGATCGGCCTGGGCCTGGCCATCGACTACGCATTGTTCATCGTGAGCCGGTTCCGCGAGGAGGTGGCCGCCGGATACGACACGCCCGCCGCAGTGCGGCGCGCGGTGATGACCGCGGGCCGCACGGTGTTGTTCTCGGCCACCATGATCGTCGCCAGCCTGGGCGGCATGCTGTTGTTCCCGCAGGGTTTCCTCAAGTCCATCGCGTACGGCGCGATCGCCACCGTCACCCTGGCGGCGCTGACGGCCGTCACGATTCTGCCCGCCATGCTGGCGATCCTCGGGCCCTGGGTGAATGCCCTGGGCATCAAGCGATTCCGCCGTACCGATTCGGCGCAAGAGGTGGAGGAGGGCTTCTGGGGCCGGTCCACCAGCTGGGTGATGCGGCATCCCCGCGAGATCACCGCGGTCCTGATCCTCGGATTGCTGGTGCTGATCGTGCCGGTCCGCAATATCGCCTTCGGCGGCTTCAGTGAGAAATATCTGCCGCCGGACAATACGACTCGTGTCGCCCAGCAGCAGATCGACACCTATTTCCCGCTCCGCAAGCCCGACCCGATCGAGTTGCTCATCACCGCCAGTGACAGCACCGAGGTGGGCCCCTTCATCGAACAGGCGAGCCGCGCTCCCGGGCTGGTCACCACCGGGCTCTCGACCGGTTTCGAGATTCCGACCCGCTCCCAGACGCAGCCGAATGTCTATCGCACCCAGGCCTATCTGATCGATTCCACCAAGTACGACAAGACCATCGACTATCTGCGGGCACTGCCGGTCCCCGACGATATGACCGTGCTGGTCGGCGGCGTGCCGACGGTGCAGCACGACGCGATCGCCGCGCTGCTGAAACGGCTGCCGCTGATGATCCTGCTGGTCCTGGCGTTCACCACGCTCCTGATGTTCCTCACCTTCGGATCCCTGGTGCTCCCGCTGAAAGCCGCCTTCATGAGCGCGCTCGGCCTGGGGTCCACACTCGGCATCCTGACCTGGATCTTCACCGAGGGCCACGGCGCGACCCTGCTGAACTTCACCCCCCAGCCGATTCAGGCGAACATCCTGTTCCTGATCATCGCCATCATCTACGGCCTCTCCACCGACTACGAGGTTTTCCTGGTGTCCCGCATGGTCGAAGCCCGCGCGCGCGGCGCGACCACCGAGGAGGCCATCCGCTCCGGCACCGCCCAGACCGGCCGCATCATCACCGCTGCCGCCCTGATCCTGCTGGTGGTCACCGGCGCCTTCGCCTTCTCCGACCTGGTCCTCATGCAGTACATCGCCTACGGCATGATCGCCGCCCTGATCATCGACGCCACTGTCCTGCGTATGCTCCTGGTTCCCGCTGCCATGAAGCTCCTGGGTGACCGTGTCTGGTGGGCGCCGGCCTGGATGAAGCGCATCCAGCAACGCATCGGCCTGAGCGAACCCGTGCTGCGCGACGAACCCGCGCACCTACGCCGCACCGAATTGGCCGACGCCCGAAGCTGATTCATCTCAGGACCCGATACCGATGATCGAGATCCAGGCACTCCGCCCCGACGATTGGCCTCTGTGGCGCGAACTCCGGCTGCGGGCCCTCACCGAATCGGCGGCGGCCTTCGGTTCGACCCTCGCGGAGTGGAGCGGACCCGGCGACACCGAACAGCGCTGGCGCGCCCGCCTGACCGACGTCCCCCTCAACTTCATCGTGCGCCTGGACGGCATGCCCGCGGGGATGGCGGGCGCCTACATCCGAAACGACGAAGCGGCAGAACTGATCTCGCTGTGGGTCGCCGAGTCGGCTCGCGGCCGCGGCGTGGGTGATGCGGCCGTGCGCGCGGTAGTGGACTGGGCGGGCCGGCGCGACGTCGTGCTCTCGGTCAAGTCCGGCAACGACAGTGCGATCGCGCTGTATCTCCGCCACGGATTCGTCGACGCCGGACCATCACCCGATGACGACTGCGAACGCTTCATGCGCCGCGTCCAGCAGAAAGTGGGCTGATCAGTCGGCGACGAGTCCGATGCCTCGGCCGATGTCGGCGAGGGTGGAGTCGAAGAGGACGTCGGGGTGGGAGATCTGGATGGGGTAGTTGCCGAAGACCTCGAGGGTGACGTGGCCGTAGAGGCGGGCCCAGAACTGGATCATGACGTAGCTGACGCCGAGGTCCAGTTTTTCGGCGGGGAACTTCTGGCCGGAATCGGCGAGGACGCTGAGGAGTTCAGTTTGGAACTTGATGAGGTCGTCGCGGAGTTCCGGGGGGATGAGTTCCAGCGGTGGGGTCACGACGGCGTAGTCGGTGAGGAGGCGGCCGGCGGCGCCGAGGAAGATGCGGCCGACGGGTTCGCCGAATTGCTGCATGGCGCTGGTGATTCCGGCGGTCACCGGGGAGGCGAAGACCAGGGTGAATTCGCGGGAGTGGGTGAGCGCCCAGCGTCGGAAGCCGCGGCAGATGGCGAAGAAGCGGACGCCCGCGTCGTCGGGGAGGCCCTCGACGGCGGCTTCCAGATCCTTTGCCAGATCGGCACATACGTCGGTACGGACGGCGGCGACGAGGTCGTCGCGGGATTCGTAGTACCGGTAGAGCGCGGGAGCGGTGATGCCCAGCTCCCGCGCGATGGCCCGCAGCGTGATCGCGTCGGGCCCTTGGTCGACCAGCAGTGACCGCGCGACGCGCCGGATGTCGGCGTCGCTGACCGCCGGCATCCGGCCACGTCGGCGAGGTTCACTCATGCTGACTCCACAGGTCGAAAGAACGGGGCCCCTACCGGGTTACGCACACTACCTCCTCGGGGCCCGGACGCTCATTCGTACGCGACTTCCCAGCTCTTGATGCCGTTGAGCCAGCCCGAGCGCAGGCGCACCGGCTCGGAGATCTGGTGCAGGTTCGGCATCACGTCGGCGATCGCGTTGAAGATCAGATCCAGCTGCAGGCGAGCCAGATTCGCGCCCACGCAGTAGTGGGTGCCGGTGCCGCCGAAGCCGACGTGCGGGTTGGGGTTGCGCAGCACGTTGAACTTGTACGGGTCTTCGAAGTAGTTCTCGTCGAAGTTGGCCGCGCTGTAGAACATGCCGACGCGCTGGCCCTTCTGGATCAGCTGGCCGCTGAGCTCGACGTCCTCGATGGCGGTGCGCTGGAAGGCGATGACCGGGGTGGCCCAGCGCACGATCTCGTCCGGAGCGGTACGCGGACGCTGTTCCTTGTAGAGCTCCCACTGGTCCGGATTGTCCACGAACGCTTTCATACCGTGCGTGGTGGCGTTGCGGGTGGTCTCGTTGCCGGCGACCGACAGCAGGATCACGAACCAGGCGAACTCGTCCGACGCCAGCGACTCGCCGTCGATGTCGGCCTGCAGCAGGGTGGAGGCGATGTCGTCCATCGGGCAGGCGCGGCGCTGCTCGGCCAGGTTCCAGGAGTAGCCCATGACCTCGGCGGTGGCGACCTTGTGGTCACCGTTGAACTCCGGATCGTCGTAGCCGATCATCTGGTTGGACCAGTCGAAGATCTTGCCGCGGTCTTCCTGCGGGATGCCGATGAGCTCGGCGATGGCCTGCAGCGGCAGCTCGCACGCGACCTGCTCGACGAAGTTGCCGGAGCCGTTCTTCTTGGCCTCGTGCACGATTCGCTCGGCGCGCTCGCGCAGCGCGTTGCGCAGCGACTCGATGGCGCGCGGGGTGAAGCCCTTGGAGATGATCCGGCGCAGCTTGGTGTGGCGCGGCGGGTCCATGTTCAGCAGCAGGTAGCGCTGCACCTCGATCTCTTCGCGGGCGATGTCGCCGTAGAAGCGGATGACCGCGGTGTTCTCCTCGTTGGAGAAGGTCTCCGGGCTCTTGGAGATCTCCTTGATGTCATCCATCTGGGAGATGGCCCAGTAGCCGCCATCGTCGAAGCCGGTGAGGCCATTGGCCTGCGGCACCCAGAAGGGCTTGGCCTGCTTGCGGAGTGCGGCGAACTCTTCGACCGGCAGACGCTGCGCGAGCAGGTCGGGGTCGGTGAAGTCGAAACCGGTGGGGATGGACGGCGCGGACACGGAACCTCCTTTGGAACACGTTCGCCACCGAGTGAACCACACCACAGCAGGGTTTGTGAACACCTTTTACTAAAACCCGTTCACTAGATTCCGCCGCCTCCGGAAACCAGACGCGCCCGCTGCGAGGAACGCAGCGGGCGCGACGGTTTCGGAATTGACGGTCAGTATGCGCCCTCGCCCCTGGTCACCGCGCCGATGGTCTTGGCGATCAGGAGCAGATCCAGGACCATGGACCAGTTCTCCACGTAGGACAGATCGAGACGCATGGCGTCTTCGGGGGTCAGATCCGAGCGGCCGCTGACCTGCCAGAGACCGGTGACGCCGGGTTTCACCAGCAGGCGGCGGCGCATGACGCCGTCGTAGGAATCGACCTCGCGCTGGACCTGCGGACGCGGGCCGACGATGCTCATCTCGCCGCGCAGCACGTTGAAGAACTGCGGGAGCTCGTCGAGCGAGTATTTGCGGATGACCTTGCCGACCGCGGTCACCCGAGGATCGTCGCGAACCTTGAAGAACAGCGGGTTGCCGCCGTTGCTCTCGATGAGCACGTTGATGTGCGCCTCGGCGTCGGCGTACATGCTGCGGAACTTGATCATCCGGAAGGGCCGCCCGTCCCGGCCGATCCGCTCGGAGAGATAGAAGACCGGACCGCGACTGGTGACCTTCACCGCGACCGCGATGACGGCCAGTGCCGGAGCGATGGCCAGCACGGCGGCGCAGGCGAAGCAGAAGTCGAACACGCCCTTGCGAATCGACTTCGCGCGGTCGTACTGCGGCTTCTCCACGTGCAGCATGGGCATGGAGGCGACCACCCGGTGGGTGAGCCGGGTGCCGGCGATGTCCACCAGGCCCGGTGTCACGATCAGTTCGGCGCCCAATTCGTCCAGCTCCCAGGCCATCCGGCGGAAGTCGGCCGGGCCGAGGTTGTCGGTGGCGGTGACCGCGACGGTGTCGGCACCCGTCCGCCGGACCGCCTCGATCACGGCGTGATCGCTTGCGACAACCGGGATCTCCCGTCCGCCCACCTCCAGCGCGGCGTCCGCGAGCGCTCCCTCGTCCCGGGTGCACACCCCGATCACCTGGTATCCGGAGTCACGGTCGCGGGAGAAGGCCGCGAGCATGGCCCGCGCCGCCTCCGGGCTGCCGACCACCAACATGGCGGTGCGGTAGTGGCCGCGGGCGCGGCGCCCGGCCACCCAGCGCCGCCAGATCCGCCGCTCCACCATGAGCCCGATCATGCCGAGCGGCAGGGCGATGGCGAGATAGCCGCGAGCGATGTCGACCCGAAGCAGCAGCGACACAATGGCTATCCCGCCGAACAGCTTCAGGGAAGCGGCCACCACACGCCGGTATTCCTCTGTGCCACTGCCGATTACGCGCGGTGACCGGGTGGCGCTGAGAGTCAGCGTGATCGACCACGCCAGTGCCAGCACGACCGACACCATGGTGTAGCGAACTTCCAGCGGTAGCTGGGAGGCCAGCGGCGGCTCGGCCCCCGCGCCGCCGAAGCGAATCCATTGGGCAAATCCGATGGATAGTACTAAAACGATCAAGTCACTAATAAACAGCCGACGCGCGTAATCCGCTTGCCAGCGTTCACGATCCGAGCGCGGCTCGGGACGTGGAGGCCGAGGCGCGCGCACAGCGCGACCGGCAGAAATTTCGTAACTCATGAAACGAACGCACCTCCCCCACGGGAGAACTCGGTTCCGATCCCCGCTGATCAGTTCCACGACCGGCCGACGCCGGTTTCCCAGGGCTTTCAGGACCATGACAACCGATGTGGCCGCCGAGTCTTTCGGTGGCCAGATGCCGAATGTTACACAACCACGGTAGCGCGCAGGATGTAACCCATAGGGCCCCAACGTTTCCGAAAAGTAACGGGATTCGTGACGACCGGTTTCCCGCCCCCCTCCCCCTAATTTCCCCTATTCGCAAAATCGCAGGTTGAACTACGCAAGATCCACCGTGTGAGCTGGTCGAAACCCTTGCACTGCAAGGCTCGAGCGTTTGCCGACCGGACGCCTGGTTCTGCGGGTCGCAGAAATCCAGTTGCTTTGGCACCGTCGGCCACTCGCCGGGCGCCCGAACATCACGCAATCCTGTTGTAACGTAAGGCCGGACCGAGCCGACCACAGATCATCCGGCGCTGCGCGGGCAGCCCGAACTCGGTGAAAGGTGGGGAACTTCGTGCAATGCCGTCTTTGCCATTCCGATCGACTGCGCAGCGTTCTTGATCTGGGCGCCACACCACCGTGTGAAAAATTCCTCACCGCCGACGAACTGGACCTGTGCGAACCGACATATCCGCTGCACCTGAGGCTGTGCGAAAACTGCCTGCTGCTGCAGATTCCGGCGCTCATCACTCCGGAGGAAACATTCACGGAATATGCCTACTATTCGTCATTTTCGGACAGCTGGGTTCGGCATGCAAAATTATTCGTCGATCAGGCAATCACACAGCTAAATCTGACCGATAACAGTTTCATAATTGAGGTGGCGAGTAACGACGGTTATCTCCTGCAGCACGCCGTGGCCGCCGGTATCCCGTGCCTGGGAATCGAGCCGTCGGTGAATGTCGGTGCGGCAGCACGCGACAAGGGCGTACCCACCGAGACCGCCTTCCTCGACGAGGAGCTGGCCGCCCGGGTGCGCGCCGAACGCGGACCGGCAAATCTGGTGGTGGCCAACAATGTCTACGCTCATATCCCCGACCTGCTGGGTTTCACCAGGTCACTGCGTGCGCTCATGGCCGACGACGGCTGGCTGTCCATCGAGGTGCACCACGCGCTCAACCTGGTGGCGCTGGCCCAGTTCGACACCATCTATCACGAGCACTTCCAGTACTACACGCTGCTGTCGGCCCAGCGGGCCCTGGCCACCGCCGGCCTGGCCGTGGTCGACTGCGAACTGATTGGCACACATGGCGGTTCGCTGCGCGTGTGGGCCCGTCCCGAGGGCGTCGGCACCCCCACCGCACGGGTTGCCGAGGTGTTGCGACTGGAGGCCGATGCCGACCTGCACGAGGTCGCCGGCTACCTCGAACTGCGACCCGACACCGAGCGGGTGCGCCAGGATCTCCTGCGATTCCTGCTCGACGCCAAGGCATCCGGCAAGCGCGTGGTGGGCTACGGCGCTCCCGGCAAGGGCAACACCCTGCTCAACTACTGCGGCATCCGCACCGACCTGCTCGAGTACACCGTCGACCGCAACCCCTACAAACACGGACGGTTCACACCCGGCACCCGCATCCCGATACACGAACCGGAGCGGATCGACGCCGACCGCCCCGATGTGGTGCTGGTGCTGCCCTGGAACCTGGAACGGGAGATCACCGCGCAGCTGCGCCACATCACCGATTGGGGTGGCGAGATCGTCTACCCGCTCCCCCACATTCATCATGCGACGCTCGACGACGCCGCCGCATCCACTCATGCAGAAAGGCAAGCGAAGTGAAGGTCGTACTGTTCTGCGGCGGTTACGGCATGCGGATGCGCAACGGCACCGAGGACGTGATCCCCAAACCGATGCAGATGGTGGGCCCGCGCCCGCTGATCTGGCATGTCATGCGCTACTACGCGCACTTCGGGCACAAGGACTTCGTACTGTGCCTGGGCTACGGCGCCGCGCACATCAAGAACTTCTTCCTCACCTACCAGGAGTCGGTGTCCAACGACTTCGTCATCCGCGGCGGCAAAGTGGAGCTGCTGCAGTCCGATATCAGCGACTGGACCATCACCTTCGTCGACACCGGAGTGGAGTCGCCCATCGGTGAGCGGCTGCGCCGGGTGCGTGATCATCTCTCGGGCGAGCGGTACTTCCTGGCCAACTACGCCGACGTGCTCACCGACGCCCCACTGGACGAGATGATCACCCAGTTCCAGCATTCCGGGGCCGCGGCCTCCATGATGATCGTGCCGCCGCAGTCCTCCTTCCACTGCGTGGACGTGAACTCGGCCGGGGAGGTCAAGAACATCACCCCGGTTTCGCAGCTGCCGATCTGGGAGAACGGCGGCTATTTCGTGCTGACGCAGGAGATCTTCGAGCATCTGCCGCCCGGCGGGGATCTGGTGGAGGACGCCTGCGGCGCACTGGCCGCGCAGGGCCGGATGTTCGGCTATCAGCATCACGGGTTCTGGAAGCCCGCCGACACCTTCAAGGAGCGCGCCGAGCTGGACACCGGCTATCTGCAGGGTGACCGCCCGTGGATGGTGTGGGAGCAGCGCAGCGCATGATCCGACTCGACACCGGCGCGATCACCGAGATCGCGCTGCTGGCGGCGCATTGCGACGATCTCGCCATCGGGCTGGGCGGGACGCTGCTGACACTGGCCGAGGCCGTGCCGGGCCTGCGGGTGCGGGCGCTGGTGCTCACCGGTGCCGGCACCGAGCGCGCCGAGGAGGAGCGGGCCGCGCTCGAATCCTTCTGTCCCGGCGCGGATCTGGAGCTGCGAATCCTGGACGTGCCGGACGGTTACGCACCCGCGCACTGGGCGCGGGTCAAGGACGCGGTGGGCGCGCTGCGCCGCGACAGCGCGGCCCAGGTGGTGTTCGCGCCGCAGCGGGGGGACGCCCATCAGGACCACCGGCTGCTGGCCGAGCTGGCGCCCACCGAGTTCCGCGACCACCTGATCCTGGGCTACGAGATCCTCAAGTGGGAGAACGACACCCCGCAGCCGGCGGTGTTCCATCCGCTGCCCGCGGGCTGCGCGGAGCGCAAAGCCACGCTGTTGATGAAACACTATCCCTCACAGCGCAATCGGGACTGGTTCGATGAGCAGTCCTTCCTGGCCCTGTCCCGGCTGCGCGGGGTGCAGTGCCGCACCCAGCACGCCGAGGCGTTTCTGCTCGAGAAGGCCACCATCACTTTCGGAGGTGCATAGTCATGCGCGTGCTCGTCACCGGGCATCAGGGGTATCTGGGTACCGTCATGGTGCCGTTGCTACAGCAGGCCGGCCATGAGGTGACAGGGCTGGACAGCGGGCTTTTCGCGGAGTGTGTCCTGGGCGAGGCACCGCCCGCGCCGCCCGCCCTCGCGGTGGATCTGCGCGATGTGACCGCCGATCAGCTCGCCGGTTTCGACGCCGTGGTGCATCTGGCGGCGCTGTCGAACGATCCGCTGGGCGCGCTGGCGCCCCGGATCACCTACGACATCAACCATCACGCGTCGGTCCGGCTGGCGCGGCTGGCCAAGGACGCCGGGGTGCGCCGATTCCTCTACGCGTCCACGTGTTCGGTGTACGGGGCGGCCGGGGACGGCCTGGTGACCGAGGACGCGCCGCTGCGCCCGCTCACCCCCTACGCCGAGTCCAAGGTCCGGGTCGAGGACGATGTGGCCGCCATCGCCGACTCCGGCTTCTCCCCCGTATTCCTGCGCAATGCCACGGCATTCGGGTTCTCGCCGCGGCTGCGCGCCGATATCGTGCTCAACAATCTGGTCGGGTACGCGGTGCTGACCGGTGAGGTGAAGGTGCTCTCGGACGGCACGCCGTGGCGGCCGCTGGTGCACGCGCAGGACATCGCGCGTGCCTTCGCCGCCTGCCTGGCGGCGCCCGACGAGGCCGTGCACTGCCGCGCCTACAACGTCGGCACCGAGGCCAATAATCTGACGGTCGCGCAGATCGCGCAGGCGGTGGTCGACGTGGTCCCGGAATCCACGCTGGTCATCACCGGCGAGAGCGGCGCGGACCCGCGCTCGTACCGGGTCGACTTCGGTTATGCCCGCAAGGAACTGGGCTTCGAAGCGGAGTGGAGCATTCCGGACGGCGCGGCCGAGCTGTACCGGGAGTACCGCGCGCGCGAGCTCACCGCCGGGGCCTTCTTCCAGCGTTTCACCCGCCTGGCGTGGCTGAAGTCGCTGAAGGAGACCGGGGTGCTGGACGACGAGCTGCGCCGGATCAGGACCGAGGTATGAGATGAAGGGCGGCGAGCAGCTCGCGCCACGAGCCCGCGCCCGCGTCCCGCTCCGACACCACGGTCACCGGCTGCGGCCAGGTGATGGCCAGGTCCGGATCGTCATAGGCGACACCCACGTCCTCGGCCGGGTCGTGCGGGCGGTCGATGCGGTAGCAGACATCGGCCACCTCGGTGAGCGCCTGGAAGCCGTGCAGGAAGCCGGGCGGGACGTAGAGGTGCCGGAAGTCGGTGTCGTCCAGCAGGAATGCCTGCCGGCGGCCGAAGGTCGGCGAATCCGGGCGGATGTCGACGAGCACGTCGTGCACCGCGCCGTGCGCGCAGCGCACCAGCTTGGCCTCGCCGCGCCCGGAGCGGCCGTGCATACCGCGCACGACACCCCGGTGCGAGCGCGACTGCGAGTCCTGTACGAACGTCGCCGACACCCCGGGCGTGCCCAGGTGGGCGTCGAATTCCTCAGCGTCGAAGGTTCTGGTGAACAGGCCGCGATCGTCGCGGAACGGCTGCGGGATCAGGATCAGGACGTCGGCGAGGTCGGTCGATTCGATACGCACCTGGTCATCGTGCCATGAGCAACGAACCCCGGTACGGGTGTCGCGGCTGCGGCCTGGGACCGCTGGCCCGGGTGCTGGATCTCGGGAAAATGCCTGCGGCAGACGACTTTCCGAGTCTCGCCTCGGCGGGCCCGCATTGCGAAGGAAGTGGCCTGGCGGCCGAGGCGGCGCATCCGCTGGCCATGGACCTGTGCACCAGGTGCGGGCTGGCACAGCTGGCCGAGGACGACACCGTCACCGCCGAGCCGCGTGGCGTGGAGCCGCAGGCGCTGCGGGATCAGGCGGCGGACGCGGTGGACCGGGTGGCCGCGGCGGGCCGGCTGCCCGGCGGCGGGACGGTGCGGGAGTTCGGCAGCCCGCACGGCGGCAGCTGGCTGCCGCTGCTGACCGAGCGCGGGTACCGGGTCACCGATCGGCCCGCCGATGTGGTGATCGACTGCTTCGGCATCATGCACGAGCCCGATCAGCGGGTCGCCTTCGCGCAGCGCGCGGCGGCCACCGCGCCGGGCGGGGTGCTGCTGCTGCAGTTCCACTCCTTGCACGCCATCGTGCGCCAGGGACAGTGGAATGCGTTGCGGCACGGGCATTTCGCCTACTACACGATGGCTTCGCTACAGGGCCTGCTGCACCCGGCCGGGCTGGTGGCGGTGACCGCGTGGGAGTTCCCGCTCTACGGCGGCACGGTGCTGGTGGCGGCGGTGCACGCGCCCGCCGTCCCCGACCCCGCCATTGCGCGGATCCGCGCCGCGGAGGCGGCGGTGGCGGACCCGGTGGTGGTGCGCGGGCTCCAGCGCGCCGCCGACCGGCAGGCGCGGGCCCTGCGCGCCTGGCTGGAGGCCGAAACCGCCTCCGGAAGAACCATTTATGCGTACGGGGCGGCCTCGCGCGCGGTCGCGCTGCTGCATCTGGCGGGCGCGCATCGCGGACTGCTGGCCGGGGTGGCCGACGCCTCCCCGGGCAAGCAGGGCCGCCGCATGCCGGGTACCGACATCCCGATCCTGTGTCCGGCGGAACTCGTTGCGGCGCAACCGGATCGGGTTCTCCTGACGCTGCCCGATCTGTTGCCGGAGGTTTCGTCCCGGTGGCCTGAACTTCAGGGGAAGTGGGTGACCGACGTGACCGAATCACGATGAAAGCCAGCAAATCTCGTCCGGCACGCGCATGACCGCCGGGCACGTACCACGTCGGCCTGTAATACCGATCATCGGATTGCGGCCACATGCAGGGTAATCGAGTGGGTTAGTCTCAGCGTGGGGGTCGATCATCGACCGAAGGGACGGGGGACGTCGTCACACGCCCCGTAGTACTGGGGAATCATCAATCACGCGTAGGCAATACGCAGCAACACCTGATGAGGGAATGGGATTCATCATGCGCAACAACACGACTGCGCTCTCTCGCACCGCGACCGTCGCGGTAGCGGGCACCATCAGCCTGGTTCTGAGCGGCGGCGCCTCGTCGGCCGCCGTCGACGCCGCCAATTCGATCGTCGACCAGCATGGTCGGACGGTCCAGGCCATCTCCGCCGATACCAAGATCGATTTCGTGCCGCCGCTGGACGGCAACCCGCTCACCCGGGAGTGGTTCCACAGCGGCAAGGCCTGCTTCAAGGTCGACCTCCCGGCCGGCGACCCGTGGACCGGCCACATCGCCCTCGGCTACCAGGTCGGCTATCCGGCCACGCTGTCGGGCAAGCTCGAATTCCAGTACCAGACTCCCGGCCTCGAGCTGGAGATCGGCAATGACCCCAAAGCCGATGTCTTCAACCTGATTCCGACGCTGGGTGTGACCCTCGACGTCGGCTTCGGCCCGGGCATCCAGTCGGTGGACGCCGCCGGCGGCGATGTGTCCGGCACCGAGGGCTGCATCACCATGTCCGGCTTCCACGGCACCGTGTCCGGGGTGCTGGGCACCACCACCATCCGGCCGTTCGTGCGGCTGGTGAGCAGCAGCGGCGATACCGTTGTCGCCTACGGGCCGCTGTCGAGCATCTAGCGGCGGTCAGTGCAGCAGGTCCGGGCGGCGCAGTGCGGTCGCGACCGTCCGGACCCGCACCCGCTCGGCGGCGGCGCGCGCCAGCCGCCAGTCGCCGCCGAGGACCGCGCCGCGGCCGACGTACTGCGGATACTCCGCGCCCAGGCGGTGATGGAAGCGCAGCATCTCGGTCAGCTTGCTGACCGTCGAGGTCCGGCTGCACAGGTTGAAACTCGAATTGCGCCAGGCGGCCAGGATTTCCGGCATGCCGTAGAAGTCGCCGAAGGCGCACACGCGAGCGAAGAGATCCACGTCCATCGGGAAGACCAGATCGCCGCGGAAGCCGCCCACCCGGTCGAAGTCCTGACGGCGGAAGATCGCCGCCGCGGTGGGGCCGAAGTCGGCGGGGCCGCGGTGCACGATGGTCCGCATGAGGGCGCGGGCGTTGCGGCGACCCAGCAGGTTCGGCAGGCCCAGGTCGGTTTCCTCGACCGCGCCGTGCTCGTCGATGACCTGGAATTTGGACGAGCAGATGGCGATCCCGTTGTCGCCCATGATCTCCAGCTGCTTGTCGAGAGAGCCGGGCAGCAGGATGTCGTCGGCGCAGACCACCTTCACGAAACGGCCCGAGGCCAGCGAGACGGCCTTGTTCCAGTTCTCGCCGATGGGCAGGGTGTCCTCGTTGCGGTGCACGTGCACCCGCGGGTCGTCGAAGGATTTCGCGATGGCGCCGGTGTCGTCGGAACTGGCATTGTCCAGGACGAGCACCTCGATATCGGTGTCCTGGTCCAGAATCGAGCGCAGCGTCGTCTCCAGGGTGCGGCCGGAGTTGTAGGCCGGGACGCACACCGAAAGGTTCTTCATCATTCCCCCTGAACTGGTTCGGCTGGTTCGCCGGGTGCGCCCTCACCTCCTGCCACGAGCCCGTACACCCGATCCAGACCCGCGCGGCCGGCGTCGATCTGTTCAACTGCCCTCTGCTGCAACGTATCCCGCAGTTCCGGTGCGGATTCCCACAACTGGCGAATCGCACGTGACAGTTCGGCGTCGAGGTTGTCCACGTCCAGGTGCACGATCCGCAGACCGGCCCCGGCCGCGCCCGCGCCGAACATGTCGGCCAACCCATAGAATTTGTCGTCGTAGTACTGCGACGCCGTTACAGCCACGGCCGGAATGCCCTGGGAAAGTGCGAAAACCGCGAGGTGGTAGGCGCTGGTCACCAGCACCCGGCAGCGCGAGACCTGACGCGCCACGTCCTGCGCGGTGCCCGCGCGCCCGATGACGGGCCGGGTGCTCGCCGCGCCCGTGAGCAGCGGCAGGGTGTGACGACGGTCCTCGTCGTCGTATTCGGAGATGATGAGCGGGGCCAGCGCGGTGTTCAGCTCGGCGGCCTCGCGGCGCACCACCACGCCGAGGGTGTCGCGGGCCGAGTCGCTCACCTTGGAATAATCCGAAATGCGCAGGCACAGACCGAGATCGGTGCCGATGCCGGGCCGCCGCAGACGGTAGGCGAACTCCACCGCGTCGTCGCCGGTGACCACGATCTTCTCGGCGGCGACGCCGAGTTCGGCCAGCAGCTTGGGGCCGCGCCGGCCCTCACGCAGCGCGATGAGGTCGGCGCCCGGCAGCACCTCGGCCGCGCGGCGCAGCAGGTGCGCATCGCGCATGGGGCCCAGGCCCTGGCCGATCATGACGTTCGGAATGCCTTGGCGCTGTGCGGCTTCCAGCAGGTTGAGGGTGCGATGGGCCTGGTAGAGGTCGACATCGGTCATGTAGCCGCCGCCCTGGGCGATGACCAGGTCCGCGTCGGCGAGGGCGGCGGGCACCGGCGGCAGGTCGGGCGGGCCGGCGGGTTCGGGTTCCCGGTCACCCGTGGTGAGGGCGTGGACCTCCTTGCGCGCCCAGTTCTTGGCGCCCCGCAGATAGTGTTTGGGCACCTCGGTGGCGGAGCGCCAGCGCATGGCGGCGGGGCCGAGCAGGTGGACCCCGGCGGCCTCCTCCAGCCGGCCCGCGATACCGTCTCGGCCCCAGTGCCCGCCGGTGTGGGCCGGCACGGGTTCGGCCTGCGGCAGCACGCCGCGCAGAATGTGGGGTTCGTCGGTGAGCATGCCGATGCGGGCGTGCGGCCAGTGTTCCCGTAGGCGTTCGACGGTCATCACCATCATGGCGATGTCGCCGCGATTGCGTAACCAGTACTCGCCATTGTCGACGAGCACCCTTATTTTCCCGGCACCATCCCCCGCGCCAGAGTTCCCCACGCTCGATTCCTTCCGACGCCCGGTCCGAGCACGAATCCGCAGCGAATCTATCGCACGTCCAGTGCTTCGCGCCATACGGTGCGGGGTCCCGGAACGCGAAATCGTTTCAGTGACAGGATCATCGGCGCGGCAGCACCGTCCGGTCAGCTGGGGAACAGGGGGCTCACCAGATTGCTGCACAGCCACTTGCCGTCCACGTAGTCCATGGACAGGGTGATCTTCTGGCGATTGGTGGTGTCGGCCTTGCCCTGGGTGGAGTTGATCTGGGTGACGTCCACGGCCAGATCGTAATGAGTATTGCTGCCCGAGGTCACCGTGCAGGCCGCGTCGGCGGCGCGGGTGTGCTCGGAATCCGACTCCAGCAGCACGCGGATGGTCGGCAGTAGCGTCTGGGCCTCGGATTTCCAGGTGCCGGTCGCGCCCGCGATCACCTTCGACTGCCAGTCGTCGCCATTGCTGTAGTCGTAGGTGGTCATGAGTTCGGCGTAGTCGCAGGCGGCCTTGGTGGCCGCGGCCTGGGAGGCGTCACCGGCTACCGGCGGCTGGGAGATGGAGCGGCCGCCTCCGCCACCGAAATGGATTGCGCCCGTTCCGAATCCGACGCCCAGCCCGCCGGCGAGCAGGAGGGCGGCCAGGAACGCGCCGAGGAGAACCATGCGGACGTGGCGGCGCGGCGCGGCGGGTGGGGCAGGGGTGGCGTCGGCGGGATGCGGGCCGCTGCCGGCCGGGACGTACTGCGGTGGCGGTGCGGTGAGCAGGACCTGCTGAGGATTGATCTGGGTCTGCGGCGCCGCGAACCGGAGGCGTTGCGCATTGAGCTGGGGCGGCAGCTCACCGTACGGGACCGGCGCGGGCTGGGTGGGCATGCTGGGTTCGGTGGTCGCGCCGGTGAACTTGCTCGGATCGAAGCCCATCCGGGACTGCGCCACAGCGGGATTCGGCGGCAGGGCGCCTTGCTCAGCGGACCCATCCTGGCGGAAGCCCGGCCCCCAGGGGCCGTTTGTGGCCGCGAGCGCCTGCTCGGCGGCCGCGGCCAGTTCCCCGCAGCTGCCGAAGCGCTGGTCCCGGTTCTTGGCCAGCGCCCGGTCGATGACCGCGTCGAACGCGGCGGGAACGCCGGAGTGCACCAGGCTCGGCCGGGGAATCTCGGCGCCGAGGTGGGCCGCCACCAGCTGTGCCGTGCTCTCGCCCGGATACGGCAACCGGCCCGTGAGCATGTGGAACAGCGTGCAGCCCAGGGCGTAGACGTCCGCCCGATGGTCGGTGTCGCTGCGCAGTTCGAACTGTTCGGGGGCGGCGTACTGGAAGCTGGCGTACATTTCGCCGGTCCGGGTCAGCGCGCCGGTCTGGTCGACGGCCTTCGCAATGCCGAAGTCCGCCAGGTACACCCGTTGATCCGGGCCCCAGGCCAGCAGGATATTGGCCGGTTTCACATCCCGGTGCAGCACGCCGCCGCGGTGCGCGTGGTCCAGTGCCCGCGCGGTCTCCCCGATGATGCGCACCGCGTGGTCGGGCCGGACCGGGCCCTCCCGCAGGATCGCCGACACATCGGTGCCCTCGACGTACTGCATGGCCATCCAGAGGCGGTGGTCGTCATTGCCGCGCGCGTACACCGCGACGATGTTCGGATGCGACAGCCGCGCAGCGGTATCGGCCTCCCGCAGGAAGCGCGCCCGCACCTCGGGGTCGTCGGCCTTGCCGGAAGCCAAGAGCTTCAAGGCCACCGAGCGTGGCAGATCCTTGTCCTTCGCGAGATAGACCTCCCCCATTCCGCCCACCCCGAGCAGCCGTTCAACGGTGTACCCCGCGAAAACCTGCCCCTGCGCGAGTGTCCGCCCCACAGCCTGCCTACCTCCGACCACGTCGTGCCCGCCGATCACCGTAACTCAGATCCGGCAGCGCGGCGTCGGCGTTAATCGGCGGGCTCGACCTGGAATCGGAGATCGGTGATCTGGCCGGAGTCGTCGCAGTGCAGCTTGCGCAGCCGAACCGGCGCTGCGCCTTGGAACAGTCGCACTCCGCTACCGAGCAGGATCGGCACGACGTGCATGACGATCTCGTCCACGAGCCCGGCTGCGAGGCATTGCCGGGCCAGATTCGCGCCGAAAATCCCGAGGTCGCCCTCCCCCGCTGCGGCTTTCGCCGTGGCGACCGCCTCCGCGATTCCGCAGGACAGGAAGGTGACATCGGGATCGTGCGGCACCTCCCCGGGCCGATGGGTGAGCACGAATATCGGCCCGGACCACATGCCGCCGTACAGTTTCCGATCGCCGGTCCCGGGCTTGTTGCCCAGGTCGTATCCGCGTCGCCCGGACAAGACGGCCCCGGTCCGCCGCATCGCCTCCACCCCGAGCGGGCCCGCCGCGCCGTGCCCGAACATCCACCCGGTGGAGTCGTCCTCCGGTGCGATGAACCCGTCCACCGACATCGTGATGTGCCACAGAACTTGCGTCATACGAGTGGAGACGGGTCGGGAGGCGCAAACTCATCGGCGGCGGCCGGTCCTATCGACGCGGGAGTATGCGGTCCGCGGGCCGCAACGCCCAGGACGCGAGGACAAGCGCCACGATGCCGGCGGTGACGGTCAGATGCATGCCGGCGGCGCCGTAATCGCGCTCGACCAGGTGCGAGATGAAGGCTCCGGTCATGTTGAAGAACATTCCGGCGTAGGCCCATTCCTTCAATCGCGGGAAGCCGGGAACCAGAATCGCGGCGCTGCCCAGCAGTTTCCACGTTGCGATGAGGGTGAGGAAGTAGGTGGGATACCCCAGAATCGTGTGGGTTTCCTGGGTCCCGTACTGCTGGGTGTACTCGCCGTAGGCGCCGCTGACCATCATGAACGCCAGACTCACCGTGCACGCCCAGTAGGCGTACGTGCGAATCCGGCCCCGCGCGGCCGGGGCGGTCCGGGTCGGGATCTGCTGCGTGATGATGGCCATGGTCTTCTCCTGTCGGGATGCACTCTTCGGTGTCATCTCCTCGACCATCGGCAGACGGGAAATGTGACAGCACCCGGCGGGAGTGTTCTTACGGCAGGTCGGAGAAGCGCACGGTGTGGGCGACGGCGGTTACCTGCAATCCGTCGGCGCTCGGTTGTATGGACGTGAGCTGCGCGCCGAGCGGCAGCCGCTGCAAAGGCACGGTGAAGGTGAGGTTTTGCTGCAGCAGGGCCAGCGGAATCGTCGGGCCGCCGGCCGCGGCCTGGACCGAGACCGGAGTGACCACGATGCCGTCCTCGGTCGGCGCGACGGTGACGACGACCGTCGCGGGCACCGACAGACCCTGCACCGAAAACGTTCCCTGCACGCGCAGGCCGTCCGGAGCATAGGAGATCGACTGCACACCCTCCGGGGCAAAAGTCTGCACGGTGTCGTACGGAACCAGAGCCGTCGCAGTCGCCGTCGCGGCAACCAGATTCGAGGTGCGGCCGTGCACCACGTCGCTCAGCGGCGCAGATACATCGGTCAGGCTGACATCGAGATTGTGAACAGAAATCTGCTGTCCACTCCAGTCGCCGACCTTGATATCGATGTCATGGAAATTGCCGTCGACAGCCTGCGTCAGAAACGGGAAGCCGCCGATCTCCACGCGCGGCTGCTGCGGAAGGTTGTACTCGGTAGCAATCTGGCGCCCGATCTCGTTCTGTGCCACCACAACCCCGACCCGGTCGCCCACGACCAGCGCAATCGCCAGCACAACCACCAACATCAACAACGCACGCATGCACTCACCCGCTCAGCCATCCCACCATCATGCTGTCGATCGCGACCATCCGCCGCCTCCGACTCGCCACCGGGTCCGGTGTAGGGCGACGACCGGTTATTTCCTCGTGAGGCGTTGGGCAAGCCATGACTCGGCGTCGCGGAGGGCGGCGGTGGCCATGCCGGTCGGGCGGGAGGTGAAGGCGTGAGTGGACTCGGGGTAGACGCGGATGTCCACGTCGTTTCCCGCTGCGGAAAGACGGGCTGCCATGGCCAGGTTGTCTTCGAGGAGGAGATCCAGGGAGCCAACCATCAGTAGCGTCGGGGGCAGGTCGGCGACGTTGCCGTAGAGGGGCGATATATCCGGGTTGGTGCGGTCGGCGATATGGCCGGCATAGGCCTGGATGAAGTACTCGTCGGCGTAGAGCTTGCCGCCGGGAGATTGCCCGCTGAGGTCGTAGGCGCCGAACTGCAGGACCGCACCGGCGAACCGATCCGCCAGGCCTCGGTCGCGCAGTCGTAGCAGGGTGGTCATGACCAGGGTGGATCCCGCGGATGCTCCGCCGATCGCCAGATCCGTTGTCCCGAACAATGATTCCGCCTGTTCCAGGACCCAGAGCGCGGCGGTTTCGCAGTCGTCGGGGGCGGCGGGCCAGGGATGCTCCGGTGCCAGGCGGTAGTCGACGCTGACCACGGCTACCCCGAGGGCGTCGGCAAGGCGAGCATTGCGTGCATCCTCGCCGGCCGCCGAGCCGAGATAGAAGCCTCCGGCGTGGATGTCGAGATAGGCGGCTCGGATCTCGGTGTCCCGGGGGACCGTGATCCGCACCGGGACTCGACGGCCGCCCGTCTCGGCGATGTGCCCGGTAGCCCTGGTGCTCGCGCGAGGGAGGGACCTGGCATGTCTGTCCCGCACCTCGAGGAGCTCCTCGAAGGTGGCCGGGCCAACAACAGGTTTCGAGGCTGCGTTGAGCCGCCGGCATTCCGCGACATGAATGCCGAGTTCCTCATCGATCAACCGCGTGAGTCCGATCTCCACGTTCCTCCTGTTCACAGCCCGGTACCGCGTGAATGTCAGCGGCGCATCGCCGCATCAGAACACCCTCGCATCGATCATGAGCATGCAATCAGGCGAGGCACCGGACATCAAACAACCAATCCACCTGCCGCCCACAACGTTTGGTTGTGTGACGCCATGACGCACGTCCTAGCGCGGCGGCTGGAAGCCGCCGATCTTCTCTTCCAGCAGTTCGGCCAGCCGCAGTGGGGTGCGGTCCTCGAACATCGGCCCGATGAGCTGGACGCCCACCGGCAACCCCTCGGGTGAGAGCCCCGTCGGAATGGCGGTGGCGGGCAGGCCGGGCATGGTTGCCACGCCGGCCCAGACGAGCTGATCGCCGAATGGGTGTGCGACGCCGTCGATGTCGATCCGCCGGTCCTGCATGTCGGCATTGTGGTCGTGCGGGAACGCGGGAGTCGGCGTGATCGGACACACCACGACATCGAACTCGCCGAAGAGTTGCCGCCAGGTCTGGCGGTGGAATTCGCGTCGGGTGTTCGCCTCGATCCATTCGCGGTGACTGAACACCGCGCCGCGCACCCAGGCCACCTCGGGACCCTCTGCGTCCGCGGGCAGTCCGGCGGCGACCGTTCGTACCTGCTCGTACTGCTCCGCCGGCATACGTGCCGCGAGGTTCGAAACCAGCAGCTGCGTATAGAGGGTCGCGGCTTCGGTGAGATCGGGCAGCAGCGGACTGTGCCGTTCGACGCGAGCACCCTCCGCGGTGAGCGCGTCCGCGACTCGGTTCAGCCCGGCCCGCACGGCCGAGCCCGTAGGAATCAGCGGGTGCTCGTCGATGATCAGGACGCGGAAGTCCGACAGCTTCTCGTGGCGGGCGGGCGGCAGAGCCACTTCGTATGCGACACCGAGGGTCAGCGGGTCCGGTCCGGCCATGACGTCCAGCAGCAGCGAGAGGTCGCGGGCGGTACGCGCCATCGGACCGACGACGGCGAGATCGATCTCGGCCGGCAGTGCCGGTGCGGGCGGCGGCACCATACCGCGCGTCGCCGCCAACCCGAGGGTCGGCTTGTGCGCGTACACGCCGCAGAAATGCGCCGGAGTGCGTAGTGAACCACCGATATCGGACCCGATTGACAGCGCGCCGAACCCGGCCGCCAGGGCCGAAGCCGATCCACCGGAAGAACCACCCGGCGAACGCCCGTGATCCCATGGATTGTTGGTGGTGCCATAGATCTCGTTGAAGCTCTGCAGGTCCTGCAACATGAACGGCACATTGGTCTTACCGAGCATCACCGCACCGGCGGCCTCGAGCCGCGACACCTGCACCGCGTCCTCGGCCGGCACATAGTCCCGGAACGCAGGCATGCCCCAGGTCGTGGGCAGCCCAGCCATGTTGTAGGACTCTTTGACCGTCACCGGAATCCCGAGCAGCGGCTTGTCCTCGCCCCGCCCGCGCGCCTCATCAGCCCGACGCGCCGCAGCCCGCGCCCGCTCGAAGTCCGGCACACAAATCGCATTGATCGCCTTGTCGTCCCGCTCGATCCGCGCAATCGCCTCCTCGGTCAGCTCCACCGAGGTCACCTCACCAGCGCGCATTGCCGCCGAAAGCTCTTCCGCCGCACGAAAACTCCACTCCATGAACCCGACCCTACCGCCGTACGCCGATCCCTCGAACCGACTTTCGCCGCACACAATCCGCGGAAGAGTCCGCCCCTACAACCCCGTCCGGTCGTCAATCGCGACCCACACCAGGTCACGGTGTCTGCAATGGACTGTTCCCCCTGGTGCGGGGCACGGAATACCGCGTCACACAACCAGATAGATGTCTCGATCCCGGCCCTGCGCCGCGACCGATGCCGTTCCGTGTAGTCCTGGTCGTGCTGGGGGCGCCGCCCCCAGCACCAGGCCCCGCCTCTCGCACTACCGGCGCCAGGACCGACTCACCTGAATCCAAGTGGAGATATCAGCTGGCGACTGCCGACGGAGTTGTGCCGTTGGCAGCGGCTTCCGAATCGCCGAAGACATCCCGATGACCGCGTGCGGTATCCATGTACTCCCGAACCCGGTGAATCAGACCGTCGCGCAACTGGAACACGAAACAGTAGTCGTTGCTGTATCGATTCCCGTTCCCCAGCGTGGCACTCATCGTCTCCTCCACGATCACGCGGTCACCATCGGAATAGAAGCCATGGAATTCCACCACGACATCGCCGACGAACAATCGAGGGAAATCGTTCGCGATGAACTGCGTGATGGCCTCACGTCCGACCATGTGACTGGGGGCGTTCAGCGCGACCGCGGTCGCGTTGCCGGACGGCGCCAGCCACTCCGCGTCGGTGGTGAAGAACGCCGCGATCTGCTCGGCATCATGGCTGGCGAACGCTCGCCAGGCGGCCTGAACGACGTTCCTGCTGTCGAGTGTCATGAACCGCACCATATAGCCGCACCTCGGGGCGAGCTGGCGGAAAAACGACAGCATCATCCGGCCGCCGGTCGAAGTGGATACCGGAGGCGGATGGATTGAGCGGCAATGTATCTGGTGTGAATCATGCGGTAGGGTCGGATGACCGTGCACAATCACGAACCTTCCGGCTACGACTGCCCATTCTGTTTCCTTCTCACCGGTGGCGAGACCCCACTCGACAGTCCGCGAGACATCGTGCTGCGCACCGGCCGTGCCACCGCTTTCACCGCAGCCCGGTGGTGGCCGAACAACCGCGGACACGTCCTGGTCATACCGAACGCTCATCACTAGAATCTGTACGACCTGCCACCGGAATACGGGCACGCCGTGCATGATGTTGTCCGCGAGGTCGCCATCGCGATGCGCGCCACCTACGGTTGCGACGGAGTATCCACTCGCCAGCACAATGAACCCGGCGGCCAGGACGTGTGGCACTACCACGTCCATGTCTTCCCCCGATACGACGCCGACAACCTCTATGGGTCACACCCACTGCCGGGGTACGCGACCAGCGAACAGCGATGGATCTACGCCGATCAGCTGCGCAACTACTTCGACTCAGCACCCAGAACCTGACTCGCCGGATCGGTGTGGTCGCCAGGTCGCCGACTGTTCGCTCCGTGCAGTCGGTTTCGTTGAACTCGATGATGAAAACGTCGCCGGGGGTTGGGGTGCGTTGTCACTGTCCGTCGGCCTTGCCGCCGTACCCATAGGTGAACGAGCCGACATCCGCTCGCTTGGTATGACCCACCACCACGGAGGCACCCGTCTTCACACCCGCGATGCGGTGTCTAGCCCAACCACGGAGTTTGCCGCTGCTCCCGGTGATGCTGAAGCCTCAGACGCACGGTCGGGTGAACCGGCAGACCCTCCAACTCCTCCAGGGAAAGAAACCGAACCTCGGTGGACTCGCGCGAGACCTGGATCTCTCCACCCGCCACGCGACCGTGGTAGACAATCGCAAACTCTTGCCGGACTTCACCGTCCGAGTACCGAATCTAGCTGCGAGCCTTCGTATCTCGGTCTGGTCCCACAACTGACCGAACCTGGACGTGAAGGCCTTTCGCACGCCTCCGTCTACCGCGAGGCATTCTTGACATCGGAATTGGCTGCCGGAAGCGGTAACGGTGAGTTCTGTCCATCTCGCTTCTTGTACATCAGGATTGTGCTGACCACCGCGAGGTAGATCATCGGTGGTATCCCGCACACGATGGCTCGGACCCAGTTCGGCATCTGGTCGACGGCAGATGTCATCGCGGGGATGTAACCCGGCGCGGTTGTCAGTCCCAGGTGCTTGATCTCGGCATAGATCCACGAGATGCACCACATCGATCCGGCCGCGAACATTACCGCGGTCGCTACAGCCCAGGCCGCACGATGTTCGTGCGCCTGAATCGTGTTGTGCAGAAGGATGATCAGTAGCGGGGCGATCCACACCCAGTGATGCCCCCATGCGAGTGGGGGGACCACGCAGGCGATCAGGCCCACGATGACGATGCCGAGCAGGCTTTGGCCGGCGCGATGTGCTTTCCAGGCGGCGGCGTATCCGAGTGCGGCGGCCGCGGCGACCGACAGCAGCCACACCGTGGTGGGCGGTGCCGACGGGGCCCACAGATTCGCGAGGACTCCGTTGATGGATTGGTTGAACGGATGAGTGAGCGGTCCGATCCGGTCGACATCGTGCACCGCGTGCAGCCAGTATTCACGAGAGTCGGTAGGGATTATCACCGATGCTGCGATCACCGTTGCGGCCGCGGTGATCGTGGCCGACCCTGCCGCTCGCCACTGTCGGGTCAGGACCAGGTAGGGAAGGAAGACGACGGCTGTGAGTTTCACCCCAGCTGCCAGACCGATCGTCCATCCGCGCAACCGTGCTGTGGGTGGACGGGTCAGGTCCCAGACGATGATCGCCATGAGGATCAGGTTGATCTGGTCCTGCCACAACGTCCCTCGTACCGATTCCAAATCCACAGCCACCAAAGCGAACCCGATGGACGCAACCGCCAAGTTGAGATCTCCGCGATAACCCAGCGCGCGGCAGCTTCGCCACAGAGTCGCCCACAACGCCACACCGGACACGATGAACACTCCAAGCTTCGCCACGTCCACCGGTATCAGCGCCAACGGCACGAAGACAATCGCGGCAAAGGGCGGATACGTGAACCAGCCTCCCGGCGGGACCGGCGCAGCATAGAGCGGTGCGTTGTGCAGCACCTGCAATGCGCCACTGCGATAGATCTCCAGATCGCTCTGGTTGGCCAGCAGCCCGAACTGCGGCGCCGCTCGCAGCGGAATCAGCAGTGCCTGGATGACCAGCGCTGCAACACCAGCGAGCAAAGCACCCGCCGCCCACCGCGCCGGTATACCTGACGCGCCGCTATCTCGACCATGCATGAACAACCCCCACATGCGCGAACTCGAAAGGAACGCTGACGAACCCACCGTAGCGGTCGGTACACAATGGGTCGTGTGTATGCATTGGCGCGCACGTCACCTGGGTGTACGAAATATTGTGCGGCTACGCAAGATCCAGCCAGTCCGGGCTGGTGAGGCATGGGGCGGGAATTCAGCACAGGCTTCGGGTGGGGCGCGTTGTCAGGTTTCGACGGGCTTTCGACCAGGGCGGGACGCAGCGATGAAGCCCGGACAGAGCATTTGTCCTGTCCGGGCTTCGGGTCCCTGGCTGGGGTTGCGGATCGGTGCTGGTGAGGGTGGCCCCTGGGGGCATTTGGTCAGGCGGCGTCGAGGGCTGCGGTGATCTTGCGGGTCATGTCGGTGACGGTAGGGGTGGATCCGGCCTTGTGGGTGGCGGCTTCGATGGCGACGAGGACGGTGGTGCGGAAGTTGGCGGCCTCGGCCGGGGAGTGGTTGGCCAGCAGGGTCATTGCTGCGGTGAGGGCGGGGAGGACCTGGTCGGCCAGGGCGGCTACGGATTTGGACTCGAGGCGTACGCCGGTGGACTTCTCGGCGAGGATGTGGCCGACCAGGCCGGTTGCGGAGCCGAGGGCGATGCTGCCGGCGGTGGCGGCCTTGTGGGGCGAGCCGCCGGCGGCGTCGGCGGCCGAGATCAGGGAGACGGCGCCGTAGGCGGCGGTGCGGAGGGTCTGCTTGTCCTGGGCGGTCAGGGTGGCGGTCATGGTGGGCTCCTCGGTTCGAGTTGCGGTGTTGTTGACGTGAATTACCTTCGCGGGGGCGGCTGACGTCGAGCTGATACCGGCCTGACACCTGCGCTGACACAGCGTCCGGCCGATTCCGCGCGGGGATGGTCCGTCCGTTTCGCGCCTCGATGGTCCGGCCGATTCGGCGCCTGGAAATCGGCCTCCCGGAAAATACTGGTCGGTGGGTTGATTGCGGGCCGATAGCCCGCCTAGCAGCGCGGATTGGCATACACTTGCGCTGCAAGGGCGTTCGGACCGTTATCGCGGTCCGAATGTGGGTGACGGACCCGGGGGTGAGGGTTTTGACACGGCCCATTCGGGTGTTGATGACAGGGTCGGAGTGGTTCACGGCCGCTCATGGGGGTCTCAACCGGTACTTCACAGATCTATACGGTGCACTGACGCGCGATACTCGAATCAGTGTCGGCGCAAGGGCTTTCGGAGACGGGCCGATCGGCGCGGGGTCATGGGGACCCACCGGCGGATCGACGCTCCAGCGCGCACGGACCGCGTTTCTGGACCGGGACGGGCTCACCCGCGACACCGTGATCGATCGGCATTTCTGCTTGTACGGGCCTGCGGCGGTTCGAAATCCGCTGGTAGTGCACTTTCACGGGCCGTGGGCGGCGGAGAGCCGGATGGCCGGAGAGGGCGCGCGGGCGGTGCGCGCCAAGTATCTGGTCGAGCGGCTGCGGTATGCCAGGGCGGACCGGTTCGTCGTGCTGTCGCAACATTTCGAAAGGTTGCTGGTCGGCGACTACGGCGTGCGGCCCGATCGGGTTCGGGTGATTCCGCCGGGTGTGGATCTGGAGCGTTTCACGACTTCGGAGCCCGAGGCCGACACCGGAATCGTGTTGTGCGTGCGGCGATTGGAGAAGCGGATGGGTATCGACGTGCTCATTCGCGCCTGGTCCGACGTGTCGGCCCGGCATCCGGACGCCCGACTGGTCATCGTCGGAACCGGGACTGCCGAGGCCGAATTGCGGGCGCTCGCCGCTGACCAGCCGTCGATCCGATTCACCGGATCGGTGTCCGACGCGGAGCTCACCGACCTGTACACCCGATCCGATCTGACCGTCGTCCCCTCACTCGCACTCGAGGGATTCGGGCTCATCGCCCTGGAATCCCTCGCCGCCGGACGCCCCCCGATCGTGTCCGATTGCGGCGGATTGACCGATTCTGTCCGGGATTTGGACACCACGCTCCTCGTCCCGCCGGGCAATGCCGAGGCGCTCGCCGCCCGCATCGCCGCGGCCCTCGACGGCTCCCGGCCCGCCGCGAAACAGTGCCGCGCCCACGCGGAGTCATTCTCCTGGGCCGTCGCGGCGCATCGGCACCGGGATCTCTACGCGGAACTCGTCGGCTGATGGCGCCGCTGAAGGCCGTATTCCTGGCGCACACCGCGGCCCCCTCCGGAGCCGAACTGGCTACGCTCCGCCTGGTCTCGGCCATGCCCGCCGGGCAGACCGCCGTGCTCTACACCGAGGACGGCCCGATGCTGCGCCTGATGGCCGCACGCGGGATCGAAACCCGCATCGTCACCAATAGTTTCGACTCCCGCGCCATGACCATCGACAAGGCCGGGATCCGCAGCCTGCTCGTGGGCGCGACGGGCCTGCTGCGTCTGGGCTGGACACTGGGCGCGACCGTCCGCGACCTGGAGGCCACGGTCCTGGTCGCGGGCAGCACCAAAGCCATGCTCATGGGCGCGGTCGCCGCCCGCCGGGCCCGGGTCCCGCTGGTCTGGCATGTGCACGACCGGGTTTCGCGCGACTACTTCGGCCGCGTGCTCGCCCTCGTCATCCGAGCACTGGGCTGGGTGGTGGCCCGCGCCGTGATCGCCAACAGCCGTGGCACCCTGACCTCGCTGTACACCTGGCGCCGAACGGCCGTCGTCGCCTATCCGGGCGTCGAGTTCCCACCCGACAACGACACCGCGGCAGACGAATCCGCGCTCCCCCGCGAACGAAGACCCCAGGAACAACGCCCCGCCGGCGAGACCATCATCGCCGTCGTCGGCCGCGTCGCCCCCTGGAAGGGCCAGGACGTGTTCCTGCGCGCCCTGGCCGATGTGAAAACCCTCCCCCGCGAGGTCTTCCTGGTCGGCGGCACCTTCTTCGACGAGGAGCCCTACCGCGCCGAACTCGAGGTGCACGCCACCGCCCTCGACCTCCCGGTCACCTTCACCGGCCACGTGGACGACCCGGAATCCTATCTGCGCCACGCCGATATCCTCGTGCACTGCTCGGTGCTACCCGAGCCCTTCGGCCAGGTCGTCGTGGAGGGCATGCGAGCGGGCTGCGCGGTCATCGCGACCCGCCCCGGCGGACCGGAGGAGATCGTGGAGCCGGGGGTGAACGGCCTGCTGGTGACGGCCGGCGATCGCACCGAGCTCACCCGCGCCCTGGACACTCTCATCGCCGATCAGGAACTGCGCGTCAAGCTCGCCGATGCCGCACGGGTGCGATCCCGCGATTTCGACGTCGCCGAATCGGGCCGGATCGTGACCGACCTCCTGACCGGTCTGCCCGGAAAGCGGTGGCGGCGTGGATGATCCGACCGATCCACTGCCGGCCTACGACCCACCTACCGTGCGGATGGAGGCTCTCGGCACGCTGGGCCGGTTGCGACAGCGCCGCCACATGCGGCACGGGATTCCGGAGGTCGACCAGCAAGCCTCCGCCTTCGAGCACGACGCCCGCGGTGATTCCGGTCCGGCCGGCCCGCGGCAGGGTCGCGCCGGACCGAACGGCCACGAGAACGGCACCGGCCGTGGCACGATGTCGTTCGACGAGACCCGGGCCGCCCGCTATGCCGCGCCCTCCCGTGGTCCGGTGCTCCCCACCTTCTACGGCGATCCGGTCGACCCACCCACCGTGCGGCTCCCGGTCACCCGCCCGGCGCGCGATGCCACCGGCGCCTACCGACAGTCCGCAACGGACGGCGAATCCCCCACCGCCACAGATCATTCCCAGGCAGACGGTAAGCATCGCAAGGATTCGTCCTCCGGCCTGGGCAGTATCGGCAGCATCATCCGCGATATCGGACTGGTGACCTTCGGCAAGTACGGCCAGTACGTCATCACCCTGGTCACCGTCCCGCTGCTGGCCCGCATGCTGGGCCCGCACGGCACCGGCCTGCTGGCCATCGGCATGTCGTCCTACTTCATCGGCTCGCTGGTCGTGGATCTGGGCGTCACCTCGTTCCTGGCCGCCAAAGTGCCCGAGCACGATCCGGGCCACCTCGAGGTGAACCGCCTGCGCGGCACCTACCTCGCCATTCGCGCGACCACCCTGACCCTCATCGGCGTGGCGCTGCTGGCCAGCCTCGCGATCGGGGTGTCCCCCAAACTGCACATGGTGCTGTTGGGTCTGTTCGCCGGTGGCTTCTGGTCGATCTCGGAGGACTGGCTGCTCATCGGCCAGGGCAGATTCGGCAGCTCCACCATGTATCAGGGCGTGGGCCGCATCGGATATCTCGGCCTGCTCGTCGGACTGCTACCCCGATTCCCCAGCGCCTCCATGGCCGTCCTGTGCCTGCTGGTCTCCTCCATCGCCACGGTCGCGCTGACCTGGTGGGACTCCTTCCGTAAGTTCGGACCGCCCGCCCGGCCCTACGGCGTGCGGGCCGTCCTGCGCATGGCCGCACCGATTTTCACCTCCCGGCTGCTGGTCACCGGCTATGGCCAGGGCTCGGCGGCGGTGTACGGCGCGGTGCTGGAGGCGGCCTCGCTGGGCCTGTACTCCGCGGGCGACCGGCTGGTCCGCGCGATCCAGTCCACCCTGGACCCGATCGGCTTCGCCCTGCTCCCCCGTATGGCCCGCCGCAGCGCCCATGATCAGTTCTGGCGCAATCAGATCCAGATGCTCATCGGCTGTGTGACCCTGGCCTGCCTGGCCATGGTGAGCGTCTGGGTGCTGGCCCCCATCCTCATCCACCTCATCTACACCCACGATTTCGACGGCGCGATACCCCTGCTGCGGGTCGAGATCCTCATCCTGCCCGCCACCACCATCACCTCGTACGTGACCACCGCCGTGCTGCCGGTCAAGCAGGACACCATCGGCGTGCTGATCGGCGCGATCATCGGCACCTGCGTCGCCGCGGTGGCGCTGGTGGTCGCTGCCCGGACCGGATCGGTCTGGACCCTGGTCTATGGCACAGTTTCCGCGGAAATCAGCGTCGCGCTGTGGTACATCGTCCGGGTGCGGTGGCTCATGGTCCGGGAACGGGCCGGCCACGGCGGGCCGGTCGAACCTGCCACCGCGCTGCTGACCAAGGGGGATTTGGCGTGAAAGTACTTTTCGTCGGGGATGACTGGGTGGGCAGCAACGCGCGCTCACTCGCCGACGGATTCCAGCAGGCGGGGCACGACGTGGTGGTGATCGACACGACCCCGGTCACGCTGCCCGCGCGACTGTCGCCACCGTGGGTGTATTCGAAGGTCGCCCATCGGCGGGCGCCCTGGGACATCGAGGCACTGCATCGCGAGATCGAGAGCGCCGCTACCGTATTCGCGCCCGATGTGCTGTTCGCCTTCAAATCGGTGCACCTGGACCAGCAGCGGCTACTGAGCGCCCCGGCTGGTCTGCATGTGCACTACAGCCCGGATGACGTATCCAATCCGTACAACACCAGCCCGGAATACTTGGCACACGAAGCCGAATGGGATCTCATCGTCACCACCAAGTGGCACAACGTTCCCGAGCTGGCCGCCCGCGGCGCCAGGCACGTGAAATTCGTTCGCAGCGCATTCGATCCGGCCCTGCACCACCTCACCGCCCGCCGCACCGTCCGCAACTATCTGGTCGGCTTCATCGGTGCGGTGCGCCCCGACCGTCAAGACCTCTTGATTTCGCTGGCCCGGGAACACCACGGGGACATGCTGTTACGCGGTCCCGGCTGGCGGCGCGTGCGCGCGCTGTGGCAGACCGGCGCCGATGTCGGCGGCGCGGTGTACGGCGAGAACTTCTCCACGGCGGTCGCCGCGGTCACCGCGAACCTGGTGCTGCTCAATTCCGACAATCGCGACACCCACACCTGCCGCACCTTCGAAGTCCCGGCCGCCGGCGGCCTTTTCGTCGGCGAACGCACCGACGAACACGCCGAACTGCTCCAGGACGAGGCCGAGTGCTACCTGTTCTCCAGCCCGACCGAGCTGCGCGAAATCCTGCGCCGCTGCGCCAAGTATCCCGATCAGGTCGCCAAGGTCGCCGAGGCCGGTCATCGCCGCATCGTGAACGGCGACCACCGGTACGTGGACCGCGCCCGCGAGATCATCGACGCACTGGCATGAGCGGCCGCGCGCACCAGGCCGCACAGTGTAGCCGCGCGCAGCGCCGCCCATGCCAGGAACGGCGCAACGAATCTGCCGCGCCGACAGCGAAAAGAACGGCCACACAAAGGGGTAACGCCCCGGCCCGCGGCGCGGACATACGGGTGATGGGAGAGTGATGGCCTCCGCACAATTCGCTGTATTCCTCGTCGCCGCCGCGCTGGTGACGATCGTCGTGGCCGCGATGTTCCTGCCCGGTGTTGCCCGGGTGTTCCTGATCGCGCAGACCGCGCACTGGTCGCTGTCGTATATCGCGCGGCCGGTGGTGCTGCTGTGGGTGCAGCCCGTCCCCAGTTACGGCGACAACGTGCCCGATCCGCGGCTCTACGAATACGGCTACGACGGCGGCATCGCCGCGGTGCTGCAACCGGTCATCTTCGGACTCTGGGTCTACGCCGCGCTGATCATCGGCTACGTGCTGTGGGTGCGGCTGCGCCCGCGCGAGACCACACCGCGCGTAGCGCCTTTCGCGGGCGAGCCCATCTTCACCCAGACCCTGTTCCTGCTCTACGGCGTCGGCACCCTGGGCCGGCTGGCGGCCTACGCCACCGGCACCACCGGCAAGGCGGGCGAACTGGAGAGCCCGAACCCGCTCATCAACCTGGTCACCATTCTCGCCACGCTCGGCGCGGTCGGCCTGATCGTGTTCTACCGCAACGAGTCCGGCCGCACCACCGCGCTGGTGGTCGGCGCGCTCACCTGCGGCGAACTGGTGTGGACCGCCACCGTGCAGTCCAAGACCCCGATCATGGGCGCGGCGCTGGCCATCGCCGTGCGCTTCGCCATGACCGGCTGGACACGCGTCAAGGTGGTCGGCGTGCTGAGCATCACCGGCCTCGCCATCGGCGGCTTCGGCTGGCTGCAGTCGCTCAAGACCGATGCCGCCGCCAAAGCCGAAGCGGCACAGGTGGATGCGCAGTATCCGACGGTGGTGCACCCCTTCCTGAGCATGCTGCGCCGTTTCGACCTGCTCGAGGCCGCCACCGACTCCTGGTTCGCCGGACCGAGTTCCTGGCTGACGCCGAGTCAGGTGGCGCAGCATGCCATCCAGAGCCTGATTCCCACCCAGCTGCTGGGCGCGGAGAAGTTCCGGTCCGGCGCCGCCTGGGCCGAGCAGGTGCGCGGGCGCTCGGTGGACATGTCGACGGTGGAAGTGTCCCTGGCCGAGGGCAATATCAACGAGGGCTATGTGCTGGGCGGCTACATCGGTGTCGCGGTGGGGGTCGCGATCACGTTCGTGCTGCTGCTGATCTGGATCCGGGCTCTCTACAGCAGGTACCTGGCCATGGCGATCCTGGGCCTGTCGGTGATCGAGGTCCCGGTCCTGTTCGAGCGCGGCATCCTCGGCACCGTCGAGATGCTCGGCAAGTATCTGCAGGCCGTGGTGCTGGCATGGCTGGCGTATCTGGTTGTTGGTGAATTCCGAAGACGGATGGAACAGCTGCAGGGGGCACCTATTCCATCCGGGAAAACGAGGACAGCGCAATGGGTTTGATCGACTACTGGCGGCTGCTGCGGCGGCGCTGGCCGATAATCGTGGTCGCGGTGGTGATCTGCACGGGGGCGGCGTACGGATACGCGAGCACGTTGCCGACCGAGTACACCGCGTCCAGTTCGGTGTACGTGTCCATGGCCACCGGGACCTCGGTCAACGACTCCTATCAGGGCGGGCTGGCCGCACAACAGCGCGTGCGTTCGTATGTGGATCTGGCCTCCAGCGTCACCGTCGCCACCTACGTGCACGATCAGCTGGGCCTGAAGAGCTCGGTGAACGACCTGCGCGGCCGCATCACCGCGGTCTCGCCGCCGGCCACCACGATCATCATCATCACGGTGAAGGACTCCACCGCCGGCGGGGCGCGCGCCCTGGCCGACGAGGTGGTCTCCCAGTTCCGGGCGCTGGTCTCCCGGCTCGAGGTCACCCAGAGCGACGCCGCGCCCGCCGCCCGCGCGGAGGTCATCGACAAGGCCCAGACGCCCAGCCAGCCCAGCGGACCGCAGAAGAAGCGCTACTACATGCTCGGCGTGCTGGCCGGACTGATGGTCGGCCTGGGCGCGGCGATCCTGCGCGACAAACTCGACAAGCGAGTCCGTACCTCCACCGAGCTGGAAGCCTTTCTGCCCGTGCCGATTCTGGGCATCGTCGACGACGGGCGGCCCGGAGCGGCGGGTGAGCTGCGCCGGCTGCGCGCCCGGCTCACCGAGGATCCCGCGCTGGTCAGCCTGCTGCTGACCTCGCTGTCGCCGCACTCCGAACCGGATGTGGCGATCGGGCTGGCCCGCACCTTCGCCGATACCGGCGCGCGGGTGGTGCTGGTGGACGCCGACACCACCGGGCACGGCTCGTCCCGGCGCAGTCCGGCGGCCGCGGCGGCGGGACTCTCGGAACTGTTGCGCAACAACGCGACTCCCGCGGGGTTCGTGATGGCCTGGCCGGAGGTGGGGATCACCGTGCTGGCGCTGGGCGGCATGGATTTCCGCACCCCCGACCTGCTGGACTCCGAGCGGTTCAGTGAGATCATGTCCAAGCTGCGCAGCGAATTCGACCACATCGTGGTGGAGGCCGCACCCGTCACCGCGGCCGCCGAAGCCATCGCGCTGGCGCGGCGCGTCGACGCCACCATCGGCGTGATCGAGCTCGGGCAGACCACCTCCAACCAGGTGCGCGGGGCGCTGGCCACCTTCGGCCACGACAACAAGCGAATGATCGGCACGGTCGTCTTCGCGCGGCCGCATCGCAGCGTCGGCGAACTCGTCAAGCATCCGCTCGATCTGGTGAAACGGTGATCGAGGAGGATGGGGGGACAACGGACAACCGGTCGGACGCCGCCGTGCGCCGGCGGCGGCTGCTGGCCGCCGGACTCGGGGCGGCGGCCATCCTGCCGGTCGCGGCGGCGTGCGCGAAAACCGATTCCGGCGCAACGGAATTCCGTTCGCCGCATGTGACCGATCAGCCGTCGGCCCGGAATGTGAAGGACTTCGGCGCGGTCGGGGACGGGAAGGCCGACGACACCGACGCCTTCGCCAAGGCCGCCGCGGTCAGTGACAAGCCGCTGGTGCTCTACATCCCGGCCGGGCAGTACACGCTGAAGAAGTTCCCGGCGCTTGCCGACTACGCGACGGTGCTGGGCGACGGGGCCGATGTCACCACCATCAACTACGAGGGCGATGACACCTTCATCGCACTGCAGCGCAAGCAGCGGGTTCGCTTCTCCCGCCTGGGTTTCTACTTCTCCGGCCCCAAGGCCACCGCGGTGCGGCTGTCGGAGTGCTTCCGCTGCACCTTCGATTCGGTGGTGCTGCGCGGCAACCATCTCAGCGACAACGCGCCCCGATTCCAGGACCAGCGGGGGCTGGTGCTGGATCAGAACACCGGGGGCACGACCGTCATCAATTCCGATATCAACAATTTCGGGTACGGGATCGTCACCTCGTGCATCCAGAACTACGTGACGTCCTCGAAACTCACCAACAATCACATCGGGGTGCTCGGCACCGGCGGCGACCACAATGCCGGATTGGCTTTGGCCAACGTCGAATTCGTGTCCGACAACGATCCCAGGACCACCGACAAGCACCTGGTGGTGGACGGCCCCGCGAACGACTGGTGGCTGACCAACGTGTGGTTCGAAGGCGCCGATACCGCGCTGTCCATCGGCGGACCGGCCGGCGGGCCCGCCCAGTTCGGTCTGGTCAACTGCAAGGTGGCCGCGCGCAAGGTGTGCCTGGACCTGATCCACTGCCGCCAGCCGTATCTGGCCAACGTGCAGTTCGATCCGGATCTGGACGCGCCGCCCATCGAGGTGCGGGTGGATCCCAAGGGCGTGGCGGAGGGCACGGCCGTCAACCTCATCTCCGGGTCCTACCAGGACGTGGATCCCAGGTCGTTCCCGGACGGCTGGCACGTCATCGGGCGCGGGGCCATCCACGGCGCGCGCTTCGCCGGGACCACGGTGGCGCAAGCGAGTCAGCCCGATACCGACATTTTTCAGGTCCAAGACCGGGACGGGACCGTTTTGTCGGCCGTATTGAACAGTGGGGCTTATATTTCCGATCGCAGCGAAGGGGGAATCGTGTTGAAGGACTCGGCGGGCACGTACTGGCGGCTGTCGGTGGGCACGGACGGCGCGATCAAGACCTCGTCGCTGGGCAAGCAGCGACCGCACTCGTGAGCGGCGCGGGGGCACGACTGCGGCTGGGCCCAGCGCGGCTGCACAGCAGCACCCTGCTGCTGCGGCTGCCGCGCTTCGCCGACTACCACGAGTGGCGGCGGCTGCGGCTGCGCAATCGCGAACTCCTGGAACCGTTCTGGCACACCTCGCCGCTGGACTGGGACACCCGGCACAGCGAGAAGGCCTGGGTGCGTGAATGTCTGGAGGCGGCGACCAGTGCCCGCACCGGGCGGCGGATCGCCACCGTCATCGAGATCGACGGGCGCTTCGCGGGGCAGGTGGAGATCGGCAATATCGATCCGCAGGCCCGGCAGGGCGAAATGGGAATCTGGATCGACGCGCGAATGGGGCGGCACGGATTCGGCGGGATCGCGGCGGGATTGATCCTCGATTTCAGCTTCGAGGTGCTGGGGCTGGAGCGCATCAACGCGCCCATCTCGCCGGGGAACGCGGCGGCCACCAGTGGTGCGGTGCAGATCGGGTTCGTGCGCGAGGGGCGCATGCGGCTGCACTTCGATGTGGGCGGGGCGCGGGCCGATCACGATCTGTGGTCGATGACTCGGGCCGAGATTCCGCCCAAGGGATTCACCGAGATGTGGACCGAGCGCACGCTCGAGCATCGAACCCCGCCCCCGGACGAACCCACCGGAGCACCGGAGGTGAACGGAATACCTGATACAGCAACAATTTTCGGGGTCCTGGCCCGGTATCGCGCGGGCCAGCTGTGGCGGGCTGCCCGGCAGGCGCTGCCCACCCGGCCCGTCACGCTCCGGCTGACCGGGTTCGACCGGGTGGCGCTGCGCAGCCTCCGGCCCTCCGACGGCCAGGCCCGCGCGACCGCCCGGCGTAACGGAGCGCCCCCGGCGACCGACGGAACCGATAGCACCGGTCCGTCCTGGTGGCGCGAAGTCGCCCGCAGCACAGCGGGAGCGCGCTCCCCCGCCGGTCTGCTGCTCGTCCTCGACGTCGCGGGCGCCTATGCCGGGGAGGCCCGGCTGTTCGACCTCGACATGTTCGATCGCAATGCCCGGATGCACATCTGGGCCGATCCCGCCCACGCCGACGACGGAGTCCGCCTGGCGGCAACCCGGGCCCTGCTGGCACACGCCTTCGACCGGCTCGGGCTGTTCCGCGTATACACGGCCATCGCGGCCGGGGATACCGCATCGGCCGCGGTCGCCGCCTCGGCGGGACTGCACAAGGAGGGAACCATGCGCAGCTACACCGGACTCGACGGGCACCGCGGCGACCACGAACTGTGGGCCATCACCGCCGGGGGTGCCGATCATGCGTGACTACCGGCGCAGCGCCGCCCTGCAGGCGCGCCTGCACGATCTGGTCCCGGGCGGCGCGCACACCTACGCGCGCGGCGCGGACCAGTATCCGGAGGCCATGGCCCCGATCCTGGTGCGTGGCAAGGGTGCCCGGGTATGGGACGCGGACGGCAACGAGTATGTCGAGTACGGCATGGGGCTGCGCTCGGTGACCCTCGGCCACGGGTTCGCGCCGGTGGTCGAGGCGGTGGCGCGGACCATCGCCGACGGGGTCAACTTCTCCCGTCCGACCGAGCTGGAACTGGTGGCGGCCCAGGACTTCCTGAGCCTGGTGCCGGGCGCGGACATGGTGAAGTTCGCCAAGAACGGCTCCGACACCACGACGGCCGCCGTGCGGCTGGCGCGCGCGGTGACCGGGCGGGAGGCGGTGGCGATCTGCGAGCAGCCGTTCTTCTCGGTCGACGACTGGTTCATCGGCACCACCGAGATGAACGCGGGGATACCGGCGGTTCCGACGGTGCGATTCCGCTACAACGACCTGGCGTCGCTGGAAACGGCCCTGCGCCGCACCGCGATCGCGTGCGTGATCCTCGAACAGGCCACGGCCCTGGCCGAACCCGCGCCGGGCTTCCTGGAAGGCGTACGCGCGCTGTGTGACCGGTACGGCACGCTGCTGGTCTTCGACGAGATGATCACCGGGTTCCGCTGGTCCGCCGGCGGGGCGCAGCGGATCTACGGCGTAACGCCCGACCTGTCGTGCTGGGGCAAGGCCATGGCCAACGGGTTCCCGCTCTCGGCGCTGGCCGGCAAACGCGAGTACATGGAGCTGGGCGGGCTGCGCACCGACGCGGACCGAGTCTTCCTGCTGTCGACCACCCACGGGCCGGAAACCGCGTCCCTGGCCGCCTTCCGGGCCGTCGTGCAGACCTACCGCGACACCGATCCGGTGGCGCGCATGGAGGAATCCGGCCGCCGGCTCGCCGCCGGGGTCAATGCCATTGCCGCGGACCTCGGTATCGATGATCATCTCGAGGTGGCGGGCCGACCGTCGTGCCTGGTGTTCCTCACCCGGGATGCGGAAGGTGTTCCCTCCCAGCCCTATCGGACGCTGTTCCTGCAGGAACTGCTGGACCGGGGTGTGCTGGGGCAGTCGTTCGTGAACTCGGCCGCGCACACCGACGCCGATATCGACCACACCATCGACGCCTGCCAGTCGGCGGCAAAGACCTACCGCAAGGCCCTCGAACAGGGCACGGTGGACGGCCTGCTCGCCGGACGGCCGGTGGCTCCGGCGCTGCGGCGCACGGCGGCACCGCGCCGTCTCGCACCGTAACCCAGTCTCGCGCCGTAACCAGTCTCGCGCAGTAACCCAGGAGCTGTGATGTCCGCACCCCGGATCGCCCTCGTCCACGAGCGATTCACCGAATACGGCGGCTCCGAGGCCGTGGTCGCCGAGTTCATGAAAACCTGGCCCGGCGCACCGGTTTTCGCGCCCATCGCCGACGCGGAGTGCACGCGCGCACTCTTGGCGGCGGCAGGCCCCTCGATCGAAACGGGCTCGGCGGCCACCGGACTCGTGTACGACACCTGGCTGTCGCGCGCCTACTCGGCGAGCGGGCGGCGGTCGCATGCGCCGCTGCTGCCCTTCGTGCCGGGAACGCTGCGCAGTCTTCCACTCGACGGCGAGTACGACGCGGTGGTGGTGAGCCACCACGCCTTCGCGACCCAGGCGGTCTTCGCCACCACCGCACCGGTGATCGCCTATGTGCACAGCCCGGCCCGGTGGGCCTGGGACAGCGCGTTCCGGGCCCGGGAGGCCGGAGGACGGGCGGGGCAGGCCATTCTGATGGCGCTGGGCGCGCTGGCCCGGCGCAACGAACTGCGGGCCGCGCCGCGGCTCGCGCACGTGGTGGCGAACTCGCAGGCGGTGGCCGATCGGGTGCGGGACTGGTGGGGATTGCCCGCGTCGGTGGTGAATCCGCCTGTGCGCGTGGACCGTTTCTCCCCCGATCCGCGCATCGACCGGGAGGATTTCTTCCTGTTCGCGGGCCGGCTGGTGCCCTACAAGCGCCCCGATCTCGCCATTCGCGCCGCCCGCGCGGCCGGGGTGCGCCTGGTGATCCTCGGCGACGGCCGCTATCGCCGTCAACTGGAGGCGCTGGCGGGCCCGGAGACCACCTTCCTGGGTGCGGCCTCCGACGAGGTGCTGCAGGACATGTACCGCCGCTGCCGGGCGCTGCTCATGCCCGGCGTGGAGGATTTCGGCATCGTCCCGGTGGAGGCCATGGCCTGTGGCGCACCGGTGCTCGCGGTCGGTGAGGGCGGGGCGCTCGACACCGTCGTGCCCGGCATCTCCGGCGAACATATTCCGACCGGTTCCGATGATTCGGTGGTGGCCGGATTCGCCCGGGTGATGCGTGATTTCGACCCGGCCGACTATCACCCCGAAACCATCCGCAAGCACGCCGTCACCTTCTCCCCCGAGGCCTTCCGCGGCCGAATCGCGGACATTGTGTCGCGCAATTCCCGCTGACCGACTATTCAGTCAGCTACCTGGCCGATAGGCCAGGTTTGTAACTCCGCTGCTCGACTGGCTGCCGGGTAGCAGGCTACGTCCAACGCTAGGAAAGCGTAGGGGCTGCTGACTGAGCCCCGCGTTCCCGCGCCTGTGCCGCGCGGGCGGCGATGTGGTCGAGTCGGGTAGGGGGATTTCGCAGCTGGCGTGCAGGAACCACATTCCGTCGCGGTGGACGAGATCGGTTTCGCCTTCCCGGTACTGTGCGAGGGTCTTTAGCTGCTCGTCGGATCCGGTGTAGCGGAGGTTCTTCATCCCCCCGTGGACGGTCCAGATGGACACGGTCTGGGCGTCGAGCTGCCATGACAGGCAGCGGTCGTCGAAGGGTTGTGCCGCATCGGCGCGGAACCGGACTGGGGTGGACTCGATCCGTTCGCGACGGCGGTCACCGGACGGACCGTAGTTCCCCGCTTTCAGATTCGCTGCGAGGGTCTTGTAGGCGTCGGCGACCTTCCGGATGACGTGGAGCGCGGGCTGCGCGGACAGCCCTGCCGCCTTCACGGAAAAGTAATGGTCGCGTTGCAGCGCTGCGCGACTGCGGGACTTTTGGCTGTGGGCGTGAGCCGCCAGTTCTGTCGCGGCAGCGTTCGCGGTCTGCAGCGTGGCGGTGAGCATGACTGCCTGCTCCGGGGTGGGCAGCAGCTTCACCGGCACGACCAGCTTCACCGGCACACGATAGCATGCATCGATGTCACCGGGGTCGCTTCAAATCCGAACGTACGCAAGGGAAGACATGTCGAATACCATCTGCACGCGCATTTGGTCTCGGTCCCGAGACACCGGCAGAGCCGGTTCACCGATGAGAGATCCTTGCCCGCTGTTAGGAGGTGATGCGCAGTGTGTGCGGGACTTCGGTGCCGAGCTACGTGAGTTCAACGGTCAAACTGTCCACCCTCGCCGGCAGCCTGAAGGCGTGCCGGCGCGGCGGTTGCAGCAGGAGCTTCCCCGACCACATCCGAAAGCACTCGTGGGGGACCATTTCTGGTCGCCGTTGTACTTCGCGGGATCGTGTAGCGGACCGCCGCTGGCGATCGTCAACGAGTACATCAAGCGCCAGAACCGGCCGGGATGACGAGATTCATTCGGAGCCCTGAACGACCGTGATTCCTCGCCAAATGCCATTGAATCCGACAGGGTGAGGCCGTTCACTGCTATACAAAACTACGCATTCTGTGGACGGATTCATGGGCAGCGGAACAGATAGAACAGGTGAGGCAGTGGGTGGTGTCGGAGCGGTATCCGGCGCGCTGGTGACCGGTGGGGCAGGAGATGTCGGGCGCGCGGTGGCGCGGCGACTGGTGGACGCTGGACGGCCCGTGTGGGTCGCGGATGTCGATGCCGAGGGTGCGCGTGCGTGTGCGGCGGAGCTGGGGGCGGAGGCCACTGCGCTGGAACTGGATCTGACGAGCGCGGAGAGCATCGAAGCGGCCGCCCGGGCGGTCGGTGGGCAGGTCTCGGCGGTGGTGCACTGCGCCGGCGTCGCCGTCGTGGAACCGTTCCTGGACAGCGGAACCCTCGCCTGGGACCTCATGTTCCAGGTGAATCTGCGCGGGCCCATGCGACTGACCCAGCTGCTGCTGCCCGGCATGCAAGACGCCGAGGCCGCCCGGATCGTGTTCGTCGCCTCCGACGGCGCGCGAGCCGGCGCCTTCGGTGAAACCGTCTACGCCGCATCCAAATCCGGCCTGTTCGGTTTCGCCAAATCCCTCGCCCGGGAGGTGGCCCGCGACGGCGTCACCGTCAACGTGGTCTGCCCCGGACCGCTGGAGGGCCAGATGGTCGCCCACACCATGGCCGATCACCCCGAAACCCTCACCGCCCTCGAAAAATCCATCCCCCTCAAGCGCCTGGGCCGGCCGGACGAAGTAGCCTCCCTCATCGCATGGCTGGCAAGCCCGGAAGCCAGCTACGTCACCGGCCAGCTGATCAGCGTCAGCGGCGGCATCACCATGCAGTAGGAGTTGCCCACATGCCCTCTCTCCCCCTCGTCGACGCCCACATGCACCTGTGGGACACCGGTGCCCATGCCTGGTATCCGGGCCTGGCGAGATTCGCCGCCGCCGGACGACCCGACATCGCGCAGAACTTTCTACCGGCCGACTTCGATCGGGGGCTGGGATCGATCGAGGTGGCCGGGCTGGTGCACGTGTCGGCCACCACCGCGCCGCATGCCTATCTGGACGAAACCCGTTGGGTGGACGGCATTGCCGCGGCCGGGTCGCGACCGTTCGCGATCGTCGGGGCGGTCGATCCCACACTGCCGACGACCGAGCTGATCGCGCATCTCGACGAGCAGGCCCGCACCGAGCGGTTCCGCGGGGTACGGGTTTTCGAAGGGCTGTCGCCGAATACGCTTGCGGCGGATGCCCTCGCGAGCTGGCTGCAGGAGCACGACGCGGTCTTCGATCTGGTGACCGAGCCCGGCGAGATTCTCGACTGGATCGACTTCCTGGCCGGGTACCCGGAGCTGCGGGTGGTGCTCGAGCACCTGGGGTTCCCGCAGGGGCATTCCTCCGAGGCCCGCTCCGCCTGGCACAATGCGATCTCCTTGGCGGCCAAGGAGACTCAGTGGCTGTGCAAGCTGTCGGGGTTCGGGCTCATCTGCCGGGATCTGGCGTGGCCATCGCTCGAGTACTGGCTGGAATCGAGTGTGGCGCTGTGGGGGTGGCGGCGGCTGATGTTCGCCTCCAACATGCCGGTGGATTCGCTGGCCGGGACCTACACCGAGCTGGTCTCGGCGATCGACCACATCGTCACCACCGACGCCACCGATCAGGAGGCGGAGTTCTTCTACCGGGCCAACGCGCTCGACACCTACCGCCTGAAATAGGCGACCCGGCTAGCGGTTCGGCAGTGATCGCGGCAGCCCGAAGCGTGGGAGCACGGCAGTGTCGAACCTGGTCAGCCCGCTGATCCGGTCGCCGGCGAGGGTCAGGACGTAGAGGCCGGTGCCGTGGGCGGTGCCGTCGGGGCCGCGCAGATAGGCCCCGAACGCGGGCTGGCCATTGGCGCTGGTCGCCACCAGGTCGAAGCGGCGGCCTGCGGCGAATATCGCTGCGCAGAAACGGGTTACGGTCTCGAGGCCGGCGTATTCGAAGGGCATCGGCGGCATCGACATGAACACGTCGTCGGTCAGCAGGGCCACCAGCGCGTCCAGATCGGCGGACTCCCACGCCGTGGCGAACTTCGCCGCGACCGCGTCCTGCGCGGCCGAACGCGGGGCCGATTCCCCCTCGGCGGTCGCGGGCAGCCGGTGCCGCAGGCCGGTACGGGCCCGCTTGAGTGCGCTGTTGACCGAGTCGACGGTGGTGTCGAGCATGCCCGCCACCTCCGCCGCGGGGAACCCCAGGGCGTCACGCAGGATGAGGACGGCCACCTGACGCGGCGGCAGCAGCTGCAGGGCCGTCACGAACGCCAGTGAAATGGACTCGGTCTGCTCGAGGCGGGCTTCCGGGCCCAGCGGCATCGCGATCGCACCCGCCACCAGATCCTCCGGGAGCGGTTCGATCCAGACGATCTCGCCGAGCCGGGTCGGCTCCGGAGGCTGTACATGGGGCACGTTCCACTCCTCGGCCGGTCGGCGGCTCGCCGAGCGGCGCGCGTTGAGGCAGCAATTGGTGGCTATCCGGTAGAGCCAGGTCCGCAGCGAGGCACGCTCCTCGAAGCCGTCCAGGCCGCGCCACGCACTCAGCAGCGTCTCCTGCAGGGCGTCCTCGGCGTCCTGCGGGGACCCCAGCATCCGGTAACAGTGCACCAGCAGCTCACGCCGGTACGGCTCGGTCAGCTCCGCGAACGCCGCGCTGCTCCCGGCCCGCGCGGCCACCATGGGATCGTCGACTGCCACTCTCGCCACCTCTTCCGTCTCGAATGCTCGTGCATATCGACACCGGCCCGGGCGCGAACTGGGCGGTGGGCGCGCGCCCAGTTTCGGCGGGCTCCGGTTTCTACCTCACCAGCAACCGAACACACCGATCAAGGAGACCCGCATGGGCACGATCGTCATCACCACCAATGTCAGCGTCGACGGCGTCGTCCAGGACCCCGACGGCCGGGAGGGCTTCGCCCGCGGCGGCTGGTTCCCGGCGCCCGGCAGCACCGATTTCCAGGCCTGGGCCGAACTCGAGACGCGGGAGGCGCTGGGCGCCGACGCCATGCTGCTCGGCCGTCGCAGCGACGAATGGTTCGCGCCGCGATGGAATTCCCGCACCGGGGTCTGGGCCGACAAGTTGAACAGCCTCCCCAAGCATGTCGTGTCCTCGACCACCGAACCCCCGCAGTGGATCAACGCGACGGTCCTCAAAGGCGACGCGGTCTCCGAGATCGCGGCCCTGAAGCGGTCCGTGACGGGCGAGATCATCGTCTACGCCAGCTATGAGCTGGTGCGCACCCTGATCGAGCACGACCTGGCCGACGAGCTCCGCCTCGTCGTGTTCCCCGTCGTCCTCGGCGACGGCAAGCGGCTCTTCGATCGGACGACCGCCGCGAAACCGTTGCGTCTCATCGAGACTCGGCAGATCGGCGACGGCCTGGTGTACTACGCCTACGAATTCCTCCGCGACGCCTGAACCCACGGTGGGAGGGCCCAGCCGCCCGCCCGGCGGCTGGGCCCTCCGACTTCGGTTTCGACAGCCTCCACCGGGAGCCGCCGCCCGTGCCCGTTACGTCCTGTACCGGAACAGAATTCGGCCGCGGGTGAGGTCGTAGGGGCTCAGTTCCACGAGGACGCGGTCGGCCGGGAGGATCTTGATGTAGTTCTTCCGGATCTTGCCGCTGATGTGCGCGAGGACCTGATGCCCATTGGGCAGTTCCACCGTGAAGGTGGCATTGCGCAGGCACTCGACGACGGTGCCCTCGATTTCTATTCCCTTTCCGGTCTTGGTCATCGCAGCACCAGTTCCAGGTTGCTGTTCACGCGCCGGGCGCCGATGCCGTCGAACAGTGCGGTGGCCGCCGCGTTGGATTCGTTCACCTCGGCCGAGGCGGTGACGATGCCGCGGTGGTGCAGCGTGGACAGGGTGTGGGCCAGCATGGCGTGGGCGATGCCGCGGCGCTGCTGGTCGGCCCGGACCGCGATCAGTCCGATCCGCGGTAGCCGTGTCACCTGCACCACGCGGAGCAGGCCCACGTAGCGGTCGGTCTGGGCCGCCGCCACGTATTTCGACCGGTCCACGATGGTGTCACCGTCGTACCCGCCCAGGATCTCGGCCGGCATCTCCTGCCAGCCGACCGCCGCCTGCACCTCGTCGCGGATGACCCGGTCCACGGCGCGCAGCGGTTCCGCCGCCGCGCGCCCGGCCGGCACGATCGTGATGTCCGGTGGCGGGAGGACCGCATGCAGCCCGGTGCCGGCCGGATCGGTGGGGATCAGGTACTCCCATTCCCGGCGCCGGGTCGTGAAACCGGTTCGCGCCCACCGGGACAGCAGGTCGGCATCGTTCTCGTCGACCACGGTGTGCAGTGGCCGGCGCAGGGTGGGGAGCATCGCGGCCGCGAGTTGGTCGAACACCGCGTCGTGCCAGGCGTCGATGCTGACGAACAGCCGTCCGTCGGGTCGTGTCGAAATATCGCCGCACCCGACCACCAGGTCGTTCTCCACGGCTTGCCATCGGGTCAGCGCGACCCGGGTGATCGCGGCGGAATCGCCCGCACGCGAAGAGATATCCGAAGTATTCATCGTCGTCACCTTTCGGGATTGCCTTGTCAGGCAGGCGCTCCCGGCGACAACTACAGCGTTCGCCAATCCGTGACGACGAGAGGGAGCCCCCACATCGGTACTGTGTTCATGGGTCTCACCTCCTCGCCTGATGTCACGGTAGGCAGCAGGCTAGCAGACCGAATCCCGGTCCGCGCAAGGTATTTTCCGCCACGGACCGAAGAAGAAGCAGAAGGATGGGCTGTCTCAGCGACGGGATCGCATGGTCAGGACGCCCACGACCCAGCCGATGGCGAAGGTCGCCAGCAGCACCAGCCACATCGGCGAACGGATGGTCAGCAGCAGGAATTCGATGTCCACCCGGTGCCGATTCTCGGCAATGAACATCACCGCCAGCACGGTGAGGACGATCGCGATCCACTGCTTCATCGAGATCTTCGACAGCAGTGAGGGTTTGGCTGGCTCGGTCACCTGATCCTCCTGTCGAGGTGAGGGGCGGATCGGAGTCCTGTCGGACCACGTCGTCCGACGCTAGCCGCCCTGACCGGACGACTGTCACAACCGTGCCGCGATTCGGCCGATTCGTTACCTGCCGAGCATCGGCACGACGGCGGCCGCGACCGGGCCGGTTACCTTCTCGCGGCGGCCCGCGTCATACAGGGTGGCGACCGACATCGACCGGGTCGCCGGACCGAGGAATGGAGGACAGGGTGCTGTCGAACATCTTGTATGTCACCGTCTATGTGACCGATCAGGACCGGGCGCTGCGGTTCTACACCGAAGGGCTCGGGCTGGAGAAGCAGGTGGACTATGCCGGACCCGACGGGCGGTTCCTGACCGTCAGGGCGTCCGGGAGTCCCGTGGAGATCATTCTGTGGCTGCTTCCGGAGGCGGCCGGGCAGCCGGCCGGGGGCCCGGAGGTGGTCGCACCCGGGCCGCTCATTCTCGAATCGGACAACTTGTGGAAGGACTTCGAGGTGCTGCAGGACAGGGGCGTGACGTTCATCGATCCGGAACCGGTGGAGTATCCGTTCGGGGTGCGCATCGAGGCGGTGGACCCGGACGGGAACCGGGTCTCACTGCGGCAGCAGCGGCGGGGACGGTAGCCATGGCCGGATCCGGCTCGACGGACCCGGTGGCCGCGGCCTTCGAGGCACAGCGCGATCGGCTGCGGGCGGTCGCGTACCGCGTCCTGGGCTCGCATGCCGATGCCGAGGACGTGGTGCAGGAAGCCTGGATGCGGCTGGCCCGCCAGGACGCCGCCGCCATCGACAACCTCGCGGGCTGGCTCACCACGGTCGTCGGCCGGATCAGCCTGGACCTGCTGCGCTCGCGCCAGGCCCGGCAGGAGTCGTCCTACGACGGCCTGCCCGAGTTCGTCGTCACCGCCGACCACGGCGCCACCGAACCGGAAGAGTATGTCGCCCTGGCCGATTCGGTGGGCCTGGCGCTGCTGGTCGTCCTGGACTCGCTCGGCCCCAGCGAGCGCCTGGCCTTCGTACTGCACGACATGTTCGCGGTGCCGTTCGCCGATATCGGCCGGATCCTCGGCAAATCCGCGGACGCCACCAAGATGATCGCCAGCCGTGCCCGCCGGAAGGTCCAGGGCGCCGGCGAGCATCCGGCCGCCCCCGGGCGCGAACAGCGGGCCGTGGCCGAAGCGTTCCGCCGGGCCGCGGTGGGCGGCGACTTCGAGGCGCTCCTTCGCGTCCTCGACCCCGACGTGCGGCTCACCGTCCACACCCCCGGCGGCGTATTCGTCACCCTCGGCGCCACCGAAGTAGCCACGCGCGCAGGCAGTTTCTCCGGCGCGGTCACCCGCCACCAGCCGGTCCTCGTCGACAATCTGCCCGGCTACATCTCCTGGCGCGAGGACGGCACCCCGCTATCCGTCATGTCCCTCGCCGTCGCCGGCCATCGCATCACCGCCATCACCCTGCTCGCCGACCCGCACCGCCTCGCCGCGATGCACCTACCCGGTTCGGCCTGAATCACCGACCGGCCAGGTCGAGGGCGTCGAACTGGTTTCGGGCGCCGGTGACCAACTCGGCAGGATCCGGGTAGGCGCGTTCCGATTCGACGCTGCCGCAGCTGCCATCGAGGATCTGGGCGAGGAGGCAGGGGGACCACCGCCTTCCCCGGTAGGCAGTGAGGTGGTCCCACATCCGGTCGCCGCGATAAGGGAACGGGTCGAAGAAAGTCTCGAAGTCACGACCCGAATCCGCCTCGGCCACAATCGCTTCCGCGAAGGCCTCCAGGTCGCGGGATCGGCATGGCCGCGGATCACGATCCACAGTTCGACCAGGAACAGTCCGCAGGGCCGGTGCACTGCGAGCATCAGTGAATACGGGTCTGCACCCGGTCATGGTCGTCGCGAGAGACGAATTACTGCACGGCCACACCCTGGCGTGCAGAGCCGAACATACTGCCGCCCAGTCGCTTTCGCGCTGGCCAGTAGGCCGCGAACGGGAGGCGACAATCGACTTGACGAATTGCGTTCCGCAGTGGCACTATTGAAATGGGAAGATACCGGAATATCGGTGTCAATTTCTTTGCGCCTCTCGACATCTGTTGACTTCGGGTGTAATTTGAGATTTCGCGCCTGGGCGGGTGCTGTCCGACTCTCGAAATGTGAAATGACCGTGGAAGGTCGCGCTGTCTGCGTGCGGCTTCATCCACCCGTTGTTGTCGAGTCATGTTCGGACGGCCGGCGCCGGTGCGCGTGAATTACGGCCACAGGACAAGCAGATACCGCGACCGACCGCCTGCGCGGGCGGCGCGAGGTGCTGGAAGGACGCATTTTGGCAGTCTCGAATCAGACCGAGCGGGTTTCGTTCGCCACGGTGACCGAGCCCCTGGCAGTTCCGGATCTCCTGCAGGTGCAGACCGATTCGTTCGGCTGGCTGATCGGCGCGCCCGATTGGCGCGCCCGGACGGCCGCGCACGGCGTCACGCGCGCCAGCGGGCTGGAGGAGGTACTCGACGAGATCAGCCCCATCGAGGACTTCGCGGGAACCATGTCGCTGACCCTGTTCGAACCCCGCTTCGAGGACGTCAAGACCTCGATCGAGGAGTGCAAGGACCGGGATCTGACCTACGCGGCACCGCTTTTCGTGACCGCGGAGTTCATCAACCACAACACCGGGGAGATCAAATCCCAGACGGTGTTCCTGGGCGATTTCCCGATGATGACCGGCACGGGCACGTTCGTCATCAATGGCACCGAACGCGTGGTCATCTCGCAGCTGATCCGCTCCCCCGGCGTCTATTTCGACGAGAGCATCGACAAATCCACCGAGAAGACACTGTATTCCGCGCGCGTCATCCCCTCCCGCGGTGCGTGGCTGGAGTTCGACGTGGACAAGCGCGACACCGTCGGCGTCCGGATCGATCGCAAGCGCCGGCAGCCGGTGACGGTCCTGCTCAAGGCGCTCGGCTGGACCAGCGAGCAGATCACCGAGCGCTTCGGCCACTCCGGCATCATGCTGACCTCGCTGGAGAAGGACAACACGCCCGGCACCGACGAGGCGCTGCTGGACATCCACCGCAAGCTGCGCCCCGGCGAGCCGCCGACCAAGGAGTCCGCGCAGACGCTGCTGGAGAATCTCTTCTTCAAGGAGAAGCGCTACGACCTGGCCCGCGTCGGCCGCTACAAGGTGAACAAGAAACTCGGCATCCACACGGCCGAGGCGGTCGGCTCGCCGGTGCTCACCGAGGAGGACCTCGTCACCATCGTCGACTACCTGGTGCGGCTGCACGCGGGCGAGAAAGTGATGACCGCGCCCGGCGGCATCGAGGTCCCGGTCGAGGTCGACGATATCGACCACTTCGGCAATCGCCGGGTGCGCACCGTCGGCGAGCTCATCCAGAACCAGCTGCGGCTGGGCCTGTCACGCATGGAACGCGTGGTGCGCGAACGCATGACGACCCAGGACATCGAGGCAGTGACCCCGCAGTCGCTGCTGAACATCCGCCCGGTCGTGGCGGCGCTGCGGGAGTTCTTCGGCACCTCCCAGTTCTCGCAGTTCATGGATCACCGCAATCCGCTGTCGAGCCTCACCCACAAGCGGCGGCTCTCGGCGCTCGGGCCCGGCGGGCTCAACCGGGAACGCGCCAGCCTCGAGGTGCGCGATGTGCACTACAGCCACTACGGCCGGATGTGCCCGATCGAGACCCCGGAGGGGCCGAATATCGGCCTGATGGGGTATCTGTCGGTGTACGCGCGGGTCAATCCGTTCGGGTTCATCGAGACTCCGTACCGGCGGGTGACCGACGGCAGGGTGACCGACGAGATCGACTACCTGTCCGCCGACGAAGAGGACCTGCACGTGGTGGCGCAGGCCAACGAACCGCTGGATGCGGCCGGGCGCTTCGTGTCCGATCGAATCGCGGTGCGGCGCAAGAACTCCGAAGTCGAGCTGGTCCATGCCGCCGCCGTCGACTTCATGGACGTGTCACCGCGCCAGATGGTGTCGGTCGCGACCGCCATGATCCCGTTCCTCGAGCACGACGACGCCAACCGTGCCCTCATGGGCGCGAACATGCAGAAGCAGTCGGTGCCGCTGATTCGCTCGGAGTCGCCGCTGGTCGGCACCGGCATGGAAATGCGGGCGGCGATCGATTCCGGCGATGTCGTGCTGAACGAGAAACCCGGTGTGGTGGAGGAGGTTTCGGCCGACTTCATCACCGTGATGCACGACGACGGCACTCGCCGCAGCTACCGGCTGCGTAAGTTCGAGCGTTCGAACCAGGGCACCTGCGCCAACCAGCGTCCGATCGTGGACGAGGGTATGCGGGTGGAGGC
>NZ_JBHZAK010000011.1:0-144642 GCF_042754165.1 Nocardia sp. NPDC059229
TTCATCGACCCGGGATCGCCCTGGCAGAACGGGATCTGCGAATCGTTCAACGGCCGTTTCCGCGACGAATTCCTGTCCTGCGAGGTGTTTCATTCGCTGACCGAGGTGCAGGTCCTTACCGAGGACTGGCGCATCGAGTACAACAGTTACCGGCCACACGGATCGCTGGGTTTCCTCAGCCCCAACGCATTCCGTCAGCAATGGTCACCGACCGAGTTCGAGCAACAAATCCAACTCGCATAACCGGTGGACCTGCAACCGGGGCCCAGTCAAGGATGAGCAGACATCCCACATTCGGCTGTAGCGGACGTTCTTCACCGCACCAGGTTCCGGCCGCCGGCCGCCCGGTGCTGGCCGGTTCGGTCAGTGCGGTATGCGTGCGGCCTCAGGCGGTCATCGCAACACTTCATCGAGTGCTTGTGATGGTGTGCGGAATCCGAGGGTTTGTCGAGGGCGTCCGTTGAGTTCGTCAGCGATCGCATCCAGATCGGCTTGGCTGTAGGTGCGCAAATCCAGGTGACGGGGAAGGTATTGGCGGAGAAGACCGTTCGTGTTCTCGTTGCTGCCGCGCTGCCACGGACTCTTCGGATCGCAGAAAAAGACCGGGACACCAGTAGCAACGGTGAACGCGGCATGTTCGGCCATCTCGTGGCCTTGATCCCAGGTCAGGGTGCGCCGCAACGCGACCGGCAAGGTGACGATCTTCGCCGCCAAGGCCGGTGCGACCAGCTCGGCGCGGTGCCCGTCGGGCAGCGCCACCAGCATCACGAACCGGCTCGACCGCTCGACCAGCGTTGCGACCGGTGACATACCCCTGCCGAACAGCAGATCGCCCTCCCAATGACCAGGAACAGCCCGGTCATCGGCTTCGGCAGGTCGTTGGGAGATGTTCAAAACGCCGCGGCGTTGACCGCGGCCGTCGGGCTGGCGCGCGGTGCGGGGCCGGCGCATGGCGCGGTGAGTACGCAGGTAGCGGGTCAGTTCGTGGCGCAGTTCGCCGCGGGCCTGGACGAACAGTGTCCGGTAGATCGTCTCGTGCGACACACAACCCATGCTGGACTGTGGGTTTCGGGCCAGCCAGCCCGCGATCTGCTGCGGTGACCAGCGTTGGGTGAGTTTCTCGGTCACCACCTGCGCCAGTCGCGGATCCTGGGACAGCTTGGTCGGTTTCGGTCGCGCTGCCCGCGCCCAGGCCGCTCGGTCCGCGGGCAGCGCCCGGTAAGCGAAGCGACCGCCATGACCGGCGACTTCGCGGGAGATCGTGGACGGCGTCCGGCCCAAACCCTGGGCTATCGCGCGCAACGAGTCACCGGCGGCCAATCCGCGTGAGATCTCTTCTCGTTCAGCCAGACTCAGACGACGCTCGCTTCGGTGGCGCGGGGCGGGCCGGACTCCGCCGCAGCGTTTGAGTAGTTCGCGCACCGTCGAGGGATGCCGACGCATCTCCCGGGCAAGGACCTTGATCGCCTGCCCAGATCTCCACCGCCGCCACACCTCCTCGACTTGGGCTTCGGTCAACGGTGTTCTCTTCTCCGACAACGGTCTTGTCGAGGCCATCGCGCATCACATCCCGTTCCAACAGGCCAAACCCAGTGTTGCGCTAACCCATTGAGACCACAGGCAGTAGCGGATGTTCAGTGAGGCAGTGGGTTCGACGATCGGCCTTGGGGTATCAGCACTCTGACCAGGATTGGTGGGCAGTGGATCTGGTTGTGGTCGATCACACTCTTCCGCCACTGTCGGCGGCACTTCGATCTAGCTCGCGCTGAACGTATAACGCCCATTCGCGTGTCCGTTCGCGTCCGCTGTTTGTTGCTGCGGTCAGTACGGAGCGCCACGGCGGTGCAGTCAGGAGTAACCAACCAGTACCCAGTTCGCAGCGACTCCAATGTCGCCCAGTCCGGTGGAGAGAAGTCGGCGTGACCGTCCAGAAAGCGAGCGAGTGTCCACAACAAGCCATAGCGAGACAGGTTCGGCGCGAGCCGGGTTACGTGTGAGAGGTAGTCGGACAGGACCTGTTCGGAGTGGTCGTAGTGAAGAATGGTGCCGCTCATGCCCTGACTCCACACCAGGGTGGACAGAAGAGTCCCGGTGTGGTCGACGAGGTCCTCGTCGGCGTCCGGCTGTGCTATCGCTTCATGGAACGGTGCGGCTGCGGCCACTTTGTGGGCGAAGTAGCCGTTGAGGTAGTCGCCGTCGCAGGGCTTGCGGAGTAGCCACGGCTCGGCGGCGGGATCTCCGAGCCTGCAGATTGCTCCGACGAGATACACGCGGCCCCAGCCAGCAGCACGGTCGGCGAGCCAGATGAGGTTGGTCGTGGCATCGGGTAGCCGGGCAAGGGCCTTGGCGGACAGTGGACCGAAGGTGTTGGACAGCAGACCGATCGTCTGGATCAACGGAACGTCTTCTGCGGTACCGACTTCGGCGAGTATCGCTATGCCGAGCACTGTCGGCTCCGGGTCGGTGCTGGTGCGGGCTAGATGCCGACCGAGCTGGCGAACCTGGTCCGGGTCCGCGCGTCCGATCGCCTCGACAATCGCTGGGCTGGGGTGGATCGGAACGTTGTACTCGATGACCGTCCGATACAGCTGTGCAATGTCGCGATGCTGCGTCGGGGTGGCGAAGTAGTTGTCGATGAGCTGACTCGTGAGGGTGCCGTCGCTGTCGGATCTTTCGTCGTTGAGCTGGGAAACGTCCCGTTCGTCGGCGTTCGGGTAGGGCTTGCCGTCTGCAGGCAGTGGTACGTCCGGATATTGCCGGGCCAGGGCGACGGCATGGTCGTACAACGTGGTTTTGGGACCGGGCCGAGCCGAGTCGGAGAACGCGCTCACTGCGCGATGGAAAACTCGATTCTTTCGATCATGGGAGTCGATGGTGACAGGCGTTGACAGCCTTCGCAACTGGCCCGGCTGGAATCCGACTGTCGAGGCGGACCCGATGTCGACGACCGACCGTCACACCCGCCTTGGCGACCTCGATTGCTCGGACGGCCGCCTCAATATCAGCGTAAGGTGCTCTGTCCGTTGATCCTTCGAACCCTGCGTTAGACGCTTCGGTCAGCGCGACCAGTGGCATAGAAAGACGTTCTGTGCTTCGGGTGCTGATGAGCGGATACCACGAGTGGATTCGCCGAAGGCGGTCGGCTACCCTGCCTCGTCCCATTCGTCGCCGATGCATCCCTCGTCGTAAGCCCACCACCCGTCTCGTTCGCCTTGGCGGAGCAGACGTTTCACGGCGGACAGATCGGCATGCGGGGGAATACTGACGGCGACCATCCCGTATTGCTGAAGGCCCTCGTAGTTGGCTCCCAGTGACGCAAAGGTATCGATCACTTGCTGCAGGTCACCTGCCAATGGTCCTGAGCGGTAAGGGATTATGCGGATCGTGCAATTGCCCGACCACGACACGTGCTCCGTCATCCGCAGCAGGCCCGCGCTGTCGGCAGCGACCCGAATGATGTCACCGATGGCCAGCCCGCGGACAAACCAGGGGGTGTTGGCGAGTTCGACGAGTCCCGGCTCGGTCGAAGGGAGTGCCCACATGGATTCGGTACCTACGGGCGGCCAACCGTCCTCATCCACCTCGAGGTCGAAATGAACGCGAACATGGCTCGCCCTTTCCTCATGCGATTCGGTCTGCCGGTCGATCATCACCACAGAATGCACCATGCCCGGATGTTCGGCCGGACGTAGCGCCGGCTTTCATTCCAGGTCAGCGAACACGTCTTCACCGGGACGCCATACGTCCCAGCTCCTGTCGGGGAAGCCTGAAATCATCGCGATTTCGGGGCCAGTCAGTTCCTCGAGTGCCGGATGGATGGAGACCGCACCTATCCCGAACCGCACGACAAGTCCGAGGCCAACAGCTTCCTTGGTCGATACGACGGTCTGGCTGATGAAGGCGCACAACGTATCCCGATATCCGGCATCTCCTAGCGACCGAGTAATGCCGTCGGCGTGAACGGTCGGCCACACATAGCAGGTCAAGCGTGGGCCGTCGAAGTCGAACTGCAGGTAATCCCTGACGAACACCACCGAGGCAAGTTCGAGACCGACCAGGCGAGCGAGCAGCGAATCTCCGAGGGGGTCCATTGGCCTTCCTGGCGGGTGAACTCAGTGGGTTGAGCGGGTTGAACGAACGAACAATAGCCGCACCTGGCCGTACCGCTCGTACTGACTGCTACCTCACAACGGTCTGCGTGGTGCACACCGATCGGCAGTTGCATGTGCTCGGTCGGCCTCGGATCGGTATGGCCACTTGATCTTCCGGTGCCCCGCGCTGGCCGGTTCGGTCAGCGCGGTATGCGGCATGAGCGGATATTCGGTCGTGTGCCTGTTCGTATGTCTTTAGGGTCAGGGCCTGACCGGAATTCGCAGTCGCATCGAAAGGTTGTGCAACAGGTGACGGTTTTGCAGTGGAGCGAGGTCAAGAACTTCTTCGACCCCGACCTGATGGGTACGCTGCCGGACGTATACGTGCCGGGCACATCGGTCGAGGATTGGCAGGCGGTGTTCGACCTGGTTCGCTCGAAGGGGTGGGCATGGGAGTACTTCGAGGGTTTTGACAAGCGGCCGCTGCCATCTGCCGCGCAGGTCTTTTTGCACGCCGCCGATGCGGAGACCTTGATGCTGCGGGTCTGGCCTGTTCCCGACGTACAGGTGATCTTTCGTCCCTGGTCTCCCGACGAGATGGACTTCGATGTCGACCTTCGCGAGTTACAGGGCCAGGTCGGGGTGGACACTCTGTGCGATTTCCTCTGCACGATCGGCCGGCGGTTGGGCAAGCCTGTGTCCATGTGCTCAGAGTTCAGCACCGCCTCCACCCGTTTACCGGTACTCGGTTTCGACCCCGCCGCTGACCGTGTGGTGCTGCTGGCAGATCCAAAGCTCGAATGACGCCTTCCGTGTTCGAACCGGGCGCGAACACATGAATCTGCTGCAACCAGCACCCGCAATTCGGCATGATGGTGCGTTCGGCCGGCCTCGGATCGGCACAGCCCGTTGATCTTCCACCGCGATGCGCTGACCGGTTCGGTCAGCGCGGCATGCGGCATAGCGCGCACCGCCTGCGGCCGTATGGCACTCTGCCCGTTGATCTTCCGATGCCCCGTGTTGGCCGGTTTGGTCAGCGCGGTATGCGGCAGAATAGTGCGTTCGGAGCGATCTACCAGAAGGTCAGGCACCTTCCGGATTTTGCCCGCAATAGATTTACCAGCGTTGATTGGCTTGACCGTTGCACGGGTACGTGACGACCGGTGCCGGATCAGGGTTCGCCCCCTGAATATCGAGGCAGAAACCATTCAGATTGCTACGGATCTCCGCGCCATTCCTGTACCAGGCTTGATTGGCTTGACCGTTGCACGGGTACGTGACGACCGGTGCCGGATCAGGGTTCGCCCCCTGAATATCGAGACAGAAACCATTCATACCACTACGGATCTGCAGGCTGTCAGCTGACGCCGTAGACGACGCTAGAGTCAATGCGGTAATAGCCGCCAGCAATAGAATGACAGATCTACGAATGCCTTTCAGCACGTTCTCTTCCCCTCCAGTTGCAGCCCCACTGGCAGCAACTCCGGATGGAGGCTAGCACAGCCACCCGGCGCCGTCTCGGCAGTTTCTCCGAGCCCGAGAATTGACGAAAAGCCCTGCTGCGATACGCCTTCCGCCCCTCGAGTCCAGCGTCAGTGGGCCGTGGCTATGCGTCATGGCTTCTCAGTGCGATTGATCGGTGACGACGGGTACGACATTGAACACCGGAGTGCGCGAACGACATTCACCGATTGCCACCTTCGTGACACAGAGGCCCGATGATCCTGCCTCGCGTTCACAGCCTCAGCTATGCCGACTTCGTTTGGCGCACAGGTGATCTGCGGCACGCTTCTGCTTTGCGGTGTCTCGAACGGGTTGCCCTCAGCTGGGCGGCAGTGTCGGTGACCTGTTCGGCCGGTCATGCGTACAGCCTTAGCGAAGTGCCGGGTTTGTCCTCGTGAATTGGGTGGTCCGGGCTGAGCAGGTCGATAGGCGAGTGCGTTCGGTCGGCGATCGTTTTCGAACAGTTGTCGCGTCCAACTGTTGTCGAGCATCGTGCGAACCGTCGATAAGCGAACCCCAAGGTTTCGTTAACGCCGTCCTCGCAGAGTGGTCTTGTCAGGCGACGAAGGGAGAACACAGTGAAGGCACTCGCGAGCGCAGCCGTCCTCGGCGGAGTCATTGCGGCGGCGCTCATCGGATCGGCCGGGTCGGCGTCCGCGACGGCGACGCCGGTAGTGAACACCTGGTGTCCACACAGCGAGTTGATGCATCCGACGTGGGATGTGAACACCGGTGAACCTGTCATCTGCGTCAACACCGGGATCAGCGGGTACATGTGGGTTCCTGACGCCACCCGCTGATTCCCCCCCACTGCCGCGAATTCACGTGGCGACCTTTCTAGGCCATGCCGGTGGGCGAATCCGGCTGTGCCCCAGTCACCGAAGCGTCCAGCCGACGCAATCCGCAGCAGTGGCGGACGCCCGAAAAGCATATCCGCCGCCAGATCCATCGAGTGGCAGACCGGTAACTGGGCTGATCTCCCGGGCGGCAAGCCGCTCGGTCATCGGCATGTGCGGATGGTTGAGATGTCATGTGGCAGAAGCCATGTAGGCGGCCAGGATGTAGTTCGGATGCCGGTCGAGGTTGGTGCGGGCGCGGTAGTAGCGCATCGTGGTGCGTGGGTCGGCGTGCCGGGCCGCGATCTGGACATCGCGCAGATCCACACCGGCGTCGAGCATGGTGGTGACGAAGGTATGCCGGAGCATGTGCGGGTTCACCTTCGGTAGGCGTACCACCGATCGTTTGGCCAGGCGTCGCAGCCTGCGGGTGGCGCAGTGCCGGTCCATGCGTCGACCGCGCAGGTTGAGCAGGATCGGGCCGCGGACTCGGGTTTCGACGGCGCGGTCTATGGCTCGGCCGACCGCAGGCGGCAAAAGCACGAGCGCGATCTTCGTTCCCTTGCCGGCGGTGCGCAGTACGCGGTGGCCGCGTTCTTCGCCGAGATCGTCGACGTCGCACCGGCAGGCTTCGCTGATCCTCAACCCGAGCAAGCCCAGCATGGCGACCAGCGCGAAGTCCGGCGGGTTGTCCGAGTCGCGGGCGGCGCACAGCAGCGCCTCGAACTGCAAGTGTGAAAGCCCCAGTGTCGGTGACTCGTTCGATACTCGCGGTCGGCGTACGTACTCGGCCGGGGAGCGGTCCAGGACGCCGTCGATGACGCAGGTGCGGCAAAACCCTGCGACCACGGCTAAGCGGCGGGCGACGGTGGCGGGTTTGAAGCGGCGCACTTCCTGCATCCACCGCATATACCGCTCGACCTCGGTCCGCGCGACCGCGAGAGGGGTCAACTGCTGGTCAGTACACCAGTAGAAGTAAAGGCGCAGATCGGATTTGGTGTGGATACGTGACACCGCGGAGAAGCGGGCGAGGTAAGCCAGGGCGGCCAGCCGGAGCACGAGGTCGTCACCGGCGAACGTGACATCGAGGTCGGGTGGGGGAGCCATCCTTCACGATGCCGCTATCTGCGCGAACCGCCCGAGCCGACGCGCGGGACGCGGCAATACAGGACATTTGGATTGCCTTGCGCAAGGCATCGGCGCATACAGTAGGCGGGTGGCCCTCGCCGTGACTCTGGCCCACAGCAACGTCCTCGAACCTCCAGCCCGGCTTGGCCTTTGCCGCAATGCGTGCTGCTCTGCACGTGTAACTCCGGGTAGCATGTGGTGAAACGACTATGGAGGGGGACATCATGTCGTCGAACAGTCACCGAGAGCAGGCCGATGATCCACGCGCCCGGTGGCGCCGCCTGCCCGTCGAACCCGCCCAGTACGTCGAGGAGACCCATGTCGACGGGAGTTCGTCGAGCTACTCGGTGCCCACCGTCGACCCGACCCAGGACTTCATACGCCTCTACGGCCAGTGATGCGTCAGGCTGCCTACGGTAGGTAATCCGGGCCGTCGGATTTTCAATCCGACAGCGAAGTCGCGGACGGCCCAGGCGGGATTCATCAAGGGATCCCGGGGAGACGATTTCGAATCGCACGGCATTCGGCATGAGCGGACATTCCGCACCGCACCAGGTTCCGGCCGCCGGCGCCCCGCGCTGGCCGGTTCGGTCAGCGCGGTATGCGGCAATTCCGGATGCGCGTGGGTCGTCGCCTCTCCTAGCGAGCAACCGCTGTCTCACGAGAATGCACTGGCATACACACCATCTCGACGTCTCGTAACGTCAGCACATGCTCACGCCACCTGAGCGCCTGGGCAGGGTGAGCAGGGGCGGATTGTCGGGTGGGTCAGGGGGCGACGAACATGCCAGTGATCGCGTGAGAGAACGGGATGAGCAGCATCGACAGGATTGAGAAGAACAGGGCATAGCCGGCAGCGCGCTCATGTCTCCAGTGGCCGATGCCGCTGAACATGAATGCGGGAAGGACCAGAACCGGGCCGATGACGACCGACAGGGTTGACAGCACGATAGAGATGACCGAGCACGCCGGTGTCGCGACACTGTGCACCTTCCTGTTGTCCGCGTAGTCCGGATAGTGCCGAAGGTCAGCGTTGCGACGGAATGCCATGGCGGTGATCGTATGGGACACAACCTATTTGCGATGGCGACGCCCCGGCCTCCCCTCCTTATCGCCCCGAGGCCCCTCGACGGTTACCGACTGACCGGCCAGAACATAGCCCACCCCGATAGCTCGGCCCCGCGAGACGGGTCCGGCACACACGGCAGCACCACAGTGTCACAGCACCAAGGGCCGCCTCGGCTGAGAATGGGCCTGACAATCCACTAACGACGGAATCGGCAATAGCGGACGTTCTGCACCGCACCAGGTTCCGGCCGCCGGCACCCCGCGCTGGCCGGTTCGGTCAGCGCGGTATGCGGCATATGGTGCGTTCGAAGACCTTCGCCTTGTCGCACGACTGGGCTGCCCGATTGCGCTGAGTTGATGTCTGGCCGTGTCACTGCTCTGCGGGGCACGACCACCGCCTACGAGCGCAGCGCGGTCGACTCCGCGGAGACGGCCGACGCCCGGCTGGTGGTCGGATCCTGAATGCGTCCCTGAATGACGGCGAGCCGGATGAGCAGGGTCTGCGCGAAGGCGGCCTGCAGGGCGGCGCTGCCCCGCTGGACGGTGTACACAGTGAGCAGCGCTACGACACCGACGATTGTGTTGAAGACCGTCCGGTTGTGGGCGGTGTCCGCGCCCATGATCGTCTCGATGACGATGTCGTGGCTGTCGCCATAGGGAATGAACCTGCCCCAGAACCAGTACGTCAATCCACCCAGCGTCATTGCCCACCACACGATCGGCAGCACGAACGTGATGATCGCGATCGGTAGGTTGACGACGGTATATAACAGATCCAGCCAGCTCTGCCCCTGCCCGATCGGTGCGGTGATCCGACGGAACCACCCCGCCCCCTCCGGTGCCTCGGCGTAACGAGGCCGTGGTGCTGCCCTGCCTGTCAACTGCCGAAGGCGTACGCGCTCGATGTCGGCGAAACCGCGCGCGAGCAGCAGCGTCAGCGCGAGCAGCGGAATCCCGATGAAGATCACCGCTGTGCCGATGCTCGCCGCGAAAAGGGACACAAGGAGGCTGAAACTGACCAATGCAAGGGGCAATCCCAAGAATGTGTACGCGAAGTCGAGGCCCAAGCGCCGGATGATCGTCACGCAGACAACGCTAGGACCACACCCAGCGAGACCCCATCCAACCCTGGTAGGGGATCGGGCTACCCCCAGGGAGGGACGGCAATTGCCAGTATTCGCTGCGAGACCGCGCGACCAGCGGCAATTGAGTGCGTTTGCTGGCGACGTTGATCTTCGAGCCACTGCCGCGGCTGGTTCGAACCGCGTGGGCTGCGATAGCACAAGGGCGGGCTAGCGGTACGACCGGCTCACGAAACCGTCAGGGCGAACCAACACCGTCCCGTACGGCCAGCCATCCACGACGTGCACCGGAACATCGGCCTCCACATCGGGATCGGCCGTGAGTACACACCACTGCGATCCGACGAGATCCAGCGTGGACACCCCGTCGGCCACCCACATGTGCGGCAAGCGAGATCCCGGCGACCCGTCGAGGTCGAGGGCGACGTCCTCGGTGGAGGGGAGTTCCGCGCCGCCGTACCGGTAGCCGAGATGCACCACCGGCGCGTTGATCGCCCCCGCTGCCTTGCGCGCCGCCGCCATGTCCTTGCCCCAGTGCAGGGACGGATCGTTGAACCGCAGGCGCGCCTGCTCCATCGTCATGAGCGCCACCGGATGGCGTTCCGCGTGATAGGTGTCCAGCAGCTCGGGTCCGGCCTCACCGCGCATTACGTGCGCGAGCTTCCACGCCAGATTGTGCGCGTCTGCGATGCCGGCGTTCAACCCGAACGCGCCCAGTGGGGGAATCGCGTGCGCTGCGTCGCCCACCAGGAAGACCCGCCCGACGGAGAGCCGATCGGCCACCTGGCCGCGTCCCCGGAACCTCAGCACGCTGCGGATCCGCACCTCGATCGACGGGTCGCCGAGCGCGGTGCGGAGCAGGTCGGGAGTCGGTTCGGTGTCGGCGCGGGTGAGGAACACCCACTCGCGTACGCCGTCGACGGTCACCAGCAGGCCGGTCGCGTCCGGATGCTCGATATTGCACATTGCGAACGGCTTTCGCGGCCGCAGTTCCGCACCGAACAGGACACTCGTCGTCTCCTGACCGATCACACCGGGACCGGTGACGGCGATGCCGAGGATCTCCCGAACCCGGCTGCGCACACCGTCGGCGGCCACCAGATAGCGCGCCCGCACGACACGCCCGTCGGACAGGGTCGCCGTGACGCCGCCGGAATCCTGCTCGAACGAGTCGAGCGCCACGCCGAACTCCACCTCACCCGCCCTGGTGATCAGTACCCGGTCGAGCCGGTTCTGCGCGCAGGTGCCGCGGATCCGGGCCGGTGTGTAGGTGAACTCGGCCGCGGTTTTCGCCTTCCACTCAGCGCTTTCGGTGAAGTCGGCCTCGGCGAGCGTGCGCCCTCTGATCTTCCCCGCCCGCAAGTCGACCGCAGCCTCGTTGACCGCGTGATCCAGGCCGACCTCGCGCAGGATCTCCACCGACCGCGACCCGATGCCAGTGGCCCGGGGATGGGGCGACAGCTGCGGCTTCTCCTCGACGACGAGGGGTTTGACGCCGTGGTGGCGCAACAGCACCGCGAGCATCAGCCCGACGGATCCGCCGCCGACGATCAGAACATCCGCGGGTACAGTGTTCCCGTTCATGGGCACACTGTATCCATTTCTGTAGACTCCTGTCCATGTCGCTGATCTGGGACCGTGAGCCGTACCGGTCGAAAAGGCAGGCCCTGAGCGTGGAGCGCATCGTGGACGCGTCCGTCGCCATCGCCGACGCCGAGGGGCTCGATGCGCTGTCGATGCGCCGCGTCGCCGCCGAGCTGTCGACCGGCACGACCTCGCTCTACCGCTACGTGGACAGCCGCGACGACCTGCTCGACCTCATGGCCGATGCGGTACACGACGACCACGTGCCGCTGACGGGAGACTGGCGCGCCGACCTCGAGGCGTACGCCCACCACGAACGCGACCTGTGGCTACGACACCCCTGGCTAGCCCCCCTGCTGGCCACCCGACCATCGCTCGGCCCCAACTGGCTGCGCGGCCTGGAACACGCCCTCAGCGCAGCCGCCCCGCTGACCTCCGACATCGCCGACGCGGCCTCGGCCGTCGGGCTCATCAGGGACTACGTGCGCGGCGCGGTTATACGCGAACTCGCCGAGAAAGAGACCCAGCGGCGCACCGGTCAAACCGAGGACCAGTGGCGCGCCGCCGTCGCCCCCTACATGCGCAAGATCATCGAAAGCGGCGCATATCCCCGGGTTTCGCGCATGACCAAATCCGCCGACCCGAGCCCGGCCGAACAGTTCTCCTACGGCTTGCGCCGCATCCTCACCGGGATCGCGGACTCGCAGCAGACGGCAAAGTGATCACGAATGCACCGAGGCCGATCCCGCCCGAACGGGGAACCACCTATACGGCACACTGCATTCGGCATTACCGTGCACTGACGACATCCGGTCGGCGGGGTCAGATGCCCCCTGCCCGTTGATCTTCCACGCACCCGCGCTGGCCGGTTCGGTCAGCGCGGTATGCGGCAGAACAGAACGTTGGCTGATCAGCTCGTGCCCGACGTGATCGTAGAGCGTTACTGTGCCGGTCGCCGATAGTCAGGTGATCTCGCCAGATTCGCGAGATTCCTTTAATCACTTGCCAGATAGAAACGCGGCCGGGCGGCCCAACTCGGCGAAATCGGGCGCCCGACCGCGTAGCGGCGCGTAGGGACTGCCTATGCGGTTGTGCTGATCGGTTTGTCAGTGACCGGCGCGAACCAGTTCGTCATCGACCAACCGGAGCCGTCGGGCGAGATCCGAGACAAACACCCGTTCCGGATCGGCGGCGTCACGCATCCGCCGCCATTCCTCCAGACGCGGATACATCGCTCGAATCATCTCCGGCGTAGTGCGTGACTCCTTGGCGAAGTAGAGGCGGCCACCGGCGTCGAGCACTCGACGATCGAGATCGGCGCAGAACTCGCTCAGCCCTGCCTTCAACGGGAAATCGAGGCTCAGCATGAACCCCGGGTGCGGCCACGACAGTGGGGCCCGACTGCTCGGCCCCATGCGCTTGAAGACGTTGAGGAAGGACCGATGGCCCGAGTGAGCGAGGGCGCGCACTGCCTCGGCCAGTTGGTCTTCGGCGCCGTAGGGCATCGAGAACTGATACTGCAGAAACCCGCGTCGACCGTAGCCGCGGTTCCACTCCCCGAGCAGGTCCAGGGGATGAAGGAACTGCGTGATGTTCTGGATCAGGCCCCGGCCCTGCTTCGCGAACGTCCGGTGAGTGACCTCGCCGCCGATCCGGGTAGTCAGGTTGTTGACCATGCCATTGGGAAAGACATCAGGAACGGTAAACAGCTGCGGCGCATTGAAATGCAGCGGATTCTTGCGCAGTTTGGCTGGTAGCTGATCGACGGTGGCCAGGTTGCCGCGGCTGAACCCCGCACGACCGAGTTTCGCGCCGGTGCTGATCGTGTCGGGCACCGCCACCGAATACTCGTAGCCGTCGTCGGAGCCGCCGGTCAGGAGCTCCATCGTTTCGTCGAGATTATTGGTGCGGTCGCTGTCGACGAAGAAGTACGCGGTTTCGGTGTGCTTCATCTGGATTCGGGCACGCACAATGATGCCGGTAAGGCCCATCCCGCCCACGGTTGCCCAGAAGAGGTCTGTGTCGACGCCATCAGGTTCGATCGTGTGTACCGAGCCGTCGGCGGTCAGCAGGTCCATCGACAGCACGTGGTTGCCGAAACTGCCCTGGGAGTGGTGGTTCTTGCCATGAATATCCGAAGCGATCGCGCCACCGATGGTGACCTGCCGCGTGCCCGGCAGTACCGGAACCCACAGGCCGCGAGGCAGAGCGGCCCGCATCAACATGTCCAAGCTGACGCCGGCATCGACATCGACGACACAGCTATCCGGATCAATCGTGTGGATGCGGTCGAACGCGGTCATGTCGACAACGAGACCACCACCGTTCTGCGCCGGGTCCCCGTAGCTGCGCCCCAACCCTCGGGCGATGACACCACGCGGTCCCGCCTCACGGACTGCCTTCGCCACCGAGTCGATGTCCGGAGTAGAAAGCACCTGCGCGACAGTCGGTGCCGTGCGGCTCCAGCCAGCCAGCGGACGTTGATCGATCACCGATCCCCCTTTTGTGAAATGCACGTCCGCCACCGTAGCGGCTGATTACCGATCCTCGATACCAACCGGCTTCACCTGCCCGTTGGCCAGATGGCCTGAGCCACGCCAGTAGCTGATCTCCTTCGTCGACTGCCACAACTGAGAATCGACTCAGATTCTGTGGCCCACAGACCATCGTGTAATCGGCAGTAGCGGACGTTCCGCCGGCCTCGGATCGGCACGGCCAGTTTGATCTCCGATGCCCGGCGCTGGCCGGTTCGGTCAGCGCGGTATGCGGCATAGACAGTGCGTTTTGACGATCTTGTCTAACCAGTGTGGGACCGGCAGCGCGCATCAGACGGACAGGTCGGTTAGTGGTCGGCGACCGGGGTGTTCTGGCAGAAGGTGAGCAGCCAGCGGCCGTCCTCCTTGGTCATGCCGTACAGCGGCGAGCCCTGGGACTGAAGTTCATCGGCGTGGTTGAAGTACTGCTGGCGGACCTTGACCGCAGCCACGTCCGGTCGGATGAAGCGAATGAAGAAGGGCTCGTAGGTGGCGTAGCCATCCTTGGTCGCGCCGGGCAGTACGGCGCGGGTGAACTCGGAGATCTCGTTGAGCCCGTTGAGGAACTTGCCGCCGCCGGTGGTCCAGATGGCGTCGCGGTGGAACAGGGCGAGGAAGGCGTCGGCGTCCTCGGCGCGCTGCGCCTTGGCCACCGCGGCCACGACGGCGTGAATGGCGGCAACATCTTCGGTCTGATCGAGGTCTGTGGTTGTCATGCCGCTATCTTCGAACCCCAACCCCACTCGAGGTCAAATGGCCAAGATCGGTCGGTTCGGTTACGCCGCTGCAGCGATACATAATCGGCAATAGCGTGCACTGCCGACAGTTTGTTAGGCGCCCGGGATGCCCACGGCCCGTTGATCTTCCGAGTTGCCGCGCTGGCCGGTTCGGTCAGCGCGGCATGCGGCGATGTCGCGCTGATCGCTCACGGTCGATCTATGCGGTCGCGCTTCGGAGGATCGAGTTCAGCTCTTGGCGTATGGCGGTTGGTTTATGCGGCTGTACTTGTTGTTGCACAACGGTGCCCAATAGCCAGGACATCAGCATGCGCGCCGTTGCGGTGGGATCCTCGACGGGGAGCTGGGCGGTGATGTCGCTCAGTAGCGTGTGCATGTCGTCGAGGGTTGCCCCGACGGCGTCGGCGGATTTCCGGCGGCCGGTGTCGATCCAGTACTCGAACCACAGGAAAGCGGCGTTGGGCTGCTCGGCGAACGTCCTCAGGTAGGCGTCGACCACCGCCCACAACTTCTGGCCTGGATCGCTTTCGGCGTCGGCGGCCTGACGCAGAACCGTCACCATCGCGGTCACGTGGTCGCGCATGGCAAGGTCCACGAGCTCGTGGATGTCGTCGAAGTAGTAGTGCACCGCGCTCTTGGTGAGCGGGCTCGCCTCCGCCACCGAGCGCGCTGTACACGCGGCCAAACCATCACGCGCGAGAACCTGTTTGGCCGCGTCGATGATCTGCTCGCGCTTGCCGCGCCGGTTGGCCTCGATCACTGGTCTCGTCGCTGTCACGTCACCAATCTACCCATCCCGTTGCCAAGTTGGGACACTCGACCTAAAGTCAGGACGCATGTCCCAAGTTTTCGTTTTCCATGACGTCCGCACCACCGACCTCGACGCCTCGCGCCGCTTCTACTCCGAGCTGTTCGGCTGGCTGATCACAGAATCCGCCGCCGGCCCGGTGTTCGGGACCAGTGATGGCGTTTGGGGTGGGTTCACCCCGCTCGCCGCCGACGATTCGCGTCGCCCGCAATGGATTCCGTACGTGCCGGTGCCCGACGTGGAGGCTGCGGCGCAGCAGGCGGTCGCGCTCGGCGGGCGAATCGTCAAGCCCCGCATCGATCTGCCGCCTGGCTCGGTGGTTGTGATCGACGAGCCCGGCGGCGCGACGTTGGCACTGTGGCAGGCCGCAGACCAGTAGCCGCCGTGCGCCTGTGCTGCTCGCTGCGGCTATCGGCTGCGTGCACCGACCATGCTCGATATGCCGAACGACTCGGCTACCACGGGGCACTCCTGACAGCCAGTCGAGCAAATCTACCTCAGCCTTGAAAAGCGTTATGCCACTTGCCGAATACAATCTGAGTTCAGAGAAGGATGGGGCAGCACTTGACTTCGACCAGGTACGACGGAGACAGCTGGGATCTGGCATCCAGTGTCGGTGCGACCGCCACCATGGCCGCGGCGGCCCGGGCGATAGCAACCCGCACAGATCGGAGGCTCATCGACGACCCGTTCGCCGAACCGCTCGTGAAGGCGGTCGGTATCGAGCTTGCCACCCGGCTGGCAACCGGCGAGTTGGCCCCCGACGGCTTGGTCGAACAGGTTTGGATCGACCTGGCCAAGGTCCGTACCAAGTTCTACGACGAGTTCTTCCGTGAGGCGACGAACGCGGGCATCACGCAGGCCGTCATCCTGGCGTCGGGGCTGGACTCGCGCGCGTACCGGCTGCCCTGGTCGCCCGGAACCGTGGTGTATGAGGTCGACCAGCCGCGGGTCGTCGAATTCAAGACCCGCACACTGGCCGATTTGGGTGCTGCGCCCACCGCTGACCGTCGAGTGGCCGCTGTTGATCTGCGCGACGATTTGCCCACCGTACTGCGCACCGCCGGATTCGATCCGGCCCGGCCGACCGCATGGAGCGCCGAAGGCCTGCTGAGCTATCTGCCGCCCGAGGCGCAGGACCGCCTGCTCGACACCATCACCGAACTCAGCGCGCCGAAAAGCCGGATAGCCACCGAAAGCCGGCCCAACCCGCAACCAGGCCAAGAGGACAGGACGCAGCAGCGCCTGAACGGCCTCTCCGATCGCTGGCGTCTGCACGGTTTCGATCCAGACATGGCGCGGCTGCGATATTTCGGTGAACGCAACGAAGCCGCTCCCTACCTGACCGACTGCGGCTGGACGCTGAACGAAATCAGCGTCCGAGACCTGCTCGCCGCCAACAACCTTCCAGCACTGAAAGACGACGACATGCGCATGGGCGACATGCTCTACGTCAGAGGCGTCAGGAGGTAGCCGCTTGACCGGCCACGTCGTCGACGACCCCTGCGCGAGATCCTCGTCGGCGTGGGACTGTCGTTCTCCGACAAGGAACTCGACAAACTGGACAAGATTAGTTACTAGTCTCTGGTTGGCTTGTCGGTCATCGTGAACGAAACGGGCAACCAGCCTGTTCAGGCGAAGCAAACTACCGCTGCGGATCGTAACCGCCGAACACACGACATTCGACATGATGGTGCGTTCGCCGGCGGATGCCGTGGTCGCTCCTGATCGCCCGGGTCGCGGCATGTGCGGACGTCAGTCCGGTGTGCGAGGTCAGGGTCGTGGTGTGGTGGTACGGCTGATGACGCGTGGGATGTCGAGGGCTGCCAGTTTGTCGGGGTTGCGGATGCCGTAGCCGTTGATGATCTTGTCGTCGGCGATTTCGAACACGAGCACCGCTTCCAGGTTGTCGCCGATATGGCAGACGAGTGCGGGTTGGCTGTTGCAGTTCACCGCCTCGATCCGGACGTCCTGGTGTCGCTGGGCATACCGGAAGACCGCCATGAGTATGGCGCCCACACGCTCGGCGCCGACCATGACCAACTCGCGAAGCGCGGTCGCCTTGCCGCCGCTGTCGGTGGTCCAGGTGATATCCGGCGCGAGAAGCGACAGCAAGCCATCCATGTCACCGGTGGTCGCGGCGGACATGAATCGTTCGGCGACCGCGGCGGCTCTGGTGGTGTCGACAGGACCGAACCGGTTGCGCCGCGCCTGCACATGATTCGGGCGCGGCGGGACATCTGGTACACGGCGTCAATGGATTGACCAGTCGCCGAAGCGATTTCGATGTAGTCGAAGTCGAAGACATCGCGCAGCACGAACACTGCCCGTTCCGCCGGGGTGAGCGTTTCCAGTACCACCAGCATCCCCATCGACACTGATTCGGTGAGCACGACATCAGCGGAAGCGTCACTGTCGGCGAGCAACAACGGCTCGGGCAACCACGGACCGACATACTCCTCGCGGCGGCTGGCACTGGCCCGCAACGCATTCAGGGCCTGCCGGGTCACCACTTGCGCGAGATACGACTTGGTATCACGGACCGTTGCCAGATCCACCCGCCTCCACCGCAGGTAGCTGTCTTGCAGCACATCGTCGGAATCGGTTGTGGAGCCGAGGATTTCATACACGATGGTGAACAGCAGGGGTCGCAGGTGCAGGAAGCGCTCAGTGTGCTCGTCGGCCTCGGTCACGGGTGCGACACCGCCTCCGGCTCGGCACCTCGTATGTTCTTCCGCCTGCCGAGCCCCATGAAGGACGGGATCGCACCGGGCTTACGGGCCTCCCTGCGGATGGTACTCACCGGACCCGCGAGACCCACCCCTTCCTTGATCACCCCGGCCACACGCCCGCCGATGTGCAGATTCACGGGAGTGTCGTCGCGACGGCTGAACTGCATCGCACCGGCGCGGCGGCCCAATCCCACGGTGCAGGCCACAAAGGCTACATCCAACACGACGGGCTCGGTGCCCGCGATGCGGGCCAGCACGTTGTCGGCGGCTTGGGCGCCCAAGGGCTGGGCGGCATAGCAGCTCATCCGCAGTGGGCGGCTCGACGGGGCGGACGCGTCGCCGGCAGCAACGATGCGGTCGTCATCGATGCTGGTCAACGTCTCATCGGTGAGTAACCGGCCCAGCGCGTCGGTACGCAGGCCACTACGCGAGGCCAGATCGGGCACACCGAATCCAGCGGTCCAGATCGTGACCGCGCTGGGCAGCACACTGGCATTCGACAGCACGACGGCATCACGCCGCACTTCACTCACCCGCGCATCCTCGAGTATCTCGACTCCATTCTTGGTCAGCCACTTTGCCCATCGGCTCAATGGCAAGCCATTCGCGTCGAGCTTGTCCATCTCGTTGACAAAGTTTTCGTGACCGTCCGCCGAGCCGGTTTCGACAAGCTCACGGCCAACTTATCTCCGCACACCAATGTGACGGCGCGGCCCTGCTCGACCAGCTCGGCGGCCGTCTCGATTCCGGTGAGCCCGCCGCCCACGACGACGATCGGCGTTGCTTCGGGCACCTCCCCGATCGCGTCGCGCAGCCGTTTCGCATGCTCGAATTCAGCGATGGGATAGGCATACTCGGCCGCACCCGGAATCGAGGTGGGCATCGCCGCAGTGCTGCCGACCGCATAAACGAGATAGTCGTAATCGAGCTCGCGACCCGAACCCAGCTCCACGGTGCGGCCGGCGGTATCGATACGGACGGCACGGTCGACGACCAGCCGTACGCCCGGGCCGAGCAATGTGTCGTAGCCGATGTCGGCCTCATGGGTACCGGCCACGAACTGATGCAGCCGCATCCGCTCGACGAACTGCGGCCGCGGATTTACCAGCGTGATCTCGACATCACGACGTAGCCGCAACCGATTGGCCGCCACAGCGCCGGCGTAACCGCCGCCGAGAACGACAACCTTGGTGATCGTGTTGAAATCAGTCATACCCTCCGGACACGCCCCACCACCCAGATCTGACATGAAGTGACACGCGTCATATCCACCCCACCTCGGCCGCTTCGTCCGGTCGATGCAGCACTCGACGGAAAGAGCCGAGTAGCACATCTCCTGAATCGGGTAATCCTGCGAACCGCACGCCATTCGGCTAGTTGGAGACTGGTGTGAGGATCGGATCCCGGCCAGGATTTGGTCCAGGTGCCCGGTGGGATGCTCGCAATATTCGGCTGCCCACCGTCCGTTTTGGTGTGGCTCTCTAATGGCTTGCCTCCCATCGGGTGCCGTGCAGGGAGTGGCTGAAGAGGGGCCTGCCCCATGCTCGAACTAGCGGTGCCCTCCCGCACGACACCACGATGTCGACCACGGGAGGAACCGGCGATGAGGGTCATCATCGGGATGGATCCGCACAAACGCTCGGCCACCATCGACATCATCGACGCCACCGGAAGGGTCCTGACCGGCGGCCGGTATGCCACCGATACCGCCGGATACAACGAAATACTCTCTGCGGGACGGCAGTTCACCGAGGGGGTCTGGGCTGTCGAGGGCTGCAACGGCATCGGGCGCCAGCTGGCGCACCGGCTGGTCCGCGACGGGGAGACCGTGATCGACGTGCCCGCGAAACTCTCGGCGCAGGTGCGGGTCTTCGCCACCGGCAACGGCCGCAAAACCGACCCGGTCGACGCTCACTCGGTCGCCCTGGCCGCCCTGCACGCACCGAACCTGCGACGCGTCGAAGCCGACCCGGAACTGATCGCCCTGGGCATGCTCGCCGACCGCCGAGACGAACTCGGCCGGGCACGCACCGAAACCCTGTGCCGACTGCACCGGCTGCTGCTGGAGTTGATTCCCGGTGGCGCCAAGACGTTTCTGTCTGCTCGCCAAGCCCGTGACCTGATCGCCACGATCACCCCGCAGGATGCCGCTGCCCGGATCCGGCGGCGTTTGGTCACCGAGCTGATCGAGGATCTGGAAACCATCGACAGCAAGACCATGGCCGCGGACAAGGAAGTGCGGGCCCTGGTCACCGAGCGCGGCTCCACGTTGATGGACTTACACGGAATCGGACCATCCTCAGCGGCAAGGCTTTCGGCTGATACCGGCGATATCGGTCGATTCGCCACCCGGGACCGGTTCGCGTCCTGGAATGGCACCGCACCACTGGATGCGTCGTCGGGTGATCAGCAACGGCATCGGCTTTCCCGCGCCGGCAACCGCAAGATCAACCGAGCATTGCACATCATGGCTATCGTCCAACTCCGCAACCGCACCGCAGGCCGGCTCTATTACGACGGCCGCAAAGCAGGCGGGAAGACCTCGATGGAAGCGCTGCGCGCCCTCAAACAACGACTGTCGAACGTCGTCTACGCCCGGATGCTCGCCGATCAGCGGCGTCGTGAATTAGCAGGCCCGGGAGGGCAATCGGGAACGACTTCTGACTCCAGCGCGACCGGCTCCAACCCGCACACCGATCCTTCGGACAAGCCACATCCCGGACCCGAGATCCAGGCTAACCCCACACCCACACCGAAGTCTTGACGTAGAGGGGTGCCAATAGCGTGGACTGCCGGCGGCCGCACGGCGCTCTGCCCGTTGATCTTCCGATGCCCCGCGCTGGCCGGTTCGGTCAGCGCGGTATGCGGCACAAGAGTGCGTTGCCTACGAGCGGCTGGTGCCGTGTCCGGAAAGGTCGATGCTGTAACCGTCACCCGGGGTGGCGTGGAGCGGCGCAGACGGCCGGTTCGTATACCCTCCTCCAGGTCCACTTCGGAAGAGGGCGATCCGGCGTGGCTCGCACTCTTCTTCGCGTCGATGGTTGTATGGGGTAGAGAGATGGCGAGTAGTGACGTCGAGCTGGCAGCTCGTTGGTGGCAGTGGGCGATGTCGGTGCCGAACGCCAAGAATCCGGTAGTGGACAAGACCGGAGAGTTCGCCGCGATCGATCAGCCGACCGATGTCTGGTTCCTGGCAGGCACCTTCGGTGGGCGAGTCGAGCGGCGGTGCACGATTCCGCACGGCCGGCCGATCTTCTTCCCGGCTTTCAATATGTTCCAGAAGGTTCCGGACGGATTATTCGCGCGTGGCGAGGTGCCGGTGGCGCCCGCGGCGTCCGGTCACGCCGCATTGAACGGAGTCCCGCTGCCTGTGCGAGCAGTGACCAACGACAAGGCATTCCGGATCACGGCGGCAGCGGGCGGTCCCTTCGGTCACACCGGCCGGTTCAAGGCCAAAGCTTGGGGTCTGTGGGTCCGTCTCGATGATCTCGCGCCTGGCGACTACGTCCTTACCTTCGGTGGCGAATACGAGCCCGGCGGCTTCTGGGTCGAGATCACCTATCAGTTGGAGATCCGCTAGTGCCGCGTCAAGCAACGTTTGGTCGGTGATCCGCACTCCGGACCTTTGACCCGACCGCAAAGTCCCGGAACTCGGTACAGCTGGCCGGTCCGCAAGTCCAGGGCACCGAACATATGCCGGACACCCTGGGTGCGATGGTAGATCGCCCGCAACCGTTTCGGCCGACCAGTGGCAAACCAGCTGTGGCCTGCTCGGGGCAGCAGATTCAACGGCCCGAACTCGTCCACGCAGATCACCTGGCCGTCGGTGGGCGGACTGTCGTAGAGGTCCGGGACCCGGTTCATCTTCTCGATGAACGCCGGGTCGTTGCCGGACTTCCATGTCTTCGTGGACTGCCACGACACCAGCCGGCCTTCATGATTGCGGGCAGCGTCCATGCGTTCGCGTGCCGGTCAGAACGCGCGGGTTGCGGCAAAAGAGCACACTGCCATGCGCGCATGAACTGCCAACCCAACCGTTCTAGACGCGCACTACAGCTGAGGAATTGGCGTGAAACTGCTGTTCCACAGCGGATTGTGCGGGATTGCACCGGTCGTCCGAAACTCGGCATGAGCGCGCACTGCCGGTGGTCGTACGGCGCTCTGCCCGTTGACCTTCCGATGCCCCGCCCTGGCCGGTTCGGTCAGCGCGGTATGCGCCATGAGCGTGCGAACCTATAGAGGACCATCCTTTGCTTGTCGGAGGTTCGCATGTCCGTTGTGCCTTCGGTAATCAGCGCAGTTGCGGCATCGATAGCGGCTGCGTTAGCAGGTATTACTCTGTACATCTCGGGCCGTCGCGAGAACCGAAAATGGCTGCGCGAGTCTCTGATTGATACCTACGTGGACTACTTGGACGCCAGCTTCCGTAGCGGCGGCGCGTACGCGCGAATTGCTCGAGTCGAGGGCCACGACGCCAGCATGTACACGGAGATGCGAACGCGAACGGACGACGCGTACAACGCCCAAGCTGTTGTGCTTACTCGACTTCGCCTCATCGCACCAAGGAGTGTCGTGTCGGCTGCTGAGGCGCTCCACCTCGCCGACTACGGTGTCATGCGCGCCACCTTCGCCCGCCAGCAGCCACCAACCGACGATGATGAATGGATCGCCGCTCGGGACGAGCAACACCGCTCTCGGGAGCACTTCATCCGCGTTACCAGACAATCGCTGCGGCTCGGACAGGGTAGTTCTATCACAAGGGGATTCGAGTTCCCGGGCCCGTGACGACCAGAACCGCCTCAGTGCCTCATCGGCATTACCGTGCAGTGCCGACGGCCGCGCGCTACCCGAGATAATCTCTGCCCGTTGGTCTTCGAGGTCGCCGCGTGATCGAGGCCGCGGCCGGTTCTCGTGACAGTGAACTCTTCGACCGAATCGTCGAGGAGAACCGAGAAGACCTCGAAGCCGACCTCGAGGAGCGCGAGCCCGAGGAGATCGGTGAGCTCGAAGCCTTGCGGAGGCTGATCTTCGACGAGGACACCAGCTATGACTGGAACAACACCTTCAATCACGCCTACCGCACTTGGCCTCTGGATTCGATTGCCGCTGGCTGCAGGACATCGACCACGGGGTCCCGTCGGATATACTTCCGGCGGGAAAGGTGGACGCGCCTGGTTTGACGCGCCCACCGGGTGTTGCTTCCTCCTAGCTCGGTAGGCAGCCGCTCACACAGCGGCCTCACCTTCGATGGAGAGGAATTGATATGCGCGCCATCCAGATTGAACAGTTCGGCGACCCCGCGCAGGTGCTCCGCGTCGTCGACATCGAGGAGCCGCCGCCACCGGGCCCGCATGAGGTTCTGTTGAGCGTTGAGGTCTCGCCGTTGAACAAACACGACCTACTGGTTGTCACCGGCATGCTGGCGCGACCACCCCTGCCCCACATACCAGGCGCAGAGGGCGTCGCGCGCGTTCTTGCCACCGGCGCCGAGGTCGATGGACTTCAAGTCGGCGATCTGGTCGTGCTACCCCTGTATGCCGGCGCGTGGCGTGAGCGGCTCGTCGTGCCCGCCGACGGCCTGTTCGCACTCCCCGCCGGCGGCAACATCGAGCAGTACTCGATGCTGGGCAGCAACCCCCCGGCGGCAGGGTTGATGCTCAGCGAATGCACCCCCCTGCACCCCGGTGACTGGGTGGTTCAGAACGCCGCGAACTCCGGCGTGGGACGATCCTTGATCGCGCTGGCCAAACTCCGGGGACTGAACACGATCAACCTCGCCCGTGACAACTCGACGTTCGCCGAGCTCACAGCAGCCGGGGCCGACGTCGTCCACGTCGACGACCCCGATGCCGTCGGCGATGTCCGAGCAGTGATCGGCGACGCACGAGTGGCGCTGGCAGTGGAAGCCGTCGGCGGTCCGGGGGTCGGGCGGCTGCTCGAATTGCTGTCCGACGGTGGATGGTTGGTCAGCTATGCCTGGGCCAGGGACGAACCCATGTGGGTCGACACCTCGACACTGGTCGGCAAACACCTCACCGTCCGCGGATTCTTTGTCGGCGACTTCGACTACCACGACAAGGTGATGCCCGTCATTCGCGAGGCGGCACCGCTGGTGGCCGACGGCACCCTCGTTGTCCCCGTGGCGGGCGTGTACCCCCTCGAGCACATCCAGGACGCGGTACAACATCTCCTCCGCGGCGGCAAGATCCTGCTGAAAGTGGCCGGGCGATAAAGGCGACGAGCGCGCCCTCGGCACGGATATCCCTCGAACCCATCACCGAGCGAAGATGGACGGCATCCCCGTCGCCGCATCGCCATAACACTGCAGGCCATGCTCCTAGAAGACCCGTCGACCTGCCTGGGCCCGTCGTGGTCGATCACCACCGCATGATGGTGGTGTTTATCGATATCGATCCCAACCCATGCCTGCTCCGACTCGGTCTCCCATGGTCGTCGTAAAGCGTTGTCCCGCAGACGACCTCGCTGGCAGACCCCTACACAGCGACTGTCCGCAATGTTCGATCAGCAGCCGAGTCGTCCTGAGAGGGTGCCGGGCGGCCAATCAACGTCAGCCACCCACGGCAGATCTTCCGTAGCCACACCCGGCACCCCGGGGTACTCGAGACCCTACGACCGCCCCGAGACCCCGGCAATCGACATAGGGATCTTCCGATGCCCCGCGCTGGCCGGTTCGGTCAGCGCGGCATGCGGCACGACCGGACGTTGCTCACGCCGCGAGCGAGCAAACGGTCGCGCCGGTTATATCTACTCCGCAATCTCGGTTCGTTCGAACCACTCGTACACAGGCAGCCGCCCCTCGACGGTATCGGTGAACCTTGGGGTGCTTTTGTAATGTTCGTAGCCAGCACGACGCTCGATCTTCACCTCGAAACCGGGCGGCGTGATCGGCACGATTCGTGTGGGCATGTCATCTGGTCCGCCTTCGATGAAACACTTCGTCGACATCATGCGCTCCTCTCGTTGATTGACCAGCTCAGCGGCATTCTATCGATCAGTTAACGGCAGAAGTGGGGCAACGGAAAACTGCCGATACACATCCTCCATTCGACAGAAGAGGATGTCCTGGGTCGCAGTCTGTCTCGTTGCCGGCCGCGCCCGCTCTGGCCGATTCGGACCCGCGAGATGCGGCAGATGAGTCTGACCTGCCGCCCAGTGATGCCACGACCGCCCAGGCGGCGCGGGACCGCGATGAGCCCCAGCGGAACCAGCAGGCCGAGGATCTGCCAGCGTTCGGTGAGCGGCTTGCCGGGCGACAGCGTCCGCTCGGCCGGAACGGGCATGTGCAGCTTGCTGATCCGAGCGTAATCCCGCTGTAGCGATCTGAAATCTAGCAACGCTAGACAAGCTGCTGAGGAGGGTGTTACCGTTGCTCCAGTTTCTAGCCATGCTAGACATCAGGAAAGGGAAGCCGAAAGTGCTCCAATGCCCATGATCACCTGTTCATTGCCATTGCCGGACTGTGTACCGCGCTGATTCTGTTTTGATCTCAGAGCGGGTAGCCATCCTCCGCGATGTCGCGGTCCCGCTGAACCGCCGACGCAAGACGGGCGGGACGCGGCAGGCAACAGCTTGCGCTTCCCGCACCCAACAACTTCCGGCTGATCGCCGGGGCACACCTGATATCGAATTCACTGAGGAGTAACTGAAATGACCTTCACCATCAATGAACAGCAGTTCCTCGCGGAGGCCGGGATCGGTCGGCTGGCGACGGTGTCGCCCGACGGCGTTGTGCAGAACAACCCGACCAGCTACCGGGTGAACGCCGACGGCACGATCGACATCGGGGGCATGCGGATGCGTGCCAGTCGAAAGTACCGCAATGTCGAGGCGGGCAGCCGGGTGTCGTTCGTCGTCGACCAGCAGGTTTCATTGGAGCCATATGTGATTCGCGGCATCGAGGTACGCGGCACGGCCGAGGCGCTCGATGACGAGGAGCCCCCGTTCCAGCCCCAGGAACGCGCGGTCATCCGAATTCACCCCGAACGGATCATCTCCTGGGGCATCGACGGCGGATCCTTCGACTTCATCAGTCGCGGCGCCGAGTAGGCCACTACACAAGACAGATCAAGAACGCTCCGACGTTGACGGCGGGCGGAAGGATCCAGGGTAAGCAGGGGAGAGCGGAATAGCCGGCCATGGCTTCGGACCGTTGCTCCGCTACGGGGGCAGATGCCGGTTCGGCTGTGGCCACGCCCGCACCGGCGGTGATGACGGATGCAATCGCTAGGGCTGTTGTCAGTGCACTCGATTTCTTGGTCATGGCAACCTCCGCTGTAGTGGTACCCGGACGACCTAGCCGAGTGCACTCGATTGCGCTCGGTCCGCTGGGCAGGTCGACCCGGCGGGGGCGGAATGCTCGAACACCAATTAACCCGCTCAGGAGGGGTCCTCCGCAAGGGGCTCCGTTCGGACATCGGACTTTGCCGGTGAAGAAGCCCGCTTCCGCCGTCCACGTAACCCCGGACACGCTGTGCCCCAACCACTTGCCGGTTAACGCGTCTTCGAAGCCCGCCGATCTTGACTCGACAGCGGCGCGCGCACCCCACCCCGGGATGCGCGCGCCAGTTCGATCAATGCAAGGAACAACATGCGCAAGACTCTGTTCGCCCTGTCCGGCCTCGCCTTCGCCACCGCCGCCGCGGTGCTGCCCGCGGCCCCGGCCCAGGCCGCCCCCGGCTCCTGGGGCGCGATCGCGGTGTCCGACTACGGCGACCTGGGCTGGTCCTGGAACTACGACACCGAGGGCTCGGCGAGCCAGGCCGCCATCGACAAGTGCGCCAAGGCGAGCTGCTCGACCGTCACCACCTTCACCGGCTGCGGCGCGGTGGCCTTCTCGGATTCGATGAACAAGTACACCGGCGGCTACGGCGCGACGCCGGACGACGCCGAGAACTCCGCCAAGTGGTACTCCGACTCCTACCTGGTGCGCACGGCCATCTGCAACGACTGACCCAGGGGAGCCGGACGACCGCCCTGACATGGTCGGCCGACCCCGGAGTCCTTGCGCTGGAGCCCCTTTCGGGGCTTCAGCGTTCGGCGGCTTCGACCGCCTTGAGTACCGTCTCCGCATCGGCGGGGGCCGCCTCGTTCTCCCAGAACGGCGCGGCGACAGCGTAGGGCGTGCCGTAGACGGGGGTTTCGGGTTGCGTGCGCCAGCTGTCGGCGAGCGAGCCGATATCGACGGTGTCGTAACCGAGCCTGCTGATCAGTTCCGCCGCAGCGGTTTTCGCCGCGGTATCGTCACCGGCGATGGGCAGCGCGGTGCGATCGGCCGCCCCGGCGGGGCGGGCCAGCACGGCCAGATGCTTGAACAGGATGTTGTTGAACGCCTTCACGACCCGTGAGCGCGGCAGATGCCGTTGCAGCAGTTCGGAACTGGTGGCCACACCCGCGTCCAGGTCGGCGAATTCGCCGTCGCGACCGGGGTAGTAGTTGTTGGTGTCGATGACCACCTTGCCGACCAGCGGATCGGCCGGTACCTGCTGATAGGCCTTGAGCGGTACCGTCACCACCACGATGTCTCCCGCGGCGGCCGCCTCGGCCGGGGTCGCGGCACGGGCCCGCTCCCCCAGTTCGGCCACCAGCTCCGCCAGGCTCTCCGGCCCTCGTGAATTGCTCAGCACCACATCGATTCCCGCGGCCACAGCCAGCCGGGCCAGGGTGCCGCCGATATTTCCGCTTCCGATCAATCCGAGCGTCGTCATGCCCGCTGGTAACGCGGTCGCGGCGGGCAATGTTCCCGCGAGATCCGCCGGCGGTCACCGGGTGGGCGGGTCCAGGTCGCTCCCACGGCCGCCGGCACGCGACGGCCGTGGGAGCTCGCCGGGTGGTCTCAGCCGAGGGTGATGGCGTCGAGGCAGGTGCGCAGGAACTCGGCGGAGACGACCGGCGCCAGGCCGGAGACCCGCCCGATGGGCGGCTCGAGGGGTGTCACCCGGGCGTCGTGGTCGAGTTCGTAGAAGTAGATGAGCGACACCAGGTCCTCGTCGGGTGCGGACGCCTGGGGCGGGAGTACGCGGTGGCGGCCCGCGGGCCAGCGCTGGCCGCTCCAATAGGCCAGCAGGTCACCGATGTTCACGGTCAGGGCGGACGGGTCGTAGGGCGCGTCCGCCCAGCCGCCGTCCTCGGTGTAGACCTGCAATCCGCCCGCACCGGGTTCGCGGTCGAGGACGGTGACGGTGCCGAAGTCGGTGTGCGGACCGATGCGGAACTGGCCGGGTTCGGGCGGGCCGACCTCGGCCAGCGGCGGGTACCGGTTGATATTGCAGGTCCAGGTCGGGCGGCTCGCCAGGCCCTCGAAGGGGTTGTGCGGCAGGTCGAGTGCCGCGGCGAAGAGGGCGAGCAGTTCGTCGGAGAGGGTGCGCATGGCCGCGGTGTAGGCGAGGAACAGCTCGCGCAGCTCGCCCACCTCCTCGGGCCACACATTGTCGAGGAACCACACGGTGTCGATCAGGGCGTCGCCGGTGCGGGTGTCCGCGCCGATCGCGAAGGTCTCCTTGAGGTCCGGCGGGGTCTCGGTGCCCTCGGCGTAGCCGTTGGCCTCGAGGCCGGGACCGATCCAGCCGCGCCCGCCGACGGAGACCGCGTACCGCTGTTTCACCTCCGGCGGGAGCGCGAAGAAGCGCCGGGCCGCCGCACGCAGGTCGGCCGGAAGCCCGTGCGGCACACCATGTCCGCGCACCAGGAGGAATCCGGCGCGCTGCATGCCCGCGTCCACCTCGCGCAGCACCGTGGCCGCGGTCTCGCCGCCTTCGCGCCAGCGGTCCAGGTCGACGGTCGCGATAGGGGTCATTCCGCCACTCCTATGTCCTCGTTCCAGAGTTCGGGCCGTTCCGCGATGAAGCGGGTCATCATGTCCACGCAGGCCGGGTCGTCGAGCACGGTGATGGAAACCCCGTGTGCGGCAAGCCAGTCGTGGCCGCCGGTGAAGGTGCGCGACTCCCCCACGATGACCGCGCCGATGCCGAACTGGCGGACCAGGCCGCTGCAATACCAGCACGGGGACAGGGTGGTGACCATGATGGTGTCGCGGTAGTCGCGGCGGCGGCCGGCATTGCGGAAGGCGTCGGTCTCGGCGTGCACGCTGGGGTCGTCGTTCTGGACGCGGCGATTGTGGCCGCGGCCGAGCAGGTTGCCGGCGCTGTCGAACAGGGCCGCCCCGATGGGAATCCCGCCTTCCCGTAGCCCGAGTTGCGCCTCGTCATAGGCGGTGACCAGCAGATCCTGTGCGTTGATCATGCCGATCATGCTGCCACCGCGACGCGTGCGATCCGGGACCGGTTCACGATCAGATAGGCCGCGCCGGAGAGCACGAAGCCGACGAAGAAGGTGATGTCGCCCAGCTGCGGCACCGCCTTGGCGACGAAGCCGACGAACTTCTCCTGATTGGAGAACAGCAGCACCGACACCACCAGCCCCGCCACGAACGCCGCCACGCCGGCCCAGTTGCGGTGGTCGCGGTCGTAGAGCAGATGGTCGATGCGCTGACCGCGACGCAGGTACTCGTCGGCGAACACCACACCCAGCCACGGCCCGATCCAATACGCGACGATGAGCAGGAAGCCCTCGTAGCTGGCCGCCGCGTCCGGCAGCGCCCACCAGGCGACCAGGAACCCGATCACGCCGAAGGCCGCCGACACCAGCGCCCGCTGCGTGCGCACCGAGAACGTGAAGCCCATGGTCACGAAAGCCATTGCGCCCGAGTAGACATTGAGCGCATTGGCGGCCACCGCGCCCACCGCGATGGCCAGCAGGGTCAGGTCCGCCAGCAGCTTGGGCAGGTTGGCGGTGAACACATCGGTGGGGCTGCCCTGCGCGGTGCTCGCCACGGTCGCCGAGGCCGCACCGACCACCTCCAGCCAGACACAGGAAATAAACAGGCCCGCCGAGGCATACGCACCGGTCGCGGCCCGTGACACCGTCGCGGGCAGATAGCGGGAGTAGTCCGCCGCGTAGGGATTCCAGCCCGCGCCGTAACCGAAGGCGGTGCCGACGGTGAGCAGGAATCCGCCCATGCCGCCCACGCCCCCGGCCGGTGCGGGTGCGCCCAGCGAGGCTTTGATGAAGATCACCACGGTGACGATGGCGAACACGATGGCCAGCAGCGGGAAGGCGATGCGTTCCACCGCCTGCACCAGGTTGTGGCCGAAGAAGGCGAAGGCGGTCTGCACCACCACGATCACCAGCAGCGCGGTCAGTTTCGGCATGCCGGTCAGGGAATTCAGCGCGAACGCGCCGCTGACGGAGTTGGTGGCGAACCAGCCGACCCCGCACATGACCGACATGAACGCGGCGGGCAGGGTGTTGCCGCGATAGCCGAAGGCCAAGCGCCCCAGCACCATTTGCGGGACACCGTGCAGGGGCCCGCGCGCCGACAGCAGGTAGTGGGCGGCCGCGCCCATCCCGGTACCCACGACGATGCCCAGGCTCGCCTGCCAGAAGGTCATGCCGTACGCGGTGACGGCGAGCACGCCCACGAAGACGGTGGCGAACTCCATGTTCGGAGACATCCACGTCCAGAACAGTTTTCGCGGCGTACCGTGCCGGGCGTCCTCGGGGATGTAGTCGTCGCCGCCGGGCTCGACGGCTATCACGCGGTCGCCGTATGCGGAACGGATCTCGGTGTCGGTCATAGCTTTCCGCCTCTCAGCGCTCGTGGGACTCTTCCAGCACGGTCCGGCCCAGCAACGCATAGCGGCCGGGGTCGGTGCGCTTGAGGTACAGGGCGTAGCCGATACCGGCGATGGCCACCGCGGCCACCAGGTAGGGCGTCGCCTTCAGAATCAGCGATCCGGCCTCGCTTCCGGCCGCGGTGTCCATATTGAGGACCAGCAGCAGCACCACGCCGATCATGGCCACGCCGCCCACCAGCGGGGCCACCAGAGTCCGGAACCAGTGCCGGGTTTCGGGGTGGTGGTTGCGGAAGTAGGCGATGACCGCGAAGGAGCACACGGCCTGCACGATCAGGATCGCCATGGTGCCGAGCACCGCCATCAGCGTGTAGAGGCTCGCGTAGGGGTCCTTGCCCGCGAGGCCGAAGGCCAGCACCAGCACGGCCGAGAAGACGGTCTGCACCAGACCGGCGATGTACGGGGATCCGTTCTGCGGGTGCGTCTTTCCGATCGTCCGCTTCAACGCCGGAATCACGTCCTCGCGGCCGAGCGCGTAGAGGTAGCGGGAGGCGCAGTTGTGGAAGGCCATGCCGCAGGCCAGCGAACCGGTGACCATGAGCCACTGCATGGCGTCCACGGCCCAGTGCCCGACATAGCGTTCGGTGGGCGCGAAGAAGAGATTCATCGGATTGTCGGAGGCGGCCAGTTCCATGGCCCTGCCCTGCCCGTTGCCGGAGATGGTCATCCAGGAGATGAACAGGTAGAACACGCCGACACCGAGGACGGCGATCATGGTGGCGCGCGGGATGATTCGCTTCGGATCCTTGGATTCCTCACCGTAGATGGCGGTGGATTCGAACCCGACCCACGACCAGAAGGCGAAGAACAGTCCCAGGCCCGCGGACGCGCCGTGGAAGGCGTTGACCGGATTGATCGGGGCCAGCGACAACCCGTCCGGCCCGCCGCCGTGCAGCAGCACCGACAGGCCCATGACCGTCAGCACGGTCACCTCGGTGACCAGCAGCACGATGAGCAGCCGCTCGGCCACGGCGACGCCGAACCAGGTACCCAGGCCATTGATCACCAGCATCAGGATGGCGAACACCCACCACGGAATGTTCACGCCCACCTGGTCGGAGACGGTGTTGTGCGCGAAGCTCGAGAAGATGCCGATCAGCGACGGCTCGAACACCATGTAGGCGAAGGTGGCCAGCAGCCCGGCCGACAGGCCCGCGGTGCGGCCCAGCCCGTAGGAGATGAAACCGTAGAACGCGCCGGTGGTGGTGATGTGCTTGGCCATGGTGGTGTAGCCGACCGTGAAGATGGCCAGCACCACCATGGCGATCAAAAACGCCGCGGGCGTGCCGATTCCGCTGCCGGCCGACATCATGAACGGCACATTGCCCGTCATGGCGGTGATGGGCGCGGCCGTCGCGACGGCCATGAACACCACACCGAGCAGACCGACCACATTGGGTTTGAGCCGCGACACCCCCGCTGCGGATGTGTCCGATCCCCCGGAAAGTACGGTTGGTGCACTCGATTCCATGGTGAAGCTCCTCAATCTTGGTCGACTGACCTGCGAGGAATGTTCGGGCTGGAATGTTGCCTGGATATGAAACGGAGTTACCGGCAGAAACCAAAGGAGTGACTCAGGTCACTATTCTTACAGTCAGCCGGAAACCCGGTCCGGTACTTTACGGATCGTATGGCGCACAGCCAGTTCGATTCGCACACCGCAGCGGATCGCGTCACCAATCTGGCTTCAGTTAGCTGAATTCAGCCACTAGGGTTGGTGCATGGACAACGACCTCGCCCGCGAGGTGTGGCGCGTGCTGGAGCCCTTGCACGCCGTCACCTATTTCGCCGCCGACTGCATCGCCGCCAACAAAGCCGTTGGCCTGCGCGGCTTCTGGATGGGCTACTTCGCGTCGCGCTCCGCCCCGCTCGGCGCGGTCGGACCGTCGGTCGTCGAGGCGACCTTCTACAACTTCCATCCGGCCATGGTCCGGCGGGCCATTCCGGATGCCTGGGGTTTCGCCGCACCGGACGCGATCATCGCCACCCGCACCATCGCCGCGGCCGCGGTCCTGCGCACCGTCGTGCCCGATATCGCCGACATCGCCGCCCGCGCGGTCCCGCGCCTCCATCAGGCCATTGCCACCGCGCCGGCGGCGGGCCGCCCGCTCTTTGCCGCCAATCGCGACCTGCCCACCCCGGACGACTCCGTCCACGCCCTCTGGCAGGCGGTCACGGCGCTGCGCGAACACCGCGGCGACGGCCATGTGGCATGCCTGCTGAGCGAGGGCATCGACGGCTGCGAGGCGCACGTACTGTTCTCGGCGTCCACCGGCACGCCCGCGCAGCTGTGGCGCGACAATCGCGGCTGGAGCGAAACCGATTGGAAGGCAGCGCGAGAGCGGCTCACCGACCGCGGCCTGCTCAACTCCGAGGGCATCACCGAGGCCGGGCGTGCCCTGCGCGCGCACATCGAGGCCCGCACCGATGCCCTGGCCATGACCGCCTACCGCGGCGTCCCGGGCATCCTCGAAATGCTGTCCGCCCTCACGCCGGCCGCCCGCGCCGTGGTCCGCAGCGGCGAGGTCCCCTACCCGAACCCGATGGGCGCCGACCCCGCCTGAGGTCACCAGACGCCGGGGACCAGGCGCTTGGTCGTGTGCCGATAGGTCTCGTAGGGCGCGCCCAGGGTCGCCACCAGCGTCTTCTCCTCGAGCGTGATCCGGCGCAGGAACGCGTAGACCGGGACCACGGTGGTGAGCAGCAGGGACACGTAGTTGCCGGCGGCCAGGCCGAAACCCAGCGTCAGCAGCAGGATGCCGGTGTAGGAGGGGTGCCGGATCCACCGGTAGGGGCCGGTGCTGATGACCGGCTGGTCGCGGTCCACCTCGACGGTGGTGCGAAAGTGCTTGCCCAGCACCGCGATCGCCCAGGCTCGCACGACCAGGCCCAGCCACATGAGAGCGACGCCGAGGATCTGCCACGGCAGGACCGGGCCGGGAAAACGCAGCGGGCTGTCGGCCGGGAGGAGGATTCCGGCGAAGCTGGCGACCGTCATGGCGGCAGCCACCAGCACGAAGATGAGGAGCCTGGTGTGGCCGTCCCCGGCGGTGGAGCCGGTGCCGCGCATGCGATCCCGCACCCGCAGCGCGATCTCGAATGCCATCCACGCCCAGGTGGTGTACACGGCGATGGTCACGTCGGACTCCCTTCCAGTTCGAGATAACCATCAAACGGGATCGGCCCGCATCAGGGATCCACCCGGAGAATGAACCCTGACCGCCCCGGATCAGACTCGATGACGACACTGCGCCCCGCTCGATGACGACACCGCGCCCCGATCAGTACCGCTCGAGTCGAATGGCATTGGCGGCCTTCGCGATCGGCTTCATGATCGGGCGCAGGGCCATGCCCTTCCACGGCATCCAGCGCAGCATGCGCATCATGGTCATCTGCATGCGCAGGGCGCGGGCGTCGGCGGCGACCATCTGGGTGGCGTTGTTCCAGCCGAGGGTCAGGTTCTCGTCGACGTACTCACGCATGCGCTCCTGGTAGGCGGCGAAGGCGACGCGGTGGTCGCCGGCGGCGGCGCGCAGCTCACCGGCCAGCACGTACGCCCCGACCAGGGCCATGCTGGTGCCCTGCCCGGACAGCGGGGACGGGCAGTAGGCGGCGTCGCCGACCAGCGCGACGCGGCCCGAGGACCAGCGCTCCAGATGGATCTGGCTCACCGTGTCGAAATAGAAGTCCGGTGAGTCCGGCATGGCGTCGAGCAGGGTCGCCGTCTCCCAGCCGCCGCTGGCGAAGACCTCGGCCACCAGTCGCTGCTGTGCGGCGGTGTCGCGGCGGTCCGGCAGATGCTCGGGGGCGGGAAAGATGAACTGTGCCTTGGCCGCCGAGCGCTGGGTGCTGTACACCTGCACGACCTTGCCGGGGGCGGCGTGGATGAGCTCCCAGTGATCGAGGTCCAGGTAGTTCGGCACCGAGATGACGCAGGCGGCCATGCCGGTGTGCCGGGCGAACTGCTCCTCCGCGCCGAAGACGCTGCGGCGCACCGTGGAATGCATGCCGTCCGCGCCGATCACCAGGTCGAACACCTGGGGAGCCGCGTGACGGAAGTGCACCTCGACGCCGTCCGCGTGCTCGATCAGCTCGGTGATGGCGTCGCTGAACCGGTAGTCGACGCCGCTCTTGCCGGCGTCGAACAGGATTCGCGCCAGGTCGCCGCGCAGCACCTCGTCGTCGCCGGGCGAACGCATGCCGATCAGGTCCGGTCCGAGGGTGGCGATCGCCTTGCCGGTCGCGTCCACCCACGCGCCGCCGCGCATATCGGTGGAGGCCTTGCGGATCTCGTCGGTGAGCCCCATCCGCTCGACGACTTCCATTGCCACGCCGCGGATATCGACCTTGTACCCGCCCTCGCGCAGGGCCGGAGCCTGCTCCACGACGGTGACGGTGAAACCGTACTTCTTCAGCCAGAAGGCGAGGGCCGGGCCGGCGACGCTGGCGCCGGAGATGAGGACGGTCTTGTTGGCGAACTGCTGTGTGCTGGTCATGTCACACAGCTTCGGCCGGGGCGCTCACCAACCCCTCACCGTCGGCTCACCGGCCCTCACCAACATCCTGACCTGCGATTTCAAGCGTCGTCCAACAGTGCGAGACCCTCCCGCGCCCGCTCGTGCGCCTCAGTGATGGCGATCGAACCTCCGGCCGGGATCTCCAGCACCGACCGGTACAGATTCCGCGCTGCGGCCGGGTCCTCGGCACGAGCGATATCCCCCAGGCCGCGAAGTGCACCGGCGTACATGTCGATCGCGCCGTGGGTCCGCGACAGCTCCGCTGCCCGTTCATAATCCGCGCGCGCCGCCTCGACATCCTGCTCCGCCGCCCCGCCGAGGTGGATATCGCCGCGACGGGTCAAGAGGTCGGCAGTGTCCGCGGCCCAACCCAATTCGGTGTTCACCGCGATCGCCTCATCGATCAGAGTCAGCGAGGCGGCCCGATCGCCGCGCCGCTCGGCCACGGCCGCCAGCTTGTCCAATGCGGCCGCGATCGCCCACCGGTCCCCGATCCGCCGGAACCCCGCCAGCGCCGCCGCGAACTCCGGCTCGGATTCGCCGACCTGCCCGGCCATGAACAACGCCATCCCGTCCCCCAGCCGCAGAAACGCCTGCGACCAGTCATCCGCTCCGAACGGCCGGCGCAACTCCGCAGGCTCCCCGGGCAGCATCCCGCCCGCGAGCGCGAGCAGAAAGATCAGATGCGGCTGCCGCATCGGATGCTCCAGCGCCGCAACCCCCGCCGCCGCCCGCTCGACCTCGGCCGCGAGATCATCCCGTCCCCGCGCCGCCACCGCCACCACCAGCGCGTATTGCTCCGCATCCACGGCAACCAGCCACTCGGGCCGGGATATGCGAGCCGCCGCGGCGACGCTCGACCCCACTCCCGGTGCATCATGCCCAGCAGCGGTTTCCGCAACGAACGGCACGCGCCGCTCCTCGGCTGGAGGGCGCGCATCCGACCTGTGCGCCGCGGTGGGAGTGATCAGCGCTGCTGGCTCGTGGAGATCTGCGTCTCGGCGGTCGCCGACGTCATCACGGCGCACCGGCTGACCCTGCGGCCGGGCGGCAGTGGCCGGCCGACGTACCGCCGAATTCAGTTCGGGTAGTAGGCGGTTGGCGAGGGCGGGGCCGTCGCCGGAGTGGCCGGTGAGCCACCAGTACCAGGCTTGGGCGGCGATGAGGCGGGCGGCGAGGGCGGGGTCGGCGGTGGCAGACCAGTGCAGGGCGGACTGGAGGTTGTCGTGGTCGGTGGTGAGGCGGGCCAGGTGCTGGAGTTGGGTGGCGGTGCGGAGTAGGGGGTCCGCGGTCTCGGCTGTGTCGGCGAAGTATTCGGCGTGGGCGCGTTGGGTTTCCTCGTGGTCGCCGGACTCGATGGCGCGGGTGCGGGCGAATTCGCGGATGGTTTCGAGCATGCGGTAGCGACCGGCGGCGATGTCCAGGAGGGATTTGTCGGCGAGGTCGGAGAGAAGGTCGTCGATATCGTCGATGTCGCACACCCGGCGGGCCTGTTCGGCGGTCGCGCCGCCCGCGAAGACCGAGAAGCGCTGGGCCAGTTGCTGTTCGGCGGGGTCGAGGAGTTCCCAGCTCCAGGCCACCACGGCCTGCAGGGTCTGGTGACGGGGTTCGGCGGTGCGGTCGCCGCGGGCCAGCAGGCGGAAGCGGTCGGTGAGGCGGGCGTCGATCTCGGGGAGGTCGAGGGTGCGCAGGCGGGCGGCGGCGAGCTCGATGGCGAGCGGGAGGCCGTCGAGGCGGCGGCAGATGCGGCCGACCAGGGCGATGGTGCCCGCGTCCGGAAGGAAGCCGGGCCGGACCGCGGCGGCCCGGTCGGCGAACAGGCGCACCGCCGGGGCGGCCAGCTGGTCGGCCAGCGGCGAATCCGGTGGGGCCATGGGCAATTGGGGGACGGGGAACAGCGTTTCGCCCGTGACCCGCAGCGCCTCGCGGCTGGTGGCGAGAATCCGCAGGCCCGGGCACGCGACCAGCAGGCGGCGCGCGAGGCGGGCGATATCGAGGACGACGTGCTCGCAATTGTCGAGGATGAGCAGCAGCGGACGGTCGGCGAGCACGGCGACCAGCTGCGACTCGAAATCGCGTGGTCCGGGGGCCGCATGCGCCGACAGGTCGCGGCAGCCCAGGACGCTCGCGATCGCCTGGGCCGCCTGCACACCGTCCACCAGCGGCGCCAATTCGACGAAACAGACGTCGCCGCGGACCCGGCCGCCCGCCGCCAGCGCCAGGCGCGTCTTCCCGGTGCCGCCGGGGCCGATCAGGGTGACGAGGCGGGCCTGGGCGACCAGTGGCACCAACCGCGCGAGTTCGTCCTCCCGGCCGACGAAACTGGTGAGCGGGGTGGGCAGCCGCCGATTCGACACGGCCGCAACCTCATCCGCGCGCAGGATCGCCAGGTGGGCGTCCATGAGCTCGGCCGAGGGATCGGCCCCGAGCTCGTCGGCGAGCAGCCGCCGTCCCGCTTCGAAGGATTCCAGCGCCTCGGCCTGGCGGCCGGCCGCGTACAGGGCACGCATGAGCAGAGCGCGCGCCCGCTCCCGGAGGGGCTGCGCCGCAACCAATTCCGACAGTACCGCCACCACCGCCTGCGAATCCCCCACCGCCAGCGCCGCCTCGGCCCGATCCTCCTCGGCGGCCAGCCGGGCCTCGTCCAGCCGCGCGCCCTGACTCTCGGCGAAGGGCGCGTCCCGCACATCGGCCAGCGCCGGACCGCGCCACAATCCGAGCGCCTCGTCCAGCAGTGTCATCGCCGCGCCGGAATCCCGGTCCCGCAAGGCTTTCCGCCCCCGCTCTGCCAGCCGCGCGAATCGGAGCGCATCCACCGATTCCGGGTCGACCGCCAATCGATAACCCGCCCCGGCCGACTCGACGAACTCGCCGTCCCCCACACCAGTGCGCAGCGCCCGCCGCAGCCGCGACACCTGCGACTGCAACGCATGTCCCACATCCCCCGGTGGCTCCGACCCGTACAGGTCGTCGATCAGCCGCTCCCGCCCGACCACCCGCCCGGCATCCAATGCCAACACCGCCAGCAAGGCCCGCACCTGCGGACCCCCGACCGGAAACGGGCCCCCATCGGCCCGTCGCGCCTCGATCGGACCCAGAATCCCGAACTCCACGCGGCCAGTATGCCCGGGCCGGACCTGGCCCCCAACGCGCGGACCTCAGCCGCTCCCGGTCATTCCGATGCGCTCTGCCCGCAGCCCACCGACCCACGTCGGAAGCACCGCCGGTTCGAAGGCCAGGCCGGCGACATACCTGGATGACGGGCGGCGATCCGGATCACCGCCTCGAGAATGCGCTGGCGCACAGCGCTTCTCGGGCCGGCCCCCGACCACGGAATTCACGTCGGAGGATCTCGCCGGGGCGGCGGTCAGCGGGGTTCGGGGGCGGCGACCAGGTCTCGGATGAGCAGGGCGGTGTGGAGGGAGGTGCGGGTCTCGCCGTTGTCGAGATCGACGTCGAGGATGCGTTCGATGCGGGACAGGCGGTCGTAGAGGGTGGGCCGGCTGATATTGAGGCGCTTGGCGAGTTCGGTCTTGTTGCCCGCCAGGTCGAGGAATTGGCGCAGGGTACGGGTGAGATCGGCGGCATTGCGGATGTCGTGCCGGAGCAGGGCGCTCAGCTCGGTCTCGGCGAAGCGCTGGACGCCCGGCTCGTCGCGAATGAGCGACAGCAGGCCGCGCAGGCGGACGTCGCCACTGCGATAGAAGGGGCGCGGCACCGAAGGGTCCAGGGAGAGAGCGACTTCGGCGACGTGCGCGGCCTGGGCCAGCTCGCGCGCGGTGTCGAGGAGGGAGTCCGATTCACCGCCGGCGCCGATGACCGCGCGCTCCACACCCGCCACGCGGCGGATCTCGGCGAGCATGGCCGAGCAGATCGCGGTGAGCGCACTGTCCAGTTCGCCGCTCCGGGCGACACCCAGCACGATGGTGACCCGATTGCCGTGGTCGGGCGCGGCCAGCGCGGTGGCCTTGGCCAGCGCCACCCCGTGCAGCGCCGCGTCCAGCAGTGCGGCCGTACGACGTTGCTGCGCCACCGGATCCGCTTCGGCCGCCGCCGCGACCTCCACCGCGAGCGGGACATAGCGGGCGCGGCGGGCCAGCCCGAGCGCCGCCGCCAGCGCCACGGCGTCGCGCTCGTCGGTGAGGCGGCCGTTGACCATATCGTCGATGAGCCCGGTCTGGGCCTGCCGGTGCAGCCCGAAGCGGTCGCGCTCGATCATCCGGTGCAGGGTCAGCGTCTGCGCGGCGCGTTCGAGCACCATGCGCGCGCGGGCCGTGGGCACCCGGCTGGAGCGCAGGATGAGCCGGCCCCAGCGCTGTGTATGCGGGCCCACCGGAACCACATTCGGGTCGGTGTCGGGCAGCAGCCGGGAGGTGGTCTCCCAGTGCTCCAGCAGGGCCGAGGTACCGGTGTGGCGCGCGGTCAGGGCCAGCACGCGATGCGCCAGGTCCTCGAGCACGACCGAGGCGTCCAGCATCCCGGCAGCGGTTTTCACGATTTCGGCCAGCGACGCCCGCCGCACGCTCAGCGCCGTGAACGTCTCGTGCACCGTGCGCGCGAATTCCAGCTCCGCGTACTGGTCGGCCACGATCACCCGGTGCACCGCCTCGGTGACCTCCACGAACCGCACCACCCGGTGCAGCGCCACGATCGGCAACCCCACCCGGTCGGCGGTCTCGGCCACCACCGGCGACAATTCCCGCACGTAGGTGCCCAATTCGATGACCAGCCCGGACACCCCGGCCGCGGCCAGCGATTCCAGGTAGGCCACGGTGGCCGCGTCGCTACCGGCCAGCGCCTGTCCGGTGGTGAGAATCAATTCCCGTCCTACCAGTAGTTTCGCCACGTCCGGCAGTTCGCTCACATGCACCCACCGCACCGGCCGATCCAGCGGACCGCCACCCACGACCTGCGGCTGCCCGGCCCGCACGACCGGCATGGCCAGCACATCAGCAACGGAGAGGAGCACCGACGAATCGTAATACGAAGTTGGAAAATGGATACACAACGTCGGGAATCAACCGGCGGGTAATGGCGCAGAGTAGGGACGGACACTCACGGAATCGAGGAGATATGCAGACCATCGCACACTGGCTCGACGGCAAGTCCTTCACCGGTTCCAGCACGGCGACCGCACCGGTCACCAATCCTGCGACCGGCGTGGTGACCGGACAGGTCGCCCTGGCCTCCGCGGCCGACGTCCGCACCGTGATCGAATCCGCCGTGGCCGCGTTCCCCTCCTGGCGCGACGCCTCCCTGGCCAGGCGCACCCAGGTGCTGTTCCGCTTCCGCGAACTGCTCAACGAGCGCAAGGAGGAGCTGGCCGCCCTCATCACCAGCGAGCACGGCAAGGTGCTCGCCGACGCGATGGGCGAGGTCACCCGCGGCCTCGAGGTCGTCGAATTCGCCTGCGGCATACCGCATCTGCTCAAGGGCGGCTACACCGAGAACGCCTCCACCAAGGTCGACATCTTCTCCGTGCGGCAAGCCCTGGGCCCGGTGGCCATCATCTCGCCGTTCAACTTCCCGGCCATGGTGCCCATGTGGTTCTTCCCCGTCGCCATCGCGGCCGGCAACACCGTGGTGCTCAAGCCGAGCGAGAAGGACCCCTCGCCCTCGCTGTGGCTGGCCGAGCTGTGGCGCGAGGCCGGGCTGCCCGACGGGGTGTTCAACGTGGTCCAGGGCGACAAGGTGGCGGTGGACGAACTGCTCGCGAACCCCGCCATCAAGGCGGTGTCGTTCGTCGGCTCCACCCCGATCGCCAAGTACGTCTACGAGCACGGCACCGCCGCCGGCAAACGCGTGCAGGCCCTCGGCGGGGCCAAGAACCACATGGTGGTACTGCCCGACGCGGATCTGGACCTGGCCGCCGACGCCGCCGTGAACGCGGGCTTCGGCTCGGCCGGTGAACGCTGCATGGCCATCAGCGCGCTGGTGGCGGTGGGCGACATCGCCGACGACCTGGTAGCGCGGATCACCGAGCGCGCCAAGACCATTCGCACCGGCGACGGCACCCGCGGCACCGATATGGGCCCGCTGGTGACCGAGGCGCACCGCGACAAGGTGGCGTCCTACATCGCGGCGGGCGAATCCTCCGGCGCCACCGTGGTTCTCGACGGCCGCGGGGTGGCCGCCGACGGCGCCTCCGACGGATTCTGGCTGGGCCCCACCGTTCTCGACCACGTCACCACCGACATGAGCGTCTACACCGACGAGATCTTCGGCCCGGTGCTGTCGGTGGTCCGCGTGGACAGCTACGACGAGGCGCTGGCCCTCGTCAACGCCAACCCCTACGGCAACGGCACCGCCCTGTTCACCAATGACGGCGGCGCGGCCCGGCGCTTCCACAACGAGGTCGAGGTCGGCATGGTCGGCATCAATGTCCCCATTCCGGTCCCCATGGCCTACTACAGTTTCGGAGGCTGGAAGAACTCCCTGTTCGGCGATTCGCATGCCCACGGCACCGACGGCGTGCACTTCTTCACCCGCACCAAGGCCGTCACCACCCGCTGGCTCGATCCCAGCCACGGCGGCCTGAACCTCGGCTTCCCCCAGAACCACTGAACGGAGTCCGCGATGACCCTGCCCAATGGGCTGACCCCGGAGGCGGCCCGCGAAAAAGCCGCCCGCGCCTACGAATTGGACCGCAAGCACGTCTTCCACTCCTGGTCCGCGCAGAAGTCGCTGGATCCCATGGTGATCACCGCCGCTCAGGGCTGCTACGTGTGGGACGGCGACGGCAACCGGCTGCTCGACTTCTCCTCGCAGATGGTGAACACCAATATCGGACACCAGCATCCGAAGGTGGTGGCCGCCATCCAGGAGCAGGCGGCCACGCTGTGCACCATCGGCCCGGCCTACGTGAACGACGCCCGCTCGGAGGCGGCGCGGCTCATCGCCGAACGCACCCCCGGTGAGCTGAACCGGATCTTCTTCACCAACGGCGGCGCGGACGCGGTCGAGCACGCGGTGCGCATGGCCCGGCTGCACACCGGGCGGTACAAGGTACTCGCGCGCTACCGGTCGTATCACGGCGGCACCGAGACCGCGGTCAATCTGACCGGTGACCCGCGGCGCTGGCCGAACGACCACGGCAATGCGGGGGTCGTGCACTTCTTCGGACCGTTCCTGTACCGCTCGCAGTTCCACGCCACCACCGAGGCCGAGGAGACCGAACGGGCGCTGCAGCACCTCGAGCAGACCATCGCGCTCGAGGGGCCGAGCACCATCGCGGCCGTCATTCTGGAATCGGTGCCGGGCACGGCCGGAATCATGGTGCCGCCCCCGGGATACCTGGCCGGCGTGCGCGAACTGTGCGACAAGTACGGCATCGTGTTCATCGCCGACGAGGTGATGGCGGGCTTCGGCCGCACCGGAGAATGGTTCGCCATCGACCATTTCGACGTGGCGCCGGACCTGCTCACCTTCGCCAAGGGCGTCAACTCCGGGTATGTGCCGCTGGGCGGCGTCGCCATCGCACCGCACATCGCGGCCACCTTCGACGATCGCGCCTATCCGGGCGGGCTCACCTACTCCGGGCATCCGCTGGCCACGGCCGCGGCCGTCGCGACCATCACCGCCATGCGCGAGGAGGGCATCGTCGAGAACGCCGCCGACATGGGCGAGCGCGTCATCGGCCCCGGCCTGCGGGAACTGGCCGAGCGGCATCCGAGCGTCGGCGAGGTCCGCGGATTGGGCGTGTTCTGGGCCGTGGAACTGGTCCGCGACCGCGCCACCCGCGAACCCCTGGCGCCCTACGGCGGCACCAGCCCGGCCATGAACCAGACCGTCGCCGCCGCCAGGGCCGCCGGACTGCTCCTGTTCGTGAACTTCAACCGCCTGCACGTGGTCCCGCCCTGCACCATCAGCGAGGCCGAGGCCAAGGAGGGACTCGCCATCCTCGATCAGGCGCTCACGGTGGCCGACGCCCATACCGTGTGACCCGGAGACGGTGACTTTCGAGAACGCGAGGAGCGCGATGGGTCAGGAACAACTGCAATTCATCGGCGGCGCACGACGATCCGGGTCGGGCGCGCCGCTGTCGATCATCGCGCCGGCCACGGGCGCGGTCATCGCCTCGGGCGCCGGCGCGAACGCGGCCGACGTCGAGTCGGCGGTGACCGCGGCCCGGGCGGCCTTCCCCGGCTGGGCCGGGCTCACCCCGGGCGCGCGGTCGGACCTCATGCACGAATGGGCCCGGATCCTGCGCGCTCGTGCCGCGGACCTCGCCGCGATCGAAAGTGTCAACACGGGCAAGCCGATTCGCCTCGCCGCGGAATTCGACGTGCCCGGCACCATCGACAACACGGCCTTCTTCGCCGGCGCCGCCCGGCACCTGGAAGGCAAGGCGGCGGCCGAATACTCCGGTGATCACACCTCGTCGATCCGGCGGGAACCCCTCGGCGTCATCGGATCCATCGCGCCCTGGAACTACCCGCTGCAAATGGCGGCCTGGAAGATCCTGCCCGCCGTCGCCGCCGGAAACACGGTGGTGCTCAAGCCTTCCGAGCTGACCCCGCTGTCCTCGCTGCTGTTCGCGGAGGCCGCCACCGATGCGGGCGTGCCGCCGGGCGTGATCAATGTGCTCACCGGCACCGGCGCCGAGGCGGGACAGCCGCTGGTGGAGCATCCGGCCGTGGCCATGGTGTCGTTCACCGGCTCCACCGGGGTCGGCAAACGGGTGGCCGCCACCGCCGCCGGTGCGGTCAAGCGGGTCCACCTCGAACTCGGCGGCAAGGCCCCCTTCGTCGTCTTCGACGACGCCGACCCGGAAGCCGCGGCGCGGGGCGCGGTCGCGGGCGCGCTCATCAATACCGGCCAGGATTGCACGGCCGCCACCCGCGCCTATGTGCAACGCCCGCTGTTCGAGGAATTCGTCGGCCGCGTAGCCGATCTCATGGACCGGGTGGTGCTCGGTCCGGTCGAGAACCCGGAAACCGATATGGGACCCCTCATTTCGCGCGCACACCGCGAGAAAGTGCTGGGCATGGTGGAACGCGCCCGCGAATCCGGCGCGAAAATCGTTCGCGGCGGCCGAATTCCGGAACACACCCCGGCGGCCGGTTCCTACTTCGAGCCGACCCTGATCACCGGCGCGGCCCAGGACTCCGAGATCGTGCAGCACGAGATCTTCGGCCCGGTGTTGGTCGTACTGCCCTTCGAGACCGACGACGAGGCCATCGCGCTGGCCAACGACACCGTCTACGGGCTGGCAGCCTCCGCGTGGTCCCGCGACGTGTTCCGCACCCAGCGGGCGAGCCGGGAAATTCAGGCCGGCTGCGTGTGGATCAACGACCATATTCCGATCATCAGCGAAATGCCGCACGGCGGGTACAAGTCCTCCGGATTCGGAAAGGACATGTCCGCCTACGCATTCGAGGAGTACACGAATATCAAGCACGTCATGTCGGATATCACCGGCGCGGCGCACAAGCCCTGGCACGACGTCGTCTTCCGGGCCGGGTAAAAGGCGGCGATATCGCGCGGGCGGGCTCCGATCGGACCCGCCCGCGAATTTCTGGGCTATCCTCATGACACAGGAGGAGGCGGAAATGGACCGGCCGACGTCGCCGACGCAGGTATTGCGGTCCACCGTGCGTATGCCCCGCCGCTCCGAGGATCGCGCCGCCACCAGCTGACTCTCTCGAAAGCCGCCGACTGGTCCCCCACGGGTGACCATCGGCGGCTTCCACGTACCCCGAGCACGCAGGCGCGAACGTTCGCCGTATCGGCACGAGAGAAGGAGTTGATCGGCCATGTCGGCCAAAGGAAGCAAACTGTGGGCGTCGGCACTCATCGATGCAGCGCCGACGCCGTACTGGACCGACCGGCCCGAGCGGCCGACCCCCACCGACCCCCTCACCACCGCCACCACGGCGGATCTGGCTGTCATCGGCGGCGGCTACAGCGGACTCTGGACCGCGCTGTTGGCCAAGGAACGCTGTCCCGGCATCGATGTGGTGCTGCTGGAGTCCGGTCTCTGCGGACACGCGGCCTCGGGCCGCAACGGCGGATTCTGCTCCGCCAGCCTGACCCACGGCCTGGCCAATGGCATGGAGCGCTTCCCCGACGAGATCGGCCAGCTCGAACGGCTCGGCCGCTCCAACCTGGACGACATCGAGAAGGCCATCCTCCGGTACGGCATCGACTGCGACTTCGAGCGCACCGGCGAAATGGAGGTCGCCACCGCGCCCCACGAGGTCGAATGGCTGCAGGAGAGCCACGACGCCGCCGAAGCCCTCGGCTACCGCACCGAACTGCTCGACGCCGGCCAGGTGCAGGGCATGGTGCACTCCCCCACCTACCTCGGCGGCTGGTGGGACCGCGACGGGGTCGCCATGCTCGATCCGGCCCGGCTGGCCTGGGGACTACGGCGCGCCTGCCTGGATTCCGGTGTCCGCATCTTCGAAGGCACTCCGGTGCAACGCCTTTCGAAATCCCACGGCGGCACGCTGACCCTGCACACCCCGCACGGCGAGGTCCGCGCGCCCCGGGTCGCCCTGTGCACCAGCGCTTTCGCGGGCCCGGTGCCCAAGGTGTCACGCCATGTGGTGCCGGTCTACGACTACGCGCTCATGACCGAGCCACTCACCGCCGAACAGCTCGACAGCATCGGCTGGGGCATCCGCATGGGTCTGGGCGACGCCTCCTACCGATTCCACTACTACCGCCTGACCAGCGACAACCGCATCCTCTTCGGCGGCTACGACGCCATCTACCACTTCGGCAATCGCATCGCCCCCGCCCTGGAATACAACGAGGCCACCTTCGAAACCCTCGCCCAGCACTTCTTCCAGACCTTCCCGCAGCTCGACGGCCTGCGCTTCACCCACCGCTGGGGCGGGGTCATCGACACCTGCGGCCGGTTCTGCGCCTTCTTCGGCTCCGCCTACAAGGGCCGGCTGGTCTACGCCGCCGGCTACACCGGGCTCGGGGTGGGCGCGACCCGCTTCGGCGCGGAGGTCATGCTCGACCAGCTGTGGGGCCGCGACACCGAGCGGACCCGCCTGCGCATGGTCCGCTCCCGGCCGCTGCCGCTGCCACCGGAACCGTTGCGCTCCGCGGGAATTCACCTCACCCGCTGGTCCCTGGCCCGCGCGGACGCGCACCAGGGACGCCGCAATCTGTGGCTGAAAACCCTCGACTACACCGGCCTGGGCTTCGACAGCTGAGCGGCCGGAATCAGTTGGGCCGGCGCAGGATCAGCACCGTGATCTCGCTCGGCGCGAACAGGCGCAGCTGCGGACCCCAGAAGCCGGTGCCCCGGCTGGTGTAGAGCTGGGTGCGCTCGCCGTGGCGGCTGAGCCCGGCCACCACGGGCTGGTCCAGGCGGACCAGGTACCGGAAGGGCCAGATCTGCCCGCCGTGGGTGTGGCCCGAAATCTGCAGGGCCACACCGGCCGACACCGCATCGGTGACCTGTTTGGGCTGGTGGGCCAGCAGGACCACCGGCAGCGCCGGATCAGCGCCGGCCAGGGCCGCGGTGATATCGGGGCCGTGGCCGGGCAGGCCGCTACCGGTGGGGTCGTCGATGCCCGCCAGCACAAGGCTGTCGCCATCGCGGGTGATGACCTCGTGCTGGTTGCGCAGCGGCTGCCAGCCCAGGCCGGACATGTGGTCGATCCAGCCCGGTGCGTCGCCGAAGTATTCGTGATTGCCGGTGATGTAGAAGCGGCCGTACTCGGCCTCGACCTTGCCCAGCGGATCGACCTGCGCCCTCCGCTTCTCCACCGAGCCGTCGGCGAGATCGCCCGCGTGACAGGCGATATCGGGATGCAGCGCGTTGACCTCCTCGACCACCCGCTCCGACCAGCGCAACCGATCGGTCGCGGCGTAGTGGGTGTCGGTGACGACCACCAGCCGGAGACCGTCCAAACCCGCACCGAGACCGGGGATCTCGACCTCGACCGTGCGAACGCGCGGCACCCGGCGCGCCTCGTAGATCGCCCAGGCGGACAGCACGACCGACACCGCCAGCACCCCGACGGCCACCACGCGCGAGCGCACCGGATCGTCCACCCCCGCGACCGCCAGCACACCCCGGACCGCGGCGCCGATCACCGACCAGGTGAACACCACCCACATGACACCCAGCATGGTGTCGCCCACCAGCGACGCCGCGTCGGACTGCCGCGGGCCGTGCCCGAGCAGCATGCCCGCGGGCAGCGCCAGATAGCCGAGCAGGAACACCGCCGACCCGAGCCAGAACCATGTCCCGGACATCGTCGTGTAGACCAGCAGCCACCAGGGGAGGGCGAACAGGAGCGCGGGAATGCCGAGGAACAGAACCGCGCGCGGAACGTACTTCACGGGAGATCATCCTTGTCGGACCGAAAACCGCCGGACCCGGCGACCGATCCCAACATACCCGCGCGCTCGCGACCGCTGGTCGGGCGTTCGCCCGACCAGCCGCGATGAGGAAGGATGATCTCGTGATCGACCAGAACTCCGGCCGGGGAGCTCCGATCCTCGACGACATCTCCAAGCGGATCATCGACCAGCTCCAGGAGGACGGGCGACGCGCGTACGCCACCATCGGCAAGGCCGTCGGACTCTCCGAGGCCGCCGTCCGCCAGCGCGTGCAGAAGCTGGCCGATGCCGGGGTGATCCAGATCGTCGCGGTCACCGATCCCCTGCAGGTCGGTCTCTTCCGGCAGGCCATGATCGCCATCACCGTCGACGGGCCGGTGCAGCAGGTGGCCGACATCTTGGCTGCCATCGAGGAAATCAACTATGTGGTGGTGTGCGCCGGCCGCTACGACATCCTCTGCGAGGCCGTGTGCCCGGACGACGAAGCCCTGCTCGACCTGGTGTCCAACCGGATTCGCGGGCTGGCCGGGGTCCGACACGCCGAGATCATGGTGTACCTCAAGCTGCGGAAGCAGACCTACAAGTACGGCACCCGCTGATCGGGGCGCGAACCCTCACTCGGCCCCGGGTTCGCCCGCCGGCTCCGCGGTGAGCGTGGCGAGTTCGGCCGCGAGGTTGGCGCGGGCCGCGGACTCGTAGCGGGCCCGGGCGGTGGGCGTGCGGAAGAGGGCTGGCTGCCCAGCGAGCGCCGCCAGCACGGCCGCCCGGCCCGAGCGGAAGAGCGGGTCGGGAACGTGGGCGTACTCGGCGCGGACGGCGGCGGTGTAGGCGGCGTAGGCGGTCGCATCGGCCGCGAGGATCGCCAGATCGGCATCACAGAGCACCGCGCCGTTGCGGTCCGACGGGTCCGGATGGTGGCCGCCGGTCAGCCGGACCAGCCGCGCGGCCTCCGCCACCGTGTCCGCGCCGACTCCCAGTGCGGGCAGGGCGGTTTCGGCCAGGCGGGCGCTGGCCTCCTCGTTGTCGGTGCCGTCGACGGCGTAGACCGCGTCGTGGAAGAAGGCGGCGTAGCGCACCGCGTCCAGATCCTCCGCGTCGGCGGCCAGATCGTCGATGACCGCCAGCATGGCGGCCAGGTGCTCGACGGTGTGATAGCGGCGGTGCGGCTCACGGTAACGGCGGACCAGGTCCTCCCCCACCGCGCGCGCCTGCGGCCCGGCCAATTTCGTCCAGCGGTCCAGCAGATCCGCGTCCAGACTCATCCCCATCCGGGCAGTGTGCCCAATCTTCGGTCCGGAGAAAACCCCTCCGGCAGCGTGGTTTTCACCACTGGCTCATAAGGTCAAGCGTTCCCGAGCGTGAGGTAGCGCTGAATGGTGGGCCCGATGTCGGCGACGATCTGCTCCGAGCTCAGCGCCACCACCGGCGGCAGCCGTAAGACGTAGCGGCACAGGGCGAGTCCCAGGATCTGGGTGGCGATCAGACCCGCGCGATGCGGTGCGTCGGCCGGATCGCCGAAACGGAGCACGGCCGGCATGAGCTGCTGGGCGAAGATGCGCCGGGTGCGTTCCACCACGTCCTCGTCGGTCAGCGACGAACGGATGAGGGTGAGCAGGATCTCGCTGGTCGGCGGCTGCTCCCACAGCTCCAGGAAACGCGCCGCGAGCAGTGCGCCCAGCGAATCCGGTGCGGCCGCACCGAGATCCGGCAGCTCCAGGTCGACATCCAGTGCGGCGTCGAACAATCCGTCCTTGTTGCCGTAATAGCGCATCACCATCGACGGGTCGATCCCGGCGTCGGCCGCGATCGCCCGGATGGTCGCCTTCCGGTAGCCGTCCTCGGCGAAGCGGCGGCGCGCCGCCTCCAGAATCGCCGCGCGGGTGGCATCCGACCGCCGCGGCCCCGTCTCCACAGTCATGCCCACAAGTGTAGGCCAACAACTGTTGACGACCAAGGGCCGGGTTACAGTGAGCCATGTCCATGCAGCCCAAGCGCTGGACGCCGCCCAAGGCGACGGCCCGCGCCCACGAAAACCACAGTGCGCCACCCATGCCGCCCGTGCGGCGGCTCGAGGTGCCCGGCGACGGGCCCGAGGATGTGGTCATCGCCCCCGACGGCAGAGTCGTCGCGGGACTCGCGGACGGCACCCTGGTGGCGGTCGACCCGGCCGACGGCACGGTCGAGCGGATCGGGCACACCGGCGGACGGCCGCTGGGACTGCACGCGAACCCCGATGGCTCGCTGCTGATCTGCGATGCCAACCGTGGGCTGCTGCGGCTGGACAAGCCGGGCGGGCAGGTCGAGGTGCTGGTGTCCGAGGTCGACGGCGTGCCGCTGAACTTCACCAGCAATGTGGTCGCCGACGGCGACACCGTCTACTTCTCCGAATCCACCCGGCACTGGTCGCTCGGCGAATACATGGGCGACATGCTCGAGCACTCCGAGACCGGGCGGCTGCTGCGCCGCAATCCCGACGGCGGCGTCGAAACCCTGGTCGACGGGCTGAAATTCGCGAACGGCATCGTGCTCGCCCCGGACCGCTCGTGCCTGCTGGTCGCCGAGACCGGCGGCTACAGCATCACCCGCTACTGGCTGACCGGGCCGAAGGCGGGCACCCACGACTACTTCGCCGAGAACCTGCCCGCCTTCCCCGACAATATGGGCCTCGGCAGTGACGGGCTGGCCTGGGTGGCGCTGGTGTCGCCGCGAAATCCGCTGCTGGACATGCTACTTCCGCTGCCCGGCGTGCTGCGCCGGCTGGTGTGGGCGATTCCCGAAGCGCTGCAACCGAAACCGGCCCGCACGGTGTGGGTGCAGGCCTTCGACTTCGACGGGAATCTCGTCCACGACCTGCAGCGCGAGGGCACCGACTACGCCATGGTCACCGGGGTCGCCGAACAGGACGGCGCGATCTACCTCGGCAGCCTGACCGAATCGGCGATCGCGGTCACCGCGGTGCCCTAGCTCTTCTGAGCCTCGTCCTGCGCGTGCTGCGCCTGGGCCAGCTGCCCGGGCGTGTACCGCAGCGTCAGCGCCAGCAGGCCCATGACCGCGGTGCCGATGGCGCACACCAGCAGGACGAGGGTGTACCCGCTGCCCAGCGCATCGATCTGACTCGGCGACATCTCGCTTACCTTGCCCGATTTGCCGCCGAGCGCCAGGGTGCGCGACAGGGCGACCGGGCTAAGCACGCCGACCGCGAACGGCGTGCCCATGTTCATGAACATCTGCCCGACCGCCGACAGCGGGCCGATGTGGGCCATGTCCACGCCGACCAGCACGCACAGCGGCAGGATCACGATGGCGGTGCCCACGGTGAAGCCGACGATCGACATCATGACCAGCAGCGTGGGGAAATAGTCGGCCGAACTGTCCAGTGTCGAACCGAAATACAGCGCGCCCGCCAGCACGAGGGCGGCCGCCAGCAGCAGCCAGCGCGCCCGGACATACATGCACGCCTTGGACGCCACCGCGGTACCGACGCCCGCGCCGAGGGTGAACGGAATGCTGGCCAGACCGGCCTGCAGCGGGCTGTAGCGCAGCACGTTCTGCAGGAACTGCGCGACGAAGAAGGTGGTCGCGCCGAGCACGCCGGAGGTCAGGAAGATGGCGGCGAAGGTGATCACGCGGTCGCGGCTCTTGAACAGCGACCACGGCAGCAGCGGGTTGTCCACATCACGCTCGGCGAAGATGAACACGATCAGCAGGACGAAGCCGCCGATCAGCGTGCCGAGGATGACCGGAGAGCCCCAACCCATTTCGGGCCCCTCGGTTGCGCCGAAGACGACCGACACACAGGCCAGCGTGCCCAGGATGGCGCCGCGCACATCCATGGACATGCGGTGGTGCGCGGTGTCGCGCAGCTGGTAGATCGCGCCCCAGACGATGAGAAGGCCGATCGGCACATTGATCCAGAAGATCCAGCGCCAGTCGACCTGGGTCAGCGCGCCGCCGATGACCAGACCACCGACCGAGCCGACACCGACCATGGATCCGAAGATGGCGACCGCCTGATTGCGGGCCGGGCCGGGCGCGTAGGTGCTCGCCACCAGCGCGAAGGCGGTCGGCGCGGCAATGGCCGCGCCCGTGCCCTGCAGCGCGCGGGCCGCGATCAGCCAGGCTTCGTTCTGCGCGGTGCCGCACAGCGCCGAGGCGACGGTGAACAGCGCGACGCCGAGAATCAGCATCCGCTTGCGGCCGAACGAGTCGCCGAGACGCCCGCCCAGGAGCATGAGGCCCGCGAACGGAAGACCATAGGCCGTGACCGTCCACGCACTGCCCGCGCTGGACAGGCCGAGCTGTTCCTGTAGTCGCGGCAGCGCCAGGATCATGACGGTGCCGTCCAGCACGACCATCAGCTGAAGCCCGCTGAGGACGAGAATTGCGAGCCCGAACGCCCGCTTGGTCACCGGATACTGCATCGTCGCAGCGGGGTTATCGAGCACCCGCCCACTGTAATGGATGCACTATCCGGCGAACCGAACTCATTACGCGACGTCAGGAGTTGTCCTGGTCCGGCGCACCCGCCGTGAAGCCCGCGGTCGGGCCGATGACGATGATGGCCGGCGGGCGAATGCCCTCGGTGCGCACCCGCTCGGCGACGGTGGCCAGGTCGGCGCGCAGGATGCGCTGGGTGCGCAGGCTGCCCTCCTGGATGACGGTGACCGGGGTGTCGGCGGCACGGCCACCGGAGATCAGCGCGTCGGCGAACTTCTCGATCCGCTCGACTGCCATCAGCAGCACGATGGTGCCGCGCAGCCGGGCCAGCGCGGGCCAGTCGACCAGCGAATCCGGGTGGTCGGGGGCGACATGGCCGCTGACGACCACGAACTCGTGCGTGACACCGCGGTGGGTGACCGGGATACCGGCCAGGGCGGGCACCGAAATCGCGCTGGTGACACCGGGAACCACGGTCACCGGGATACCGGCGTCGACGCAGGCTTCGAGTTCCTCGTAGCCGCGCCCGAAGACATAGTTGTCGCCGCCCTTGAGCCGCACCACGAACTTGCCCGCCTTCGCGCCCTCGATGAGCGCGGCATTGATGGCCTCCTGCGCCATGGCCCGGCCGTAGGGAATCTTGGCCGCGTCGATGACCTCCACCTCCGGCCCGAGCTCGGCCAGCAGCTCCGGCGGCGCAAGCCGGTCGGCGACAACGAGATTCGCGCGGGCCAGCAGGCGACGGCCGCGCACGGTGATGAGATCCGGATCGCCGGGGCCGCCGCCGACCAGCGCCACGCCCGGGGTCACGGGGGCCGAATCATCGGTCACCACACCGGATTGCAGGGCTTCCAGCAGCGCGTTGCGCACCGCGGCCGAGCGGCGGTGCTGTCCGCCGGCCAGTACGCCCATCGTCATGCCGTCGTAGCGCGCGGTGGCCGGAGTGACCGCGGTGCCCAGCCGCGCGGTGTCGGCGCGGACGCAGAAAATGCGGCGGCGGGTGGCCTCCGCGACCACGGCCGCATTGGTCTCGGGCTCGTCGGTGCAGGCCATGACGTACCAGGCGCCGTCGAGATCGCCGTCGGCGTAGGCACGCAACTCCAGGGTCAGCTGTCCCGAGGTGGCCATGCCCTCGACCGCGGGCGTGGCCTCACGGCTGATCACGTGCACATCCGCGCCGGAGGCGATGAGCAGCCCGAGCCGCCGCTGCGCCACCGTGCCGCCGCCGACCACGACCACGCGACGACCGTTCAGATCGAGGCCGACCAGGTAGTTCGGATCGCCGGTGTCGACCCGGGACTCGGGAACCGGCTGGTCATCGGGGGTGGCTGCGGGGTTCTGCACAAGGATTCAGGGTACGGCGTGAGCGGGGGCGCACGACAATCGCCCGGCATCCGGGTGGCAATCGATACAGAGTTCACAACGGTCGCGGTCATCTTGCGCATCCAACGCGCCGGTCATTTCTATGCTCAATAGCTATGACACGCAGTGCCACCGTGCTTGTTCGCTGTTGCCTGCTCGCCGCACTGGTGGTGCTCGGCATTCCCTTCGGAATCAGTCACGCCGATCCTCCGGTGGAGGCCGTCTATGCGCAGCCGGGGTCCTGGGCGGTGACCGAACAGCGCGCCTTCACCTGTTGCGACTCCACCGGGGCCGCCTACGACATCTGGTATCCGACCGAGCTGGGGGCCAACGGGTTCCGGCATCCGATCATCACCTGGGGTGACGGGACCAACGCGCATCCGAACCAATACGCGTATCTGCTGCGGCATTTCGCGTCCTGGGGGTTCGTGGTGATCGCCACCGAGAGCTCGGCCACCGGGTCGGGGATCGACATCGCGGGGGCGGTCGACCGGCTGTTGTCCCTGGCCACGGACCCGGGCAGCGTCTTCCACGACCGGCTCGACCCGGATGCGATTGGCGCGGTGGGGCATTCGCAGGGGGCGACGGGCGCCCTCAACGCCATGATGCATTCGGGCGGCCGGATCAAGACCGCGGTGCCGATCGAGCTGCCCATCCAGCTGTCGTGCTTCCTGGGCTGGTGCCCCGATACCCATGGACTGGCCGGCGGTTCGGTCTTCTTCGTGAACGGTTCGGCCGACACCGTCATCTCGCCGTCCGAGCAGACCTTGCCGCCAACGGCCGTCGGCCTGCAATCACTGCGGGCCTTCTACGACGCGGTGCCCGCCGGCGTCCAGAAGGCGTGGGGCACCCTGGTCGGCCCGAATCACAATGATGTTCAGGGCCAACCGGATTGCGCCGACGCCTCCTGGCCGTGCACCTCCGGCGTCTCCGGTTACCTCGGCTATCCCACCGCCTGGCTGGCCGCCCGGCTGCTCGGCAGGGCCGACGCCCAGCGGGCGTTCGCGGCCGGATCCGGCGAATTCCTCGCCCCGAATCCACTGTGGACCAACCAGATCAGCGACATCACTACCCCATGACCTTGCCGAAGTTCGCGTCTTCCTGAATCAGGTGCAGGCCACGGCCCTTCCGGAGCGGCAGCTGGCCGAGATCGACCTGATCGAGCGTGATGGTGACCGGGTGGCCGTCCAGCCGGCCGTCGAGCACCAGCCGGTTCGGCGTCGGTTGCTCGTAGCCGAGATCCGCCAGGTCCGTGGTCGCCTGCGCGCCGCGGAGCACCAATCGGTGTGCGCCGGTGTCGATCTGCGCGCCCAGCGGCATCAACTCATCGTCCATGCGCTGCACGACGGCCATCTTGGGCTGGTCGAAAACCAGTCGCCGCCAGCGGCTCTCATCGGTCAGCAACGGCGGCACCGGCTGGCCGTCGCGGGTGAATTCGGTGACCATCCAGATGCCGTACAGCTCGGATTTCGGGCTGCCACCGCCGTATTCGTGCCAGTTGTCCGCCCCGATCCAGACGTAGCCCGCCGACAACCACACGATCAGCAGCACCTGCGCGGCGGCCGCCCAGCGCAGCGTCCGGCGCGTGCGGAACGGCTCTGGTGTGGCGGCCGGACCGGCGGCCCGGCCGGTCAGCAGCGCGGTGAGCCGCGGGGCCTCGGGCACCAGCAGGACCAGGCAGAGCAGCATCAGATGGAACGACAGCAGCTTCACCGGCACATCGAAGGTCATGTTCAGCACCCACACCTGCGCCATGCTCACCAGGCTCAGCAGCACACCCGCCAACCGGGTGCGCGGCACCAGCAGCAGCACACCGCCCAGCACCTCGGCGGTCCCGAGCAGGGTTTCGTACACCGGTGACACGCCGACCTGACTCCACAGCACACCCATGGGCGCGAAGTCGCCGTACGAGGTCAGCAGCGTGGTGAGCGCGGGCTCGGGCATCTGCGTCGGAATCGCCTTGGCGAACCCGTATCCGAGCATCTGACCGGCCAGGCACAACCGGATGAAGAACAGGAACCACGCGGACAGGCGGTGGTACTCGGTCCGGGCGCGGTCCAGCATCGTCCAGAGCACGGTCCCGGCCGCCGCGATCACGAGCAGGCAGAACACCAGGATCCAGAAGACCGCCTGATCACCGCTGCCCGTTTCGTGCAGCGCCACATCGGTCCCGAAGACGGTGTGGCCCGTCCACTTCACCACGGGCAGGGACACACTCATCCAGAGGCGGGGCCAGTCGTCCGGGAGCCAGCGTTGCAGCGGTCCCGCGAAGTCGATCAGCATTTGCGGGTAGAAGACGCAGAAGAGCCCGAAGTACAGGAATCCGAAGCGGAAGAGAATGCGTCCGATCGGATTCCAGGACCGTGCGGGTTCGGTGTCCCTCCGCTCCCGATCGGTCGCGATGTCGATTGTCTGCACGCTCATGCCCCGTCCCTCACTTCCATTCGGAAGCTTCGACGGTAGGCGGTCCGGCGGCCCGCACGCTTCCGGATTCACCCTGAGCCGACCCGGAATATGCCTGATAGGAACTACTTCTCGAGGCGTACGTGTCAGCACGACCACGACGTGGCGACAAAGCCACATCCCGGTCACCGGTACTGGTGAAACGGGTCTCGCCGATCCCCTACCGGAGCTATTTAGAACGCGTTACATTTCATCCAACGTGCCGACCGGACTTACCACAGCGGCGACTCGGCCGCATCCGGTAGCCCGCAGGCACACTCCGCTACACCCGCGCAGGGAGGACCCCATGACTTCGGCCCACGCCGATCCCAACCAGCGGATGGAACTCACGGTCTCCGACCAGAACCTCGATGAACTCGCGACCGAACTCGCGCAGTGGCTCGGGACCAAGGTCGAGGCCGACGAGCCGCCGCAGGTCACCTCGATCACCCGGCCGCAGGCCGGCGGCATGTCCAGCACCACGCTGCTCTTCGACGCCGAGTGGACCGAGCAGGGGCAGGCGGCCGGCGGGTCCTTCGTGGCGCGGCTCGCGCCCGATCAGAGCTCCTTCCCGGTGTTCGAGAACTACGACCTGGCAACGCAGTTCGCGGTCATGGCCGGTGTCGCCGAGGCCACCGACCTGCCGGTGCCCCCGCTGTGCTGGCTGGAAACCGGTTCCGACAATGTGCTCGGCGCACCGTTCTTCGTCATGCGCCGCGTGAACGGCCGTGTGCCCGAGGACAATCCGCCGTACGTATTCATCGGCTGGCTGCACGAGGCCACCCCGGAGCAGCGCTATCAGGTGACCTGCCGGACCATCGAGATCATCGCCGCGGTGCACTCGATTCCCGATCCGGCCCAGCGGTTTCCGATGCTGGCGGGCGAGGGCTCGGCGCTGCGGCGGCACTTCGAGGCCCAGCGGGCGTGGTACGACTGGGCGCTCGCGCGCGACGGCTTCCGCATCCCGCTGCTGGAGCGCACCTTCGACTGGCTCGAGGAGAACTTCCCCACCGATACCGCACCGGACGTGCTGAGCTGGGGCGACGCCCGGCCGGGCAATGTCATGTTCGACGAGTTCGATCCGGTCGCGGTATTGGACTGGGAGATGGCCGCCATCGGCCCGCGGGAACTCGACGTGGCCTGGACGATTCTCATCCACCGGTTCTTCCAGGACATCGCCACGCGGTTCGACCAGCCGGGCCTGGCCGACTACATGCGGCGCGCCGATGTGGAGAAGCTCTACGAGGAGGCCAGCGGGCACGCCGTGCGCGACCTGGACTGGTACCTCATGTACGCCGCGCTGCGGCACGGCATCGTGATGGCCCGCATCCGGCGGCGGATGATCCACTTCGGTGAGGCGGCCGACAACGACGATCGCGACGACTACGTGATGCACCGGCATCTGCTGGAAGCCATGCTCGACGGCACCTACTCGTGGGATTGAGAGATGACGCAGAATCAGATCAACTCGCTCGACGAATATCCGATCCACCAGACCCCGCTGTCCATGTCGCGGGTCGGGACCAGTGATCGAAACTTCTACGACCGCAACTACTTCAACGCGCTCGACACCGGCAGTGACACCTTCCTGGTCACCGGTTTCGGCGTGTATCCGAACCTGGGCGTGACCGACGCGTTCGCGACCGTGCGCCGCGGCGACACCCAGCGGGCCGTGCGGTTCTCCGACGCCCTGGCCGAGCGCAGCCTCGAGCCCAAGGTCGGCGGCTACCGGATCGAGATCGCCGAACCGCTGCAGAAGATCCGTGTGCTCTGCGAACACGAGGACCTGTCCTTCGACCTGACCTGGGAGGGTTCCTTCCCGGCCATGGCCGAACAGCCGCACACCATCCTCACCGGCGTGCACCGGCCCATCATCGACGCGCAGCGCTTCGCGCAGGTCGGAACCTGGTCGGGCACACTGCATGTCGACGGCGCCGATATCAGCGTGGACCCGTCCGCATGGTGCGGCACCCGCGACCGCTCCTGGGGGATCCGCCCGGTCGGCGAATCCGATCACCCCGGCCGGTTGGGGTCCGAACCGTCCGAAGGCTTCTGGTGGCTGTACGTGCCGCTGCTGTTCGACGAGTTCTCCATCATCGTCATCGTGCAGGAGGAGCCCAACGGCTTCCGCACGCTCAACGACGCCACCCGGATCTGGAAGGACGGGCGAGTCGAGCAACTGGGCTGGCCCCGTGTGCATCTGACGTACAAGTCCGGCACGCGCATCCCGACGCGGGTGCGCCTGGATCTCACCACGCCCGACGGCAAGCCGCTCGAGGTCGAGGTCGAAGCCGGAACCTTCATGGCCCTCAATGTCGGTTGCGGCTACGGCGGCGACCCCGATTGGCAGCACGGCCAATGGAAGGGCCGCGACTGGTCCGAGAGCAAGCTCTACGACCTGACCGACCCGGCCATTGCCGGGCGCATTCCGTTCGGCGTCATCGACCATGTCGGCAAGGCGCGCTGCGGCGACGCCGAGGGCTGGGGACTGTTCGAGCACGGCACCATGGGTCGCCATGATCCGACCGGATTCGCCGATTGGGGCGCTGTCGCACCCTGATCGCGCACAGCCGCAGCCCTCGCCGGCAACCAACCACCCGGCAGGGGCTGCGGCGTGTGAGAGTAACGTCACATGTCGGCAATTCCGGTGTCCTACTGCGGAATTCACTGATCGCGGACGCCACGGCCCGGATGAGGAAGTGGTCAGGTGGAGGGCCACCAGTAATTGACGACCATGTAGAGGCTGAGTATCAAGCCTGCGATGAAGATCAGGGCACCGATCGCGATTCCCCAGGTGGGACGCCAGCCATGGCGTAGGGCTATGCGACCCAGTTGCCAGGAGACGGCTCCACCGGCTGCCCAGGTGTACAGAGGGAACGCGCCCAGGCCCAGGATGATCCGAGGTGGGCAAGGGTGCCGCCAGCCGCAGAACTCTGGGATGCCGTCCAGGTTTCTGATGATGAGGAAGGACAGGAAGCCTGTGACGCAGAAGCCGACGGTGCCCCAGAAACGCCACCACATCAGGAAACTGCGCCAGCCGTCGGGTACGAGGGTGGGATACGCCACAAGGCAAAAGATAAAGAACAAAACGCAAAAGACAAAAGACCAAAGGACAAAAGATGCCTGGAGAAGGGAGGGGGAGGCCGAGCTCACGTCGGCGCCTGCACCTACCAGCCCCCTCACCTTTGAAGTCGCATGTGGGGTTGCTGCAGGAGGTATTCCTTCAGATCACGGGGGTTGGGGTCGCCACGTGATGGCTTGCGCCCGTTGGGGGACACTGCGGATCGGTAGTGAAGGCGGGGATCGACCTTCCGGCGGGCGGCAGTGTGGTGAGGACAGGGGGCTGGCGGGCTGGATTGATCTGTGCGGCCCGAAATGGGGTCACCAGCTTCGTGGGCTCGCGCGTTGGCGGGAATGCGGGAATCACGCGGCCCGTGGACCCCACCTCAGGCAACTGGAATCAATGGCAGCGGCAACCCACTGCCCCACGTGATGCCGATCGTTCACCCGCGCCGTGCCGGTCGGGTCAAGACGTTTCGGGGCAATCCAACCGGTACGTCCCCGATACGGGGAATCCTTGCCCATGACAACGGTTCTCCAACCCTCGGCACTGTCATTGACCAGCGCATGGCAGTGATCGCACACCAAGGTCAGATTGGTCAGATCCGTGGGGCCGCCCTTGGCCCAGTCGGTGATGTGGTGCACCGCGCACATCGACGCTGGCGCATCGCATCCGGGGCGGGTACAGCCCTTGTCGCGGGCGATAAGGGCCAACCGCTGGGCGGGGGTGGCCAGGCGTTCGCAGCGACCCAGGTACAGCGGCAACCCGTCGGCGTCGAGGACCGCCAGCACCGGCCGGGTACCCTCGGCCATCTTCAGGGCCTCGTTGATGCTCACGTGGCCACCGGAAGCGGTGGTCGCGACCCCGGCCCCACGCTCGAGGTCGGCGAGGTTCATGGTCAGGATGGCCTGCACCGGCAAACCCCGGTGCGAACCCAGCTTGGCGGGGTCGACACCGGGCTGCAGCAACGCGAACAACGCGTCGTGGGTGCGCTGCCCGGCATCACGGCGGTCGCGGCGGGCGGCGGCCTCGAGGACCTTCGAATCGATGACACCGGCGGTGGCGGTGGGGCTTTCGGGGTCTTCGAGGTTGCACATGCCCGGACGCGCCAGCTTCGCGAACACCACATCGAGCAGGGCCCGCAGTTCGGGGGTGATCCAGCCTTCGATCCAGGACATGCCATCGATGCCGGGGCGGCACAGCATCATTCCGCGCTTGCGGCGGCGGTCGGCGTCGGAGACGACCTTGCCATCGGGGTCGACACGGGCGAGGATGTCGCGACCGATCTTGGGCAGGTCATCGGGCCAACCAGTGCGGGAATGGCCGACCAGGATGTGTTCGGCCTCCGTACGAGCCTCGGCCGGGATGTCGGCGGGCAGGTGGGTCATGACGTCGATGATGTTGCGGACATGATCACGCGAGATACCGCCCGCCTCAAAAGCTTCGGCGGTTTCAGCGAGGGCAGCTGGGCGCAGGTGTCCGGTGGGTTCGAAGAATTCTCCGCACTGGCGGGTGATCTTCACCCGCACCGATGCGTCGTACCTCGACAATCCCAACGTCTGCCGCAGGAACGGCACCACATCCTTCGCCCCGCTGCCTTCGGGCAGTGAGCGGTTGCAGGCTTCGATGATCAGGCGTGAATCCAGTGCCGACAGTTGACGTTTGCAGGTTTCCAGGCGCTGCATCAGCTCCACGACATCACCGTCGGAGAACGGGTTCAGGTTGCCGTGCAGGACGGAATTCGACAGGGTTTCGACGGCGGCTGCCAGGTCGGCGATGCCGCACGTGTCGAGTGTCACCCCCGTCGAATTCATGCATTGATTTTACCGCTACAGCAACAACCGGGGAACCCGAAATGTCCTGTATTACTTGGCTTTTCAAATTTTCGACTACGAATTGAATTCCGCCGCGGCGATAACAACCCCACCGAAAACGGTTTTGGCGATGACCAAATTCCCGCCATCGCCGGCCAGCACAGCAGCCGCCTCAGCAACGCTCGCGCTCCCCACGGCAAGCGCAACCCGCTCCGACGGATTGGGAACGGAAACGGCCTCCAACTCCGTGAGCGTGAATCCCACCAGCTCGACACCCAACCGGTCGGCGGCCGTTCTGATCCCAAGATCTCCGACTCGCCGCTCGACGGTCGCCAAGCAGCGAATCACCCTGTCACCGACTGCGTTTCGAATGGCGGCGAGGATCGCGTCGGCGGTTGTCCCGGGACGTAGTCCAACCCCGACAGCCAATTCAGGCCGGGGCATGGGTGCGGGCGAAATCAGCGGCGGTGGTGACGAAACGGCCGATGGCCGCTGGATTCCCGGCGGGGTGGGTGTGTAGGTAGGACGCGTGGACGCGATGCACTGCCGCGCCCTCGCGGACGGTCTCGCCGGAGGGAGTGCGCCAGGCCCAGGCGGCAGCGGCGGATCCGGGGGTGACCAGGCGGGTGCGGTGGAATTCGTGGCCGCGCACGCGTGCGCCCGCGCTCCAGAGCGGAGTATCGGTGAGCGCCACCGCATCCCGGTAGCCGAGGGTGAGGCGCGGGCCGAATTCGGCTTCGGCGTCGATGACCCCGGCCATGCGGTGACCGTCGAGGGTGCGGGTCAGGTAGAGAAGGCCCGCGCATTCGGCGTGGATCGGGAGGCCGCGGCCGGCCTGTTCGGCGATGGCGTCGAGCAGGCCCGTATTGGCCGCGAGTTCGGCGGCGTGCTCTTCGGGGAAACCGCCGGGAAGGACCAGTCCGGCTGCACCGGAGGGCAATTCGTCGCGCAGCGGGTCGAAGACTCGCACCTGCGCGCCCGCCGCCGCCAGCAGCTCGCGATGTTCGGCGTACCCGAAGGTGAAGGCCGGTCCGCCCGCCATCGCCACCACCGGCCCGGATTCCGCCGCCGTCACCTCGGCGGCGGGATCCCAGTCCTGCCCCTGCGCGCTCGACGCGGCCAAGGCGGCCACCGCCGCGAGATCGATATGTGCCGCAACGAGATCCGTCATGGCGTCCACGGCGGCCTGAGCCGCCGAGCCGTGCTCCACCGCCGGAATCAGGCCGAGATGCCGTGACGGCACCGCCAATTCGGCCAGTCGCGGCAGTGCACCCAGTACCGGCAGCCCGACGCGGGCGCAGGCCGCACGCAGCACCTGTTCGTGGCGTTCGCTGCCGACCCGGTTGAGAATCACTCCGCCGAGCCGGATTCCACTGTCGTAGGTCGCGAATCCGTGCAGCAGAGCCGCCAGGCTCTGGCTGTGCCCGCGCGCGTCGACCACCAGGACGACCGGCGCGCCCAGCATGGCGGCGATCTGGGCAGTCGAGCCCTCCGCGACGGGTTCGGTGTAGTGTTCGTCGATGCGCCCGTCGAACAGGCCCATGACGCCCTCGACGACCGCCAGATCGCAGCCCTGACTCCCGTGCCGGTACAGCGGCACCACGCGGTCCGCCCCGACCAGCACCGGATCCAGGTTTCGCCCGGGCCGTCCGGCCGCCAGCCCGTGATATCCCGGGTCGATGTAGTCCGGGCCCACCTTGAACGGCGCGACCCGGTGCCCGGCCCCGCGCAGCGCCCCGATCAATCCGGTGGCGACGGTTGTCTTCCCGCTCCCCGACGCGGGCGCGGCGATGACGACCGCGGGCGTGTTCACCATTCGATGCCGCGCTGGCCCTTGCGGCCCGCGTCCATCGGGTGCTTCACCTTGGTCATCTCGGTGACCAGGTCCGCGGCCTCGATCAGCGCCTGGGGTGCGTCGCGGCCGGTGATCACCACGTGCTGGTTGCCCGGCCGGTTGCGCAGTGTCTCGACGACCTCGTCCACGTCGACCCAGCCCCACTTGAGCGGGTAGGTGAACTCGTCCAGCACATAGAACCGATGCTGCTCGGCCTCCAAGCGGCGGCGAATCTCCTGCCACCCCGCCAGCGCCGCGGCCGCATGATCCTCATCGGACCCCTGCTTCCGCGTCCACGACCAGCCCTCCCCCATCTTGTGCCACTCCACCGCCCCGCCGACCCCGGTCTCGTCGTGCAGCTTCCCGAGCGTCCGGAACGCGGCCTCCTCGCCCACCTTCCACTTCGCGCTCTTCACGAACTGGAACACCGCGACATCGAACCCCTGATTCCAGGCCCGCAGCGCCATCCCGAACGCCGCCGTCGACTTCCCCTTCCCGGGCCCGGTGTGCACCGCGAGCACAGGCAGATTCCGACGCTGCCGCGTCGTCAGCCCGTCATCCGGAATGCTCTCCGGCAGCGGCACACCCTTCGGCATCGTCTCCAGCTCCTTCCACACCGACTCGTCGGTTAATCACGGTGCCATACGCACCCGGCACGCCGATCCGCGCCCCGGTCCAGCACGACGACCGGTCACCGGTTGTGGTCATGGCCCGGGCCGCTCCGGAACCCCGGCGAGCCCTGATCCGGATCGGCCGACCGCGACGGTGCGGCTTCGCGAACGAAGGTCAGGCGGCTCGGGTGGCGCGGACGATGCCGGCGACGGAATCGCCGGTGAGGGCGGTCAATTGGAGGTAGCCGGCGCGGAGGGCGGTGGCCATGTCGCGGGCGAGGTTCAGGCGGATCATGCCGCGTTCGCAGTCGATGACCATGGCGGTGACGGCGTCGGCGGCGAGCATGCGGGCGGCGGTTCGGGCGCGCGGGAGCGGGTCGGTGCCGCCGGTGGCCCGGCCGTCGGTGAGGAGGACGAGGAGGGGGCGGCGGTGGGGGTCCCGGGTGCGTTCGCGGCGGATGAGGTCGCGGGCCCTCAGAAGGCCTTGGGCGAGTGGGGTTTTGCCGCCGGTGCGGAGGTCGGCGAGGCGGCGGACGGCGATGTCGACCGACGTGGTGGGCGGGAGGACCAGCTCCGCGTCCTGGCCGCGCATGGTGATGACGGCGACCTTGTCGCGGCGCTGGTAGGCGTCGCGGAGCAGCGCCACCACCGCGTTGGTGACGGCGGCGAGGCGGTCGCGGGCGGCCATGGAGCCGGAGGTGTCGACGACGAAGACGACCAGGTTGCCTTCGCGTCCTTCGCGATACGCGCCCCGCAGGTCGTCGGGGGCGAAGGCGAGCGGGCCCGACAGACGGCCGCGCTCGAACTGGCGCGGGGCCGCGGCGAAGATGGTGCCCAGCAGGTGCAGGCCGGTGGAGGTGTCGTCGGTGGTGCGCACGACGCGGCCCTGGCGGGTGCGGGCACGGGAGCGGCGGCCGGGCGCGCCCTCGCCGACGCCGGGGACCTCCCAGCGCGGGGGCTTGGGCAGAGTTGCGGTGGGGGCGGCGACGCGGCCCTCACGGCCGGGTCGGCCGGCCGAGTCGTTCCGGCCACGCCGATCGTCGTCGTCCGGGCGCGGGTCACCCGGTGGATTCTGTCCTCCCCCAGGGAAATCCGGGCCGCTGTCCGGCTCGAGGCCATGGTCCGAATCCGGGCCGCTACCCGGGGTATCGGAGTCACACGGCAAGGGGTCCGAGCCATCGCACGACCCGGGGCCGCAATCGCGCGAGTCCGGTTCGGCGCCAGGTGAATTGGCGTGTTCCGGATTCAGGCCGGAATCATCGGTCCCGTCCGCCGGATCCTGCGGTCCCGCACCGTTGTTCGGCGGGACCGCTTCACCTTTTCCCAGGCTGTCGTCCTCCTCGGCGCGGGCCGCTTCCTCGGCCGCGTTCCGCATGGCGTCGTCGAGTTGCTCCTCGCTGATGCCGGGTTCGTCGAAAGGATCGCGGCGCCGGCGGTGCGGCAGCGCCAGTTCGGCGGCGACGCGGACGTCGGCCTCGGTGACCGCGGTCGCTCCCCGCCAGGCCGCGTGGGCGGTCGCGGTGCGCGCCACCACCAGGTCGGCGCGCATGCCGTCGACATCGAAGCTCGCGCACAGGGCGGCGATGCGGCGCAGCTCGACATTGTCGAGACCGACGTCGGCGAGCTTGTCGCGGGCGGTCAGAATGCGTTCGGCCACTTCACGATCCGCGGCGGCATAGCGGCCGGCGAAGGCGCCGGGATCCGCCTCGTAGTCCAGGCGGCGGCGGACGACGGCCATCCGCACGTCCACATCGCGGGAGGCGACCACGTCCACGGTGAGCCCGAACCGGTCCAGCAGCTGCGGCCGCAACTCGCCTTCCTCCGGATTCATGGTGCCCACCAGGACGAATCGCGCCGGATGCGTGTGCGAGACACCGTCGCGCTCGATGTGCACCCGCCCCATGGCGGCCGCGTCGAGCAGCACATCCACCAGATGGTCGTGCAGCAGGTTCACCTCGTCGACGTAGAGCACGCCGTGATGCGCGGCGGCCAGCAGCCCCGGCTTGAACGCCTGCTCCCCGTCCCGCAGCACCCGCTCCAGATCCAGCGACCCGACCACCCGGTCCTCGGTGGCGCCCACCGGCAACTCCACCAACCGTGCGGGCCGCGCCCCGGACTCGTCCACCACCGGCGGCAGCAACTGCGCCAGCGCCCGCACCACGGTCGATTTCGCGGTCCCCTTCTCCCCGCGCACCAGCACCCCGCCGATCCCCGGATGCACCGCGCACAGGATCAGCGCCAGCTGCAACCGCTCCTGCCCCACCACCGCGGAGAACGGAAACCCGGCCTCATCACGGGCCGTACGAACACTCTCGGAGTAAGCCACAGGAGAAACGGACACGACCCCAACTCTAAGGGCGCCCCCGTCCCCCACCCCGAGCACCCCTTCCCGGTCGCGCTGCCGACCTGGGCCACTGGATGAAACAGCCGCGCCCGCTGTGGGTTTCACAGCGGGCGCGGGGTTGTTCGGTGGGTGCGGGGTCAGCCGCGGCGCATCGGGATGTGCGGAATGCCGTCTTCGATGTACTCCTCGCCGTCGGGCTTGAAGCCGTGCTTGGTGTACATGTCGAGCAGGTAGGTCTGGGCGTTCAGGCGGACGGTCGCCGAGCCGGCTTCGGCCAGGGCGGCCTGCAGCAGGCGGGTGGTGTAGCCGTGGCCGCGCGCCTCGGGGGTGGTGCAGAGGCGGCCGATGCGGAAGGACTTCACGCCCTCGTCGTGCTCCTCCATGAGGCGCAGGGTGCAGATGACCTCGCCCTCATCGTCGAGCCAGAAGTGCCGGGTTTCCGGCAGCAGGTCGAACCCGTCCAGTTCCGGGTACGCGCACTTCTGCTCGACGACGAACACCTCGACGCGAAGTTTCAACAGCTTGTACAGCGTCGCGGTGTCCAGGTCTTGGGACCACGACCGTTTGAGAGCAACCGTTGACATCATCGCGTCTTGCTATCACATCTAGGCGTGAGAAGCGATACCGACGGGCTTGGGCGTGTTGTCCGAATCCACCGAATCCAGCTGCAGAGCCTTGGTGGACCAGTCCCAGACCTCGCGGTACAGGGCCTGGTTCTCGGAGAGCTTGACGCCCAGCGACGGCACCATTTCCTTGAGTTTCGGCTCCCACGTGGAGAATTCGCGCGGGAAGCACTTCTTCATGACATCCAGCATGGCGCTCACACAGGTGGACGCGCCGGGGGACGCGCCGAGCAGACCGGCGATGGTGCCGTCCTCGGCAGCGACGACCGCGGTGCCCAGCTCCAGCACGCCGCCCGCGCCCTTGCGGCGGATGACCTGAACGCGCTGACCGGCGATGATCAGCTCCCAATCGTCGCCGTCGGCACGCGGAATGAACTCCTCCATGGCGCCGATGCGACCGGCCTGCGACGTGAGCAGCTCACCGACCAGGTAGTTGACCAGGCCCATCTCGGTGACACCGACACCGAGCATGGAGAACAGGTTGTTCGGCTTCACCGACTTGATCAGGTCGGTCATCTTGCCGTCCTTGAGGAACTTCGGCGTCCAGCCGGCGTACGGGCCGAAGAGCAGGCCCTTCTCGCCATTGATGACGCGAGTGTCCAAGTGCGGCACCGACATCGGAGGCGCACCAACCGACGCCTGGCCATATACCTTGGCCTCGTGCTGAGCCACCAGGCCCGGATTGGTGCAGCGCAGGAACAGGCCCGACACCGGGAAGCCGCCGAAGCCGCGGATCTCCTTGATGCCCGACTTCTGCAGCAGCGGCAGCGCGCCGCCGCCCGCGCCGACGAACACGAACTTCGCGTTGATGACCCGCACCTTGTGGCTGCGCAGGTTGCGGACCTTGACCAGCCAGGAGCCGTCGGACTGCTTGGTCAGGTTCAGCACCTCGTGGCCGAACGCGATGTCGGCACCCGACGCGCCCAGGTAGGCCAGCAGTTCCTTGGTCAGCTCACCGAAGTCGATATCGGTGCCCGCCTCGGTCCAGTTCAGGGCTACCGGGTCGGAGAAGTCGCGGCCCTTGGCCATCAGGGGCAGACGACGGCTGAATTCGGCTGCGTCGTCGATGAATTCCATGCCCTCGAACAGCGGGTGCTTGGACAGCGCCTCGTGGCGCTTGCGCAGGTACTCCACGCCGTCCGGGCCGTGGGTGAAGCTCACGTGCGGGATGGGGTTGATGAAGTTCGACGGGTTGGCCAGCACGCCGTTCTCGACCGAGTAGGACCAGAACTGGCGCGAGACCTGGAAGCGCTCGTTGATGTCGATGGCCTTGGTGATCTCCACCGAGCCGTCGGCGTTCTGCGGCGTGTAGTTCAGCTCGCACAGGGCGGAGTGGCCCGTACCGGCGTTGTTCCACGGGTCGCTGCTCTCGGCGGCCGCGGCTTCCAGGCGCTCGAAGATGGTGATCGACCAGTCCGGCTGCACCTGTCGGAGCAAGGCGCCGAGGGTGGCACTCATGATGCCGGCACCGATGAGTACTACATCGGTCTTTTCAATCGTGGCAGCGTTCGACACGGCGTTGATCGACTTCCTTGTCTTTTTTGGGTCACCAGGTGGGGGTTAGGTTACCCGTCGTTCACTTGGACTCAATTCTGCCCCTGACCATTCCCGAATCCCGCTTCGAAATCCCCGAATGTGAGAGATCCCTCCCAAATGGACATAGTTGGTACGCGGTCTATGTTGGGCGTGTGACCTCCGAAACGTCATCCACCACGTCGTCGACCACCACCTGGCAGCCCGACGTGCTGGGTGCCGACTACCAGCAGCTGACCATTCCGATGGGTCCGGATCCGGACGGTGAGGGCGACGTGGTCGCCACCCTGGTCCGTTACGCCCCGGCCGACGCCCCGGTCGCCACCCGGGCCGTGCTGTACGTGCACGGGTTCACCGACTACTTCTTCCAGGAGCACCTGGCCCAGCACCTGGCCGCCCAGGGCTACGCCTTCTATGCGCTGGATCTGCGCAAATGTGGGCGCTCGCAGCGGGCCGGGCAGACCCCGCACTACGTGAGCGACCTGGCGCTCTACGACACCGAACTGAACCGGTCGCTGCAGGTCATCCGTGAGGAAACCGAGCTGCCGGTGCTGATCATGGCGCACTCCACCGGTGGCCTGGTGACCTCGCTGTGGCTGAACCGGCTGGAGGCGGCCGGAGGCGTTCGCGCGCAGGGCATTACCGGACTGGTGCTCAACAGCCCGTGGTTCGACCTGCAGGGTCCCGGCTACTACCGCTCGGTGGGCACGCCGCTGCTGGAGGGCCTGGGCCGGTTGCGCGCCTTCGCCAAGCTGCCGCTGGGCGTGGCCACCACCTACGGCGACAGCCTGCACCACACCCAGGCCGGTGAGTGGGACTACAACCTGGACTGGAAACCGTTGAGCGGCTACCCCGTTCACGCCGGCTGGCTGCGCGCCATCCGGCGCGGGCATCTGCGGCTGCACAAGGGCCTCGAGATCGGGGTGCCCGCGCTGATCCTGCGCTCGAAAGTCACCAAGTTCATGGCCGAGTACGGGCCCGCCGCCGACGTCTCGGATGTGGTGCTGGACGTGCGGCAGATCCAGCGCTGGTCGGGCTGCCTGGGCGAGCGCACCAATATCGTGCCCATCGAGGGCGCGCGGCACGACGTGTTCCTGTCGTCGGAGACGCCGCGCACCCAGGCGTTCAGGGAGCTGGATTCCTGGTTGAAGTGGCTGGCCGACTCACCAGAAGCTGGTGCGTAGCACCACTTCGGTGGCCAGCTCGTGGCCCGCTTCGGCGGCCACATCGGTGACATCCATGGGGACCAGCCGGAATTCGCCGTAGACGAACCGGCTGGAAGCCTCGGCCACCGGGCGCGGCAGGCGCTTGGTGGCCAGCAGGGTGGTGGGGATCTCCACCGGCGGGCAGGAAGGGTCCTTGACGGCGCCGTCCGCGGCCGGCGCGGCCGGGTGACCGCCGCCGGCCACGATGAGGCTCATGAAGCGACCGAAGCCGCGGGCGGCCAGCTGCCAGGCCAGGTCCGCGCCCGCGCCGCTGCCGACCAGGTTGGCCCACGGGACCTGCAGCTGGTCGAGGATGGCGAAAACGGTGGTGGCGTCGAGACCGTCGATCGATTCGATCGCGATGGTGTGCAGGTCCGAGGTCTGCAACCGTGCACAGACCTGGTCATAAATGTCGGCCGGATCGCCCGCATCGGGTAGCAGCAGGACATGGTGCCGGGATTCGGGTCCGCCGATTCGCACCGCCCACTCGCGGTCACCGACCGTGATCCGCCGAGATTCCATGGTCAAACACGCTACAGGAGCGCCGGAGGGGCCGAACGCGAGTCGGGCGGATTTATGTGACGCCGGTCACTTCTTGATGGTCAGAACCGGGAGATCTGTGGGCGCACCAGCGGTGATGAGCTGTTCAAGGGCCTCCTGGTCGAGGTGCTTCTCCATGAGGTCGGCCAGCAGATCCAGCTGGGCGGAGCGCACCTCGGCGACCGAAACAGCATCGGAGACAACGAAATCGGTGCGGCCCGCCCGCGCGGCGACCACCCGCAGCCAGGCGCGGCGAAACTCGTCCGACTCCAGGGCTCCGTGCAGATGGGTGCCCCAGATCGCCTCGCGCACACTGCCTTCGGGAGCGCCGTCGAGTTCGAACCACGGGTCGTCGCCCTGCCGGGTGACGCGGCCGTGGTGGATCTCATAGCCGTGCACCGGGAGATCGCTGTCACTGCCCGGCACACCATGATTCGGGACACCGCCGCTGGAACGGCGCAGCACCTTGGGGTCGGCGAATTCGATCTCCAGGTCCAGCAGGCCCAGGCCGGGGACGGTGCCCGCGGCGGATTCGACCGGATCGACGATGGTGCGGGCCAGCATCTGGTAGCCGCCGCAGATGCCGAGAATGGGGCCACCGGCCGCCGCACGCGCCGTCAGGGCGTCGGCAATCCCGGTGCGCCGCAACCACTCCAGGTCGCCGACGGTGGATTTGCTGCCGGGAATGACAACCAGGTCCGCTCCGGCCAGGCGGGACGGGTCGCTCACCCAGCGCACGGACACCCCGGGTTCGCAGGCCAGGGCCTCCACATCGGTGGAATTGGAGATGCGCGGCAGCCGGATCGCGGCGACCGTCAGCCACTCTCCGCCCAGCGGCGGGCGGGAACGGCCGACGGGGGCGTCCGCGACGGTGCCGAGGGAGTCCTCGGCGTCGATCCAGAGGTCCTCGGCAAACGGGATGACACCGAGCGTAGGCCGCGCGGTCAGCTCGGCGAGCTGGTCCAGCCCCGGTCGCAACAGGTCCACATCGCCCCGGAACTTGTTGATGATGAATCCGGAAATCAGTTGCTGGTCTTCGGGTTCCAGAATCGCCACGGTCCCGAACAAATGGGCGAGCACTCCCCCACGATCAATGTCGCCGACCACCACGACCGGCAGCTCCGCCGCTCGCGCCAAACCCATGTTCGCCAGATCCGTTGCCCGCAGATTGATCTCGGCTGGCGACCCCGCGCCCTCGCAGATCACCACATCGAATTCGGCTCGCAGCGAGGCCAATTCCTGGGCGACAACGGCACGCAATTGCTGCCGATGCCGGAAGTAATCCTTCGCCCCCACGGTGTCGACGGCCTTGCCGCGCACAACCAGCTGCGAGCGCCGATCACTCCCGGGCTTGAGCAACACCGGGTTGAATCGCACGCTGGGTTCCAGCCCGCAGGCGCGAGCCTGCAATGCCTGCGCCCGGCCGATCTCCCCGCCGTCCAGGGTGACGACCGAGTTGTTCGACATGTTCTGCGCCTTGAACGGTGCGACCCGCACTCCGCGCCGCGCCAGCATGCGGCAGAGCCCCGCCACCACAACACTTTTCCCCGCATCGGAGGTGGTCCCCGCGACCAGCAGAGCACCCTTCACCCGGGTCACCCGATACCGTCCGCCGCAGAGCCGCTCCCCATGCTCCGCGGTACGACACTCACCCCAGGCCTCGCCGGCATCCGGCAAAGCCCGGCCGCGGCAATGCTCACCCCCGCTTCGGAGGTGGCGCCCGCCGCCGGCGGAGCACCCTTCACCCCTGCGATCCGATGCTCCACCCGCAGATGAGGGCGACGACGGTGACGCCGGATGCGTTCCGCGCTCCCTACTGCGAGCTGGCGGCAAAACCCGTCCACCACAACGCTTTTCGCGGCATCCGAGGTGGCACCCGCGACCCGCAGCGCACCCGTCACCGCGGGCTGTTCCCCGCTCGCGCACTGCTGGTGTAGGCGTCCCGGCTGCGGTAGGAGTCGCGGCTACTACTCGTGTAGGCGTCCCGGCTCGGGTAGACGTCGCGGCCGTCGTCCGTTTCGGCGTCCGCGCCGTTGGTCACCTCGACGTCGGGCTGCTCGCCGGGGGCGTCGTCCGCTTCCGGCACCTGCCGTCCCGCGGCGAGTTCGACATGGCGTCGCATGGTGGCGCGGAGCGCTCCCAGCCCCTCGTCGCGGGGGTTGGGCGGGAGGACCCGCGAATTCTTCCGCCGCGGGCCTCGGGAGCCGATCGCCCGAGTTCTGGTACCCCGCTGGGGCATCGCGACTCTCACGGGAGCGTCAGGATCTCGGCGCCGTCGTCGGTGACGACGAGGGTGTGCTCGAACTGGGCCGTCCACTTGCGATCCTTGGTGACCACCGTCCAGCCGTCGTCCCAGATCTCGTAGTCGATGCCGCCCAGGTTGATCATGGGCTCGATGGTGAAGGTCATGCCCGGCTCGATGACCGACTCCACGGCGGGCTGGTCGTAGTGCAGGATGACCAGGCCGGAGTGGAAGGTCGGTCCGACGCCGTGGCCGGTGAAGTCGCGGACCACGCCGTAGCCGAAGCGGTTGGCGTAGGCCTCGATGACGCGGCCGATGACATTGAGCGCGCGGCCCGGCTTGACCGCCTTGATGGCACGCATGGTGGCCTCCTGGGTGCGCTCGACCAGCAGGCGCACCTCCTCGTCCACATCACCGGCGAGGAAGGTCTTGTTGGTGTCGCCGTGCACGCCGTCGATGTAGGCGGTGACGTCGATATTGACGATGTCGCCGTCCTCGATCACGGTCGAGTCCGGGATGCCGTGGCAGATGACCTCGTTCAGTGAGGTGCAGCAGGACTTGGGAAATCCCTTGTAGCCCAGGGTCGACGGGTACGCGCCGTGGTCGAGCATGTACTCGTGCGCGATCCGGTCCAGCTCGTCGGTGGTGACGCCGGGCGCGACGGCCTTGCCGGCCTCTTCCAGGGCCTGGGCCGCGATCTTGCCCGCGATCCGCATCTTCTCGATGGTCTCCGGGGTCTGCACCCAGGGCTCGTGCCCCTCCTTGGCGGTCTTCTTCCAGACGTACTCGGGTCGCTCGATGTCTTTCGGGACCTCGCGAATGGGCGACTGCGTGCCGGGAACGAGGGGCTTGCGGGTGCGCACAGACATGGGTACCAGACTATCTGCCGGTCCGGCTCGCGAGATTCCCAGGTCCGGGTACGGGGGAATTCTTCCGGACCGTGGTCCGTTTATCCTTTCGGTTGACTTGGAAACAAGACTCGAGAGGGGTTGCGGCCGTGGAACTGGGGCTGACGACATTCGCTGAAACTCATCCCGTCGGTGGAGACGGGCCGGTGCCGACCGCGGGCGAGCGGTTGCGGCAGGTGGTCGAGGAAGCAGTGGCCACCGAGCAGGCCGGGCTGGACGTCTACGGCGTCGGTGAGCATCACCGCAAGGACTTCGCCGCGTCCTCGCCGGCCGTCGTGCTGGCGGCCATCGCATCCCGCACCGAACGGATCCAGCTCACCAGCGCGGTGACCGTGCTGAGCTCCGCCGACCCGGTACGGGCCTTCCAGGACTTCTCGACGCTGGACGGGATTTCGAACGGGCGGGCCGAATTGATGGCCGGGCGTGGGTCGTTCATCGAATCGTTCCCGCTGTTCGGGTACGACCTCAGCGACTACGACGAGCTCTTCGAGGAGAAACTCGCGCTGCTGCTGAAGATCCGCGAGGAGGAGCCGGTCACCTGGTCCGGCAGGTTCCGCGCACCACTGACCGACGCGATCGTCTACCCGCGCACCGAGAATCGGCCGCTGCCGGTGTGGATCGCGGTGGGCGGCAGCCCCGAATCCGTCGTGCGCGCCGGGCTGCTGGGCCTGCCGCTGGCCATCGCCATCATCGGCGGGCAGCCGGCGCGGTTCAAGCCGCTGGTGGATCTGTATCACCGGGCGCTGGAGGAAGGCGGGCACGAGCCGCAGCCGGTGGCGGTGCACGCACACGGGTATGTCGCCGACACCGACAAGGCAGCCGTCGAGGACTTCTACGCGCCGTACGCGCGGGCCATGTCGGGAATCGGGCGCGAGCGCGGCTGGGGTCCGATGACCCGGCAGCAGTTCGATGCGCTGCGCTCGCAGAGCGGTTCGCTGTTCGTGGGCACGCCGGACCATGTCGCGGAGAAGATCGCCGATGTCCGCGACACGCTCGGGCTGGACCGGTTCATGCTGCACGCCAGCGTGGGCACGCTGCCGCACGAGAAAGTGCTGCACACCATCGAACTGCTGGGCGGAAAGGTTGCCCCGCAGCTCGGCTGACCGGCGTCAGTAATCGGTGAGTCTGGCCTGGAAGGCGATGCGGTCGCCGCGGTAGAGCGAGCGCACGCGTTCGATGGGCACGCCTTCACCGTCCACACTGCGGCGGTGCAGCAGCAGCATCGGCAGGGCCGTCGTGCATTCCAGCAGGGCGGCCTCGCGCGGTGAGGCGAGCACGGTTTCGATGCGCTCGGTGGCGACCGCGTAGACCACGCCCATGCCGCGGGTGGCGGCGTACAGCGAGGTCTCCGGGTTGTAGAACTCGCGCAGCACGGCGAAGCGGTCCAGCGGCATCCAGGTGCTCTCCAGGCCGATGCGCTCGCCGTCGGCGAGCAGGATGCGCTCGAGATGCATGACCGGCGTGCCGGGTTCGAGCGCGAGGTCCTGGGCGGTGTCCTTGTCCGCCGGGATATCGGTCCATTCGACGAGCAGACGGCCGGGTTTGCGGCCGAACTTGATCGCGCCCTCGGTGTAGGAGCGCAGCGACAGGGGCTGCACCATCTTCGGGCGCGAGACCACCGTGCCGCGGCCCTGACGGCGAATACGGCCTTCCACCAAGAGTTCTCGTACGGCCTGACGCACGGTTTCGCGGGCGACGCCGCAGCGCAGGGCCAGTTCGCGTTCCGAGGGCAGCGGGTCGCCCTCGGAGAGTTCGGTGAGCAGCGCCTCGAGTTCCGCGCGCACGCGGTACGACTTCGGCAGGCGCGCGTTCGGCGCGGAATCGGTTCCGGCGCCGGGCATTTCGCCCAGCGGACGGCCTGGCTCCACCTGGTCTTCCACCCCGGCAGCCTCCCTCGTGTCCATGACCCCAGCCTACACAGGATTGGTCTATACCAATTATTAACCTACCGTTTCCACACGAAACACTCGTAGGTCTAGACCATTGCTCAGGATGATTCCCATGCGATTGGTCATCATCGGCGGAGGGATCCTCGGTACCGCCCACGCTCTGGCCGCCATCCGGCGCGGCCACCACGTCATCCACCTCGAGCGCGAGGTCGAAGCCCGCGGCGCGACCGTGCGCAACTTCGGTCTGGTGTGGGTATCGGGGCGCAGCGCACACGAATTGGAGCTCACCCTGCGCTCGCGGCAGCTGTGGGAGGAGATCGGCGGCCGGGTCCCCGGCGTCGGCTTCCGGGCGGCCGGTTCCCTCACGCTGGTGCGCTCGGAGAACGAGCTCGCGGTGGCCGAGGCCGCCGCGGCCCACCCCTCGGCCGCCGAGCGCGGCTTCGAACTGCTCGACGTCGACCGGGTGCGCGCGCTGAACCCCGCGCTGCGCGGCAAATTCCTTGCGGGCCTGCACTGTTCGACCGATGCCGCCGTGGAGTCCCGGCAGGCGCTGCCCGCCCTGCGGCGCTACATGGAGGCCACTGAACGCTACGCCTTCTTCGCCGGCACCGAGGCCCGCGCCGTCACCGGCACCACCGTGATCGACGACCGCGGCCGCCGGCACGAGGGCGATCTGGTGCTGGTCTGCCCGGGCGCCGCGCACACCGGCCTGACCCGCGAACTGGTGGGCGACATTCCGGTGCGCCGGGTGCGGCTGCAGATGATGCAGACCGCTCCCCTGGGCGAACCGCTCACCACCGCCATCGCCGACGGCGACAGCTTCCGCTACTACCCGGCCTTCGCCGGCCCGGAGCTGGACCGGCTCAATCGTGAAGAGGCGCAGCCGTTCACGGCCGCCCAGCACAAGATGCAGCTGCTGGCCGTGCAGCGCCTGCACGGCGGGCTCACCATCGGCGACACCCACGAGTACGACGAGCCGTTCACCTTCGACGTCGACGAGGCCCCCTACGAGCACCTCACCGGCGTGATGGAGGAACTGCTGGGCCGCAAGCTGCCGCCGATCGTGCGGCGCTGGGCGGGCGTGTACAGCCAGTCCATCGATCCGGGCACCATCGTCACCCGCGCGCAGGCGGCCGACGGCGTCTGGGTCGTCACCGGTCCGGGTGGCCGCGGCATGACGCTCGGCCCCGCCCTCGGCGAAGAGACCGCCGACCTCCTCTCGCTCTGAGACCTCCTCGATCAAAGGAATCACCGTGTCCGACAAGCAGATCGAACTCGCCGTCCTCGATATGGCGGGCACCACCGTCGCCGACGACGGGCTGGTCGAGCGGGCGTTCGAGGCGGCCATCACCGCCGCGGGCGTGCCCGCCGCGGGCCCGGAGCGCGAGGCGGCCCGCACGTTCGTGCAGGACACCATGGGCCAGTCCAAGATCTGGTGCTTCCGCACCCTGCTCGGCGACGAGGACCGCGCCCAGCTGGCCAACCGCGCCTTCGAGGCCGCCTACGCGGAATTCGCCGAGGCGGGCGTGAACCCGATTCCCGGTGCCGCAGAGGCCATTTCGGCGCTGCGGGCGGCGGGCATCAAGGTGGCGCTGACCACCGGGTTCAGCCGCGAGACCCAGGACAGGCTACTGAACGCGCTGGGCTGGAACGACATCGCCGATCTTGCCCTGGTCCCCTCCGACGCCGGGCGCGGCCGTCCCTACCCCGACATGGTGCTCACCGCCGTGCTGCGGCTGGAAGCCGACGCCGTGGATCGCGTTGCGGTGCTGGGTGATACGTCCAGCGATATCGCCACCGGCCTGGCCGCGGGCGCGCGCATCGTCGCGGGCACGCTGACCGGCGCGCACACCGAGGAGCAGCTGCGGGCCGCGGGAGCGACCCACGTGGTGCCGTCGGTCACCGAATTCGCGCAGCTGCTGCTGGCCGAGCGCGGCTAGAGAATTCCGCCGCCCGGGCGCGCCTCGCCCGGGCGGCGGAGTACCCCCATCCCTTCGATTCCACCCAGTCTTCGACTCGACCGTCCCCTGAACTGAAAGTGCAGTCACCGTGCGTATTTCGAACAACCGCCTCGCACGCAACATCGCCCGCACCGCTCTCATCCTGACCTCCGCCACCGCGGTCGCCTTCAGCCTGACCGCCTGCGGCGGCACCGGCAGCGACTCGAAGGACGGCAAGACGGTCACCGTCTACTCCGTCGATGGCCTCGGCGACTGGTACAAGCCCGTCTTCGAGAAGTTCAAGGCGCAGACCGGCATCACGGTCAACGAGGTGGAGGCCGGCTCCGGCGAGGTCGTCAGCCGGGTGGAGAAGGAACAGTCCAACCCGCAGGCCGACCTGGTCGTCACCCTGCCGCCGTTCATGCAGAAGGCCGACAAGTCCGGGCTGCTGCAGGCCAGCGGTGTGGACACCGGCGCGGTCGCCGCCGCCGACAAGGACGCCAACGGCAAGTGGGTTTCCCTGGCGGGCAACTACCTGTGCTTCATCGCCAACCCGTCGGTCGACGCCACCAAGCTGACCTGGGACGACCTGCTCAAGCCCGACTACAAGGGCAAGCTGCAGTACTCCACCCCCGGCCAGGCCGGCGACGGCACCGCGGTGCTGGTGCTGCTGCAGCAGCTCATGGGCAAGCAGGGCGCGCTCGACTACCTGGCCAAGCTGCAGGCCAACAATGTCGGCCCGTCCTCCTCCACCGGCAAGCTGCAGGCCAAGGTCGACAAGGGCGAGATCCTCATCGCCAACGGCGACGTGCAGATGAACCTGCAGAGCGTCAAGAACGGCTCCAAGTTCAACGTCTTCTTCCCGGCTTCCGCCGACGGCAAGAAGTCGACCGTCTCGCTGCCCTACCTGATGGGCATGGCCAAGGGCGCGCCGCATTCGGACGCGGCCAAGAAGCTGATGGAGTTCCTGCTCTCGGCCGACGTGCAGAAGTCGCTGCCCGACACCTTCGCCATCCCGTCCCGCACGGATCTGGCGAGCGCCCCGGCCACCGGCAACGGTCCGTCCCCGGCCGCGACCATCAAGGACGTGACCGTCCTGCACCTCGACTGGACCTCCGTGCTCGACAACCTCGACGCCGACGTGGCCGCCTACACCAAGGCCACCGGTAGCTAGCGCACGGCGTCAGTCCGATACCAGCCCCAGGAGCAGCAACCATGTCCTCCGCGTTGACGACATCCACGGTGGCCGGCGAGACCACCGACGAACCGGCCATCGTGTTCGACCGGGTCGGAGTCACCTACGGCCGCGGCCGTAAATCCACTGTGGCACTGGCCGATTTCAACCTGCGAGTGGCCGCGGGGGAAACGGTCGCGCTCCTGGGGCCCAGCGGTTCCGGCAAGTCCACCGCGCTCAAGGCGCTGGCCGGGTTCGTCCGGCCCACCTCGGGCGCGGTGCGGCTGGCCGGCCGCGACGTCACCGACCTCTCCCCCGCCAAGCGCGGCATCGGGGTGGTGGTGCAGTCCTACGCGCTGTTCCCGCACATGCGGGTGCACGACAATGTGGCCTTCGGGCTGAAGGCACATCGCGTGCCGCGCAACGAGATCGGGGCCCGGGTGACCGAAGCCCTGGACATGGTCGGCATGGGCGCCTACGCCAAGCGGCTGCCGCGCGAGCTGTCCGGTGGGCAGCAGCAGCGCGTCGCCATCGCGCGGGCGCTCGCCATCCGGCCCCGGGTGCTGCTGCTCGACGAGCCCCTCGCGGCGCTGGACGCGCAGTTGCGCCAGAACATGCTCGGCGAGCTGCAGCAGCTGCGAAAGGCCTTGCCGGACACGGCGATGCTGTACGTGACCCACGACCAGGCCGAGGCGCTCGCGCTGGCCGACCGCATCGCGGTCATGCGCGACGCGCGGCTGGTCGACATCGATACCGCGCACAAACTGTGGCAGCAGCCCGCCACCGAATTCACCGCCTCCTTCCTGGGCGGCGCGAATCTGCTGGCCTGCGCGGTCGAACACGTCTCCGGCACCGCCGCGCTGGTGACCGTGGGCGAGCACACGCTGCGCGCGGACGCGCCGCCGCCCGGCGTGGGACGCCCGGACTGGGCACCGAATGCCGACGCCCAGTTGTGCGTCCGGCCGCACACCGTGCGCATCGTGCCGCTCACCGAACGAGATGCGCTGCGCGCCACCGTGATCACCAGCGTCTGGAAGGGCGCTTCGACCCGGCTGCACCTCGATGTGGCGGGCATCTCCGCCGAGCTCACCGCGGATGTCCTGGGCCACACCGAGATCGCGCCCGGCGACCACATCGGCGTACGCTTCCCCGACCCGGCCGGGGTGCTCATCCCGCCGGGCATCGGCACCGACTCCGCCGCCGACGGCGAGGTCCGCGCATGACCGCCTCCCCGACCCGTCGAGACACGGGTGAATTCGACTATGCCGCAGTGACATCGAGCCCGCTGCGGGAAGAACGGCGGACGGTGTCGCGACGGCGCGAGGTGACCGCCGACGAGGGGTCCGAGCTGTTCGCCGGGTCGGCCGCGGTGCGGGACGGGAGGTCGTCGTGACCGCTCTGCTCGAATCTCCTTCCGCGGCAGAGGCTCCCGGGACTCGCGAGCCGGGACGGTCGTGGCGGCCGGTGCTGTGGACACTGCCGCCGGTGCTGACGGTGCTGCTGATCGCGGTGTATCCGATCGTGCGGGTGCTGCTGGAGTCGACCAAGACCAAGTCCGGGCGAGGGGTCGGGACCTGGTCGGCGGTGCTGGCCGAAGAGTCGTTCCGGAATGCGCTGACGCGCACAGTGACCATCGCGGTCAGCTCTACCATCGGCTGCCTGCTGCTGGGGACATTCCTGGCGATCGTGCTGGCATTCGTGCCGTTTCCGGGTTCGCAGCTGGTGGGTCGGCTCATCGACTCGGTGCTGACGCTGCCGTCCTTCCTGGTGACACTGGCCTTCACGTTCCTGTACGGGACAGCGGGGGCGGTGAACGCGCTCATCAACCAGATCACCGGTGGTACGCGGCCGGTGGTGAACTTCCTCAGCACGCCCTGGGGCGTGATCCTCGCCGAGGTCACCTTCTTCACGCCGTTCGTGGTGCGGCCGCTGCTGGCCGCGTTCGCGCAGCTGCCGCGCGAACAGCTGGATGTGGCCTCCAGTCTGGGCGCCTCGCCGTGGCGGGTGCTGGCGCAGGTGGTGATGCCGGAGGCGTGGCCCGCGCTGGCGGCGGGTGGCAGCCTCACGCTGCTGTTGACCCTCAACGAATTCGGCATCGTGCTGTTCACCGGGGCCAAGGGCGTCATCACGCTGCCCGCGCTGATCTACACGCGCGGCATCGTCACCTTCGATCTGCCGGGAGCCGCGGTGCTGGCCTCGGTGCAGGTATTGCTGTCGCTCGGCCTGTATCTCGGATACCGACTGCTGTTCGCGCGCCTCACCGGTGCGCGGAAGGAGAGCTGAACCATGCTGGTGTGGACCAGGCGCGGGCGGGCCGCGGTGCTCGCCGTGTTCGGGGTCGTGGTCGCCGTGGTGTTCGTGGCGCCCATCGCGACCGTGGTGGCGGCGGCACTGGCCGGACGCTGGAACGGGCCGCTGCCCTCGCAGCTGGGGTTCGCGAACTTCTCCCGGGCGCTGTCGGGAGAGGAGTCCGCGAGCCTGTCGGTGAGCCTGCAGACCGCGCTGCTGGCAGGACTGCTCTCGCTGGCGCTGGGCACCTGGGCGGCGCTGGCGTCGATGGAGGCCCCCGGCTGGCTGCGGCGGCTCACCGACGCGGTGTTCCATGTGCCGGTCGCGGTGCCGTCGGTGGCGATCGGCCTGGGCGTGCTCATCACCTTCAACGAGCGGCCGCTGCTGCTGGGCGGGACCAAATGGATCGTGATCCTGGCGCATACGGTGCTCGTGCTGGCCTACGCCTTCAGCGGGGTCTCGGCGGCGCTGGATCGGCTCGACCCCGGCTACCGGCAGGCCGCCGAATCGCTCGGCGCCGGACCGGCGCGGGTCCTGTTCCGGATCACGCTGCCGCTGCTGCTGCCCGCGCTCGGCGCGGCGGCGGGGCTGGCCATCGCACTGTCCATGGGTGAGCTGGGGGCGACCATCATGGTCTACCCCGCGACCTGGAAAACCCTGCCGGTGGCCATTTTCGCGGCCACCGACCGCGGCGAAGTCTTCGATGCCGCGGCCAGTACCACGCTGCTGGTGCTGGTCACGCTGCTCGCCCTGGTGATCCTGGGCCGCTTGAAAGGTCGTGCGGCGCTGCGCTGACTGCCAGGTCAGCTTTCGGGTCGACCGCACCACACCGCTGACCGCGAATGAGGGGACGGTCAGCGGTGTCTTGCGTTTATTGCCGGGCGCGGCGGACAGTTGAGCGGTTAGGCTCACCGCGTTGTCGGGTTCGTTCGCGTTGTCGGAGTTACTGCTCGGGCGGGGGTAGTTCGATGGTGGTCGTAGCAGGGTTGTCCGGTGAGTCCTATGACGGGGACAACGAACCGTTCTATACCGCGAGCAGCCGGTCGGTGCAGTACCTGTGCCGGGATCCGCGTGGGCAGCAGCGGCTCTACAAGCTGTACCGGACTCCGGTCACCGGTCCCGACGCCATCGAATCGGCGCGGCAGGCCATGTTCTTCGGACGGCAGACCGTCCTCGCCGCCGAGGCCGCGGGCGGGTCCACCGGGGACGCCGCCGAGGCGGTGAACTGGCCGATCGATCTGGTGCTGCACGAGGGGATGCTGGCCGGGACCGTGCTGCCGTTGATTCCCATGGACTTCCTGCAGCCGGACGGGCGGCCGCGCACGCTGGATCAGCTGTGGGCCGCGCCCGGGCAGGTGGCGTCGTATTTCCGGGCCGGACTGGCGATCCGGCTGAGCGACATCGCGCGGGTGCTCGAGGAACGGCAATTCGTACACGGGGACCTGTCCGCCAAGAACGTGCTGTGGCAGCCGGCCGCGCCGCTGGCGTACGTCATCGACACGGCCGGGCCGACGACGCTCGACGCGGCCCACGACCGGTTGAAGGATCGGTACGACCTGGCGGTGCTGGTGTATCGGACGTTGCTGCCGGATGCCGGGGCGGGGTCGCCCGGTGCGCCGTGGCAGCCGTCCGGGGTGCCCGCCGATCTCGATCCGCGGGTGCGGGCGCTGTTCGACCGGGCCTTCGGCAATGGCGGATTCGGGCCGGACGCCAGGCCCTCCGCGACGGAGTGGAGTGACACGCTGCGGGCGGTGTATCTGACGCCCGATGGTGCGAACTATGTGCCCGAGGCGCTGGCGGTGCTGGATCGGCACGCCGGGCAGCCGGCCAGTGCGCCCGCCATGGCGACGGTGGCGTTCGGCTCGCCGACCACGCCGAGCCCACCGACTGGTTGGTCCACGCCACAGCAGCCGGTGGCGTATTCGACCGCACCGCAGTCCAATTCGGCGAACACGGCACTCAAGGTGATCCTCGGCGTCCTGCTGGTGGTACTGGTCATCGCCATCGCGGTGGGCGCGGTGGTGCTCACCGGCAAGGACTCCAGCAAGAACTCGGCCGCCGGCGCCTCCACGACCACCACCGTGACCACGACGGCCCCGCCGACCAGCACCACCGCGGGCTTCGACAAGAACACCCTCAACAAGCAGTCCACCGACAAGACCCCGTTCACCGCGGACGCCCTACTGCCGCAGAGCTTCACCGACAGCAAGGGCGTGGTGTTCACTCGTCGCTCCTTCGGCCCCAAGGACTGCGTCTCCAGCAATATGTCGCAGAACGTGAAGACGGCGCTGCAGAACAACAAGTGCCAGCAGATGATGACCGGTGTCTACCTCGACGCCTCAGAGAAGATCCTGACCTCCATCGAGGTCTTCGCCTTCCCCTCCAACACCGAGGCCGAAACCCTCTACAACGGCCTCAAGGGCCAGGACCAGATCTGGGACGTCTGGTGCCCCACCCAGGGCGTCGGCTCCAGCGTCTGCCAGGCCAACACCGACACCCTCTTCAAGGCCACCTACTCCAGCTGGGGCAGCCAGGAATACCGCTACCTCTACGAGTCCTACTCCCTCTACATCAACCTCGCAGTCGACTCCTCCCTCGAACCCAACCTCGAGGCCCCCTCCCGCACCATCCTCAACCTGGTAGGCCCCGACAACTACTGGAAAACCCGCTGACCCCAACAGCTTCCGAGCGGAACAGCCGCATCCGGCATCCACCGTGGATACCCTGGGGGGATGGTGCCTGTGTCGCATGTGGTGGCATTCGGAGTGGCGGCGGTGATCTTCCCGGTGCTGCAGGTGCTTTCGGATGTGGCGTGGGCGCTCGGCGCGGCATCGGCGCGTGAGTGTTCGTGCGCTCGCCGCGGCGGCTGGAAGCGGTGGGGACCACCGGCGGCGCGATGATCATCGGGGTGGGGACGACGGTGGCGTTCTCCGGGAACGGATGAGATCGGCTGCGGCGGAACGGGTTGGCGGTCCACCGACAGCGCCGGGTCCGGACGACAAGAATTGGGCCGGTACCCGTTCGACGGATACCGGCCCAACCTTCTCCGGGTGAGGGATCAACAAGACCCGAAGTCTCAGAGGCCGGCGGTGGCGGCCAGCAGGGTGCGCGAGTAGGTGGCGTCGGTGGCCTCGATCAGGCCGGCGGCCAGCAGGTAGGCGGCGGCCATGTCGAGGGCGGAGTGCCGCAGGGCGCTCAGGGCCTCGGTGAGCTGGCGGCCCTTGTGTTCGAAACCGCGCCGGAGTTGGTGGGCGGAGTCGAAATCACCGAAGCCGGTGAGGGTATGAGTATCGTGGCTACGCTCGATTTGCGGGTCCAGTGCGTCTGCGAACCGCAGGAAGTGTGCGGCGCAGGTGCGCGCCGCCCCCACCTCCAGGCGGAATGTGCCGTCCTGGGCCCGCCGGTAGAGCTCGGTGGCCGCGCCCTCGCCCGTGTTCATGAAGAACTCCCTCCCTCGAATTGTGAAACGCCGTATTTCACCCGCATTGTTGTGAATCCGCCGCCACGTGAATGAAACATGGCGTGAACAAAAACCGCACGGATGGTTTTGGGGCGCTCCGCAATTTATCCAGGCGGGCGTGCCGCGCCAGTCGACCACGCGGCACGCCGGGCGGGGCGCCCCGTTGCGCCCGCCGTCTCGGGCGGGCGACGTCCTACGGTTCGAGCGACCTATTGGTCCGATAGCACGACTCGGCTGACGTCACCGCTGACGATCAACGATTCGGTGGCAATACATCAATTGTGTCAATGCATTTGGAATCATTGTTCTGGTAAACGGCGGCGGCCACCGGCCACGTCGATTACGAGATCAGTGTAGCCGTCCACCAGTTCGGCCAGGTGGTACCAGTGTTTATGGGTGTTATCACTGGCCGCGCCCTCGTGATCGATCACCTGATTGGCCTCCACCCAGCTCCGGGCCATGCGGTCGACGACCGCGCCCAGGCTCTCGGTGTGCAGCGTGGCGCCGTTGCGGTGTTGCGGCAGTTCCTGTTCCACCCAATCATTGATATCGTCAACGAGTTCGCTGCGGCGACAATCGATCTCGCTGACCATCATGGGATCCCGTACCTGGCCGCGACGTTCGTGCAGTTCGGCGAGTGCGTGCGCCGACCGTAGCAACACTCGATCTTGAAATCGCCTCCCCTGGAAGGCACAGAGCAATTGCGGAGCGGTCGGCAGGACACCGGCTATCGACATGGTCATCGAGACTCCCTATACGCACCCGACAGCATCACTAATCGCACCAACATGATTGGTCTCCGGATTCAGCTATACCGGTCATCGGATCGGTTGTTCACGAATAGGCTAGCTGGATCATGCTCTTACAAATGCAAGAACGCAATACTGCGTTCTAGCAAGTGCGACAAGGGAAAGGGTTGTCATGGCAGGCAAGCGCACCGTGCTCACCGTCCGTTTGCGGCGGCTCGCAGCGATGCTGCACGAGATGCGCGAGAACGCGCAGCTCAGCAAAGAAGTGGTCAGCGCCAAGACCGGCATCAACGTGACCACCCTCTACCGCATCGAAACCGCTCAGGCCAGGCCCCAGCGCCGCACCCTGACGGCCATGCTGGACCTCTACGGCATCGGCGAGCCGCAACGTTCAGATGCCTTGCAGTTGCTGGTGGATGCGCTCCGCCCAGGCATGGCACGGTCTTTCGAGGATGCGGTGTCGGAGGTCTACGGCGCCTACATCAACTTCGAAGCCGAGGCGCTCTCGGCTCGGTTCTTCCAGTCCACCTATATCCCCGGCCTGCTACAGACCGAGGCGTACGCGAACGCGGTGTACCAGACCACCATGCCCAAGATCTCGGATCAGGTTATCGAGCAACGGATCCGGGCGCGCCAGGAGCGGGCCAAGGTGCTCACCAAGGACGATCCGCTGGAGCTGTGGGTGGTGCTGGACGAGGCCGTCATCCGCCGGCTGGTGGGCGGCCCGGAGGTGATGTTCCAGCAGTTCACCCTGCTGCTGGAGCACACCGAGAAGCGCAATGTGATCCTGCAGATCCTGCCCTTCGACGCCGGCGCGCACCCGGGCATGCTGGGCTCCTTCACGCTGCTGGACTTCCCGGACCCCGCGGACCCGGAGCTGGTCTACGTGGAGGGCATCGCCAGTGACGAGCTGATCGAGGGCCACCCGGAGGTACGCCGCTACGGCGTGATGTTCGACCAGCTCCGAGCCATGGCGCTGAGCCCGCGCGACTCCATCGCCATGATCTCCCAGACCATGGAGGGCCTGGGCGGCTGATCTTCCACCCACCCCAGGGTGGGTTCATCCGCACCCTCGGAGCGGGTTCCGGCAGCACTGTGGTCGCTATCGGCCACGGCGCGCGGCGGCGACAGTAGATACATACCGAACGCCACCGCAAGCGCCCCTCCGAGAGGATGATGTTCGATGTGCAAGCCGGTCGAATCGCCCGCCGCCATCGCGATGACCGCCGCCGACTGCGAACTGAGCTACGCCGAACTGGATCGCTGGAGCAACCGCCTCGCGCGCATGCTGCTGCGGCTCGGAGCCCACCCGGGGGCCCGCATCGCGATCGCGGAGACCCCGCAGCTGGAGGCCGCGGTGTCCCGTCTGGCCATCACCAAGATCGGCGCGATTCCGGTGCCGCTCACCACCGAAACCACGGTGGCCCGTGCCGATTTCGGCGTCACCACCAAGGACGGCCGGGAGCGGATCACCGATCCGAGCTGCTGGCTGGTGCTCGACGACCGCTCCACGCTGGTGCAGTACCTCACCGGTTCGGACGCCCCGCTCACCGCGGCGGAACTGCCGCCGGCACGGGAGGCTGCAGCCTGACCGTACCGAATCATCATCGCCCGCAGGATGTTTCAGAATGGTTTTCAGCACCCTGTCCACATCCACCCCTGATTCGTCCGCGGCCTTCGCTCTCTCGGCGGCCCAGCGCGGCATCTGGTTCGCCCAGCAGCTGGCGGGTGACACGCCCGTCTCGATCGCCCAGTACGTGGAGCTCGCCGGCCCCGTCGACGTGCAGCTGCTCGCCGACGCGATCCGCCGCGCCGGGCGCGAGTTCGGCACCGGCTACCTGCGCCTGACAGAAATCGACGAGCTGCCCCGGCAGCTCGTGGACACCACGCTCGACGACGCGATCGACACCGTCGACCTGAGCGGCGCGCCCGATCCGGCGGCCGCTGCGCGAGCGTGGATGCACGCCGAGTACACCGCGCCCCTGGACCTGACCCGCGACCGGCTGTGCCTGATCGCCATGCTGCGCCTGGGCCCGGACCACTGGTACTGGTACTCGCGGTTCCACCACATCCTGATCGACGGCGTCGGCGCGCTCACCATGCTGCAGCGCACGTCCGAGATCTACAACGAGGCCGCCGCCGGGCACGAGATTCCGCCCGGCCGGGCCGAGCCGTTGCAGCGCATCGTGGAAGCCGATGCGGCATACCGGGATTCGGACAAGCTCCAGGCCGACCGGGAGTACTGGCGCGCGCATCTGGCGGGCCTGCCCGAACCGGCGCAGCTGGGCAAGCGCACCGGCGCGGTCGACGCCCACCCCCGCCTGCTCAGCGGCACACTGCCGGAATCCACGGCGGCCCTGCTGGATTCGCTCACCACCGCCCTGTCCACCAGTCCGGCGCCGGTCGTGGTCGCCGCCTTCGCCGCCTATGTCGGCGCCATGACCGGGGCGGGCGAGATCGTGCTGAGCCTGCCGGTGTCCGGCCGCACCACCGCCGTCCTGCGCCGCTCCGGCGGCATGGTCGCCAATGTGGTGCCGCTGCGGCTGCGTCCCTCCCCCACCGCCACGGTCGGCGATCTCATCCGCGCCACCCAGGGTGAACTCACCGCCGCGCTGCGCCGCCAGCGGTACCGGCAGGAGGACATCATCCGCGACCTCGGCTGGGCCATGGACGAGGTGGCGGGCTTCGGCCCGACGGTCAATCTCATGCTCGCCGACACCCGCATCCGCCTGGGCGGGGTCACCGGGCAGCTGCACGTGCTGACCTCGGGCCTCATCGACGACCTGTTCGTGAACGTCTATCCGGGCGGCGGCGCTGAACGCACGCACATCGACTTCCAGGCCAATCCGAACCGCTACGACGAGCCCGAACTCGCGGTGCTGCACGCGCGCTTCCTGGAGTTCCTGCACCGCTTCCTGGCCGGTGGCTCCGAACAACCGCTGGCGGCGGTGACCGCGCTCTCCGAAACGGAACGCGCCGAACTGGCCCCCGCACAGGGCAGCGAGGGCACCGGTCCGCGCACGCTGCCCGAGATCCTCGCGGCGGGGGCGGGCCGGAACCCGTCGGCCATCGCCCTGCGGGTGGACGGGACCGCGTTCAACTACCGTGAGCTCACCGAGTACACCGATCGGCTGGCCCGGGTGCTGATCGCGGCGGGGGCCGGACCGGAACGCACGGTGGCGATCTCGATCCCGCGTTCCGCGCAGTCGGTGCTGGCCATGTGCGCGGTCGCCCAGACCGGCGCGGCGTTCGTGCCCGTCGACCCCGGCTATCCGATCGACCGCATCGAGCACATGCTCACCGACAGCGGCGTGGTCGCGGGCGTGACGGTGGCGGGTTCCCAAGCGGCCCTGCCGGATCGGGTCGAGTGGCTGGTGCTGGACGACCCGGCCACCGAGAAGCTCATCGCCGCAAGCGATTCCGGTCCGATCACCGACGCCGACCGGCGTGCGCCCCTGCACCTGGACCAGGTCGCCTACCTCATCTACACCTCCGGCTCGACCGGGCTGCCCAAGGGCGTCGCGGTCACCCATCGCGGCCTGACGAATCTGGTCACCAGTTCCGGAGCCGCGTTCGGCGTCGGATCGGATGCCGTGGTGGCGCACGCGGTCTCGCCGAGTTTCGACATCTCGGTGGAGGAGCTGCTGGTCGCCCTCGCGGTCGGCGCGACGGTGGCGGTGGTGCCGCCGGCCGCCTACGCGGGCGAAGAGCTGGCGCGGGTGCTGCGGCACCTGGAGGTCACCCACCTGAATGTGACACCGGCCGTGGCGGGTTCGCTGGAACCGGACACGCTGCCGCGGCTGCGCACCGTGGTGGTGGGCGGCGACTCCTGCCCGCCCGAGCTGCCGGTCCGCTGGGCCGGGCGGTGTGTCATCAATGGCTACGGCCCGACCGAGGCCACCGTCACCGCCACCCTGAGCGCCCCGCTCGCCCCCGGCGATCCCATTACGATCGGCGCGCCCTCGCGGGGCATGGGGGCGGTCGTCCTCGATCCGTGGCTGCGTCCGGTGCCGCCGGGCGTGACGGGTGAACTGTATTTGTGCGGGCCTGGTCTGGCCCGCGGCTACCACCAGCGCATCGGCCTGAGCGCCGAGCGTTTCGTGGCCAGCCCGTTCGCGTCGGGCGCGCGCATGTACCGCACCGGCGACCTGGTGCGGTGGCGCCGGCGCGGCGACCGCTGGGAACTGGAGTACCTGGGCCGCGGCGACACCCAGGTGAAGGTGCGCGGCTTCCGTATCGAACTCGGCGAGGTGGACGCCGCGGTGGCGCGGTATCCGGGGGTCGAGATGGCGGTCACGGTGGGCGCGACCACGCCCGGCGGTGCGACCGCGCTGGTGTCCTACGTGCTGGCGGCCGATTCGGTGGTCGCGCCGGAGGAGGTGAAAGCCACGGTGGCCCAGTCGCTTCCGGCGCACATGGTGCCGTCGGTCGTGATGGTGCTGCACTCGCTGCCGCTCACCCCGGCGGGCAAGGTGGATCGCCGCGCGCTGCCCAGACCAGATTTCGGATCCGGCCCCCGCGCCGGTCGCGCGCCCGCCACCGAGCGGGAACGTGCGCTCGCGGAGGTCTTCGCCGCGGTGCTCGGGGTGGAATCGGTTGCGGCGGACGACAATTTCTTCGCCCTCGGCGGCGACAGCATCGTGGCCATCCAGCTGGTGGCGCGCGCCAAGGCGGCCGGACTCGGGCTGCGGGCCCGGGACGTGTTCGAGCACAAGACCGTCGCGGCGCTGGCCGTCGTCGCCACCGAGGTGACCGCCCCGGTGGTCCAGGAACTGCCCGGCGGCGCGGTGGGCCCGGTGCCGCTCACCCCGATCGTGCACGCCATGCTCGAGCAGGGCGAGACCTGGCCCAGATTCGCTCAGGCCGTGCTGATTCCGCTCCCCCGCGCTGAAGACATTTTCGCCTCCGGCGCTGGAGACACTCTCGCCTCCGGCGCTGGAGACACTTTCGCCTCCGGCGCTGGAGACACTTTCGCCTCCGGCACTGAAGACACTTTCGCCTCCGGCACTGAAGACACTCTCGCCTCCGGCACTGAAGACACTTTCGCCTCCGGCGAAGCCGGCCGATCCCGGCTCACGATCGCGGTGCAGGCCCTGCTCGACCGGCACGACCTGCTGCGCAGCACCCTCACCCACCGGCCCGCGAACGGTAGCGGCCCGTGGGAGTGGCGGGTCGGCGCGCCCGGCACGATCGAGGCCGGGGCCCTCATCGAAACCGTGACCGCCGCACCCGGCACCGACGGCGAGGACGAACTGCAGCGCGCGGCCGACCTGCTGGATCCCGCCGCCGGGATCGTGGCCCGCTTCGTGCTCATCGACCGTGAGGACGCCCTGCCACTGCTGTGGGTGGTGCTGCACCACCTGGTCACCGACGGCGTGTCCTGGCGCATCCTGCTGCCGGATCTGGCCACCGCCTGGGCGGGCGGACCGCTCGCGCCGGTGGGGACCTCGTTCCGGCGCTGGGCGCACGGGCAGGTCGAGCAGACCCCGGCGCGCGCGGCCGAGATCCCGCAATGGCGGCGGATCCTCACCACACCGGACCCGCGGCTGGGCACCCGGGCCCTGGATCCGGAGCTCGACACCGTGGCCACCATGGGGCAGCTGCGGACCGTCATCGACAGCGATACCGCCACGGCCGCACAGGAATTCATTCCGGCGCGCTTCCACTGCGGACTCGACGACGCCCTGCTCACCGCGCTGGCGCTGGCGGCGAGCCGCTGGCGGCGCACCCGCCGGACGCTGCTCACCGTGGAGGGGCACGGGCGTGAGGAATCGGTGCTGCCGGGTGCGGACATCTCACGCACCATCGGCTGGTTCACCAGCGTGTTCCCGGTGGCGCTCGACCTCGGCGACCTCGACCTCGACGACGCCTTCCGGGGCGGGCCCGCGGCGGGCGCGGCACTGAAGGCGGTGAAGGAGCAGCTGCGGGCGATTCCCGACAAGGGCGTGGGCTTCGGCATGCTGCGCTACCTCGGTGCGGGACCCAACCCGCTCGACGATTCGCCCACGCCGCAGATCAGTTTCAACTATCTCGGTCGCACGGGCGCGGGGGTGGAGCATCCGGGCGGCGCGGAAACCCCGTGGGTGCCGGTCAGATTCGCCGCCACCCAGGACGATCGCGCACCGCTGGCGGCGGTCGTCGACATCAATGCCTTCCACACCGCCGCCGGCCTCGAGGTGACCTGGGCCTACGCCTCACGGCTGCTCACGCCCGGGCAGGTGCGGGAGTTCGCGCGGCTGTGGGGGCGGGCGGTCACCGCGCTGGTGGCCCATGCCCGGCACGCCGGAGCCGGCGGGCACACGCCCTCGGACTTCCCGCTGGTCACGGTGGATCAGGCGCAGATCGACGCCTGGGAGCGGGAGTACCCGGACCTCACCGAGGTCTGGCCGCTGTCGCCGCTGCAGTACGGCCTGCTCTTCCACGCCCGCTACGACACCGACACCGCCGACGGGTACACCGTCCAGACCCGACTGTCGCTGGCCGGCCGGGTCGATGCCGCGCGGCTGCGCACGGCCGCGGCGGCGCTGACGGCCCGGCACGAGGTGCTCCGGGTGGCCTATGTCGAGACCGCCGACGGCCCCCGGCAGCTCGTGCTCGGCGAGGCCGAGATCCCTTGGCAGGACATCGATCTCACCAGCATCGAGGAACCGGCCGAACGGCAGCGGGAACTGGCCCGGCTCATCGCCGTGGACGCGGGCACCCGCTTCGACCTCGCCCGGCCGCCGCTGCTGCGCTTCAGCCTGGTACGCACCGAACCCGAGGCGTACACGCTGCTCATGACCAATCACCATCTGGCCCTGGACGGCTGGTCCACGCCGCTGGTGGTGCGCGAACTGCTGGCCGGATACCTGGCCGCGGTCACCGGGCACGAGATCGCGCAGGCTCCGGCACACTCGTATCGCGAATTCCTAGCCTGGCTCGATCAGCAGGACGACGCCGCGTCCCTGGCGGCCTGGACCGAGGCGCTGGCCGGGGTCGACGCACCGACCCGCGCGGTGCCCACCCTCGCGGGCATCACCTCGACCGAATCCGGCATGGTCTCGGCCGAATTCACCGCGGCGCGACTGGAGCGGCTCACCGACACCGTGCGCACCGCCGGGGCCACGGTGAACACCGCCGTGCAGGCCGCGTGGGCGCTGCTGCTGACCATGCTCACCGGCCGCACCGACGTGGTGTTCGGCGGCACCGTCTCCGGGCGGCCGCCGCAGCTGGCCGGGGTCGAGGAGATGGTGGGGCTGTTCATCAACACCCTGCCGGTGCGGGTGCGGCTGGATCCCGGTGAGCGCGTGGGCGATCTGCTGGCCCGGGTGCAGGCCGAGCAGGCGCGGCTGCTGGACCACCAGCACGTCGGGCTGGCCGCCATCCACCGGGCGGTCGGGCTGCCCGAGCTGTTCGACACCCTCACCGTCTTCGAGTCCTATCCCATCGACCGTGAAACCCTCTCGCGCGCACTGGATATCGCGGGCATGCGGATCCTCGACGTGTCCGGCACCGACGCCACCCCCTACCCGCTGAACCTCATGGTGATCCCGCAGCGCGCCGCCGACGGCAGCGAAAGCCTCACCATCACCGTCAAATTCATGGCCGACGAGCTGCCCGAGGCGGCCGCGCGCCGGCTGCTCCACCGGTTCGTACTGCTGCTCGACCAGATCGCCGACCATCCCGAGCGCCGCACCGCGCAACTGCAGCACTGCGATCCGATCGAACGCACCCAGCTGCTGCCCGTACGCGGCGGCACGCCCACCCCCCTGCGCACCCTGCCCGACATCCTGGCCGCGGGCGCGCGTATCAATCCGGACGGCATCGCCCTCAGCTCCGGCGCCCTCAGCATGACCTACCGCGACCTCGACGCCTGGTCCAATCGCTTCGCACGAGTCCTGTTGCGGCGCGGGGTCGGCCGCGAGAGCTTCGTGGTGCTGGCCCTGACCCGGTCGGTGGAATCCGTGGTGGCGGTGTGGGCCCTGGCCAAGACCGGGGCGGCGTTCCTGCCGCTGGACCCCAGCTATCCGGTCGAGCGCATCGAGCACATCCTGAGCGACTCCCGCGCGCCCATCGGGGTGACGGTGTGCGCGGTCGGCGAGACGCTGCCCGGCAGTATCGACTGGCTGCTGCTCGACGACCTCAACACCATCCGCCGGGTCATGACGGTGTCCGACGCGCACATCACCGACGCCGAACGCGGCGGGCCCATCAACCTCGCCCAGACCGCCTACCTCATCTACACCTCCGGCTCGACCGGCAAGCCCAAGGCGGTGCTGCTGAGCCATCGCGGACTCGCCAACCTCGTTGCCTCGCAACAGAGTCTGCTGGATCTGGACGAGGCCTCCAGCACCCTGCAGGTGGCCTCCCCCAGCTTCGACGCCTCGGTGCACGAACTGCTCATGGCACACGGCGCGGGCGGGCGGCTGGTCATCTCGCCGCCGGATGTGTACGGCGGCAGCGCACTCGAGGAACTGCTGCGCACCGAAGGGGTGACACACGCGGTCATCACGCCGTCGGTATTGGCCACCATGAATCCGGCGGGACTCGACGAACTCGGCTGCCTCTCGGTGGCCGGTGAGGCGGCCGGGCCCGAACTGGTGGCCGCCTGGTCCGCCGGGCGGCGCCTGGTGAACCTGTACGGCCCCACCGAATTCAGCGTGTGGGCCACCGGGCCGGGTGAGCTGCTGGCGGGCGAACCCATCACCATCGGCGCGCCCATTCGCGGCGCGGCCGCCCTGGTGCTCGACGGCTGGCTGCGGCCGGTGCCCACCGGGGTGACCGGGGAGCTGTATCTGGCCGGTCCCGCACTGGCCCGCGGCTACTTCAACCGATTCGGGCTCACCGCCGCCCGTTTCGTCGCCAACCCGTACACCGCGCCCGGCGCGCGCATGTACCGCACCGGCGACATGGTGCGCTGGGTGGAGGTCAAGACACCCGACGGCGCACAGCTGGAGCTGGAGTACCTGGGCCGCAGCGACTTCCAGGTCAAGATCCGCGGCCTGCGCATCGAACTCGGCGAGATCGACGCGGTGCTGGCCGCCGACGAGCAGGTCGACTACGCCGCCACCCTGGGCTGCCCCGGCCCGGGCGGGCAGACGGTGCTGGTCTCCTACGTGGTCGCCGCGGCCGGGCACACCCTCGACACCGAACTGCTGCGCACCCGCGTCGCCGCCGCGCTGCCGGGCTACATGGTGCCGAGCTACCTGATCGCACTCGACGATGTGCCGCTGACACCGGTCGGCAAGCTCGACCGGAATGCGCTGCCCGCACCGGATTTCGCGACCCTCGACCAGCGCTACCTGGCCCCGCGCACCGCCGTCGAAACGGCCGTCGCCCAGGTCTTCGCCGACGTCCTCGACGCCGAGCGCGTCAGCATCGACCGCTCCTTCTTCGACCTCGGCGGCAACTCGCTCACCGCCACCCGCGTGGTGGCCCGGGTGAACGCCGCCCTCGGCGCGACCATCGCCCTGCGCGACCTCTTCGACGCGCCCACCGTCGCGCAACTGTCGTCCCGCATCGTCCCCGGCACCGAGACTCCCGGGCTGCCGGCACTGGCCCCGCGCATCCGCCCGGACCGAATCCCGTTGTCCCCGGCTCAACAACGGATGTGGGTCCTCAACCGCCTGGACCCGGGCTCCGCCGCCTACAACATCACCGCGGCCCTGCGCCTGACCGGCGAGCTGGATGTGGCGGCCCTGCACGCGGCGGTCGCCGATGTGGCCGCCCGTCACGAATCGCTGCGCACCATCTACCCCGCCGACGCCGACGGCCCCCGCCAAGTGGTGCTCAGCGCCGAAGCGGCCGCGCCGCAGATCAGCTTCGCCGAGACGGGCGACGGCCCGGACCTGCGCGCGGCCATTGCCGAAAGCACCGGGGCGGGCTTCGATCTCACCCGCGAAGCCCCGCTGCGGGTCCGCGTGCTCCGGCTGACCGGCCCGGCCGAGGTGCACGTGGTGGTGCTGGTGGTGCACCACATCAGCGCGGACGGGGCCTCCATGGCACCGCTGGCCACCGACCTGGTGACGGCGTATCTCGCGCGCAGTGGCGGCGCGGAGGCCGAGCGACCGGCGTTGCGGGTGCAGTACGCCGACTATTCGATCTGGCAGCGGGAACTACTGGGCGACGAGGCGGATCCGGAATCGCGTGCCGCACAGCAGATTCGGTACTGGAAGGAACGGCTGGCGGCGACGCCCGACGTGCTGGAGCTGCCGACCGACCGGCCGCGGCCGGCGGTGCAGAGCCTGCGGAGCACGGATATGGAGTTCCGGCTCGACGCCGGATTGCACGCTGCGCTCACCGAATTGGCGGCCGCGAGCGATACCAGCCTGTTCATGGTGCTGCATGCGACGCTGGCGGTGCTGCTCTCGCGGCTGTCCGGCACGCCCGACATTCTGATCGGGACCGCCGTGGCCGGGCGCGGGGAGGCGGCCCTCGACAACCTGGTCGGCATGTTCGTGAATACGCTCGCCCTGCGCACACCCGTGGATCCCGCCACGGGGTTCCGGGAGTTCCTGGCGCAGGTGCGGGCCACCGATCTGGACGCCTTCGCGCACGCGGAGGTGCCGTTCGAGCGGCTGGTGCAGGTCCTGGACCCGCCGCGGTCGACGGCACAGCATCCGCTGTTCCAGGTGTCGTTGTCGCTGCAGAACTTCCAGCCGCCGGCGGTCGAATTCCCCGGGCTGAAGGTGACGGTCGAGCCCATCGAGCGGGACGCCTCGCAGTTCGACCTGACCTTCGATCTGCGCACCCCGCTGCCCGGCACCGAGGCAGCCGGGCTCGACGGCACGCTCACCTTCGCCACCGACCTGTTCGACGAGGCCACCGCCGCGCGGCTGGTGACCCGGTGGCAGCGGATCCTCACCGCCGTCACCACCGACCCCGGGGTCCGGCTGTCGGATATCGACCTGCTCGACGCCGCCGAACGGACCGCGCTGGTGCCGCTGCGCGGCCCGCGGCACCAACGGATCACCACACTCGCCCAGGTTTTCCGGGCCGCCGCCACCGCCCACCGCCTGTGCCCGGCCATCATCGCCGACGGGCGCGCGGTGTCCTATCGCGAGCTGGATACCGCCTCCCAGCGGCTGGCCATGCAGCTCTCGGCCGCCGGAGCGGGATCGGAAACGATTGTGGCGCTGGCCCTCTCGCGCGGCGTCGAGCTGATCACCGCGATCTGGGCCTGCGCCAAGGCCGGGGCGGCCTTCCTGCCCATCGACCCGCGTCACCCCCTGGACCGCATCGATCACATGCTGGCCGACTCGCGTGCGATGCTCGGGCTCACCACGAGCGCCCACCGGCCGCTGCTGCCCGACACCGTCGGCTGGCTGGTACTCGACGATCCCGCCGCCTCCAGCGTACGGATCGCAGTGGGGCAGAGCCGGATCCGCGCCATGACCACGTACCCGGATCAGCCCGCATGGCTCATCTACACCTCCGGGTCCACCGGCACACCCAAGGGCGTATCCGTCTCGCATCGCGGCATCGCCGACCTCGTGCGGGCCCAGCGGGAACTGCTGGGCCTCGGTGAGCACTGCCGCGTACTCCAGGTCGCCTCACCGAGTTTCGACGCCTCGGCCTTCGAGGCGCTCATGGCCTTCGGGTCCGGCGGCACCGCCGTGGTCGCCCCGCCCGAGGTGTTCGGCGGCGAGGCGCTGTCGGATCTCATTGCGGCGCAGGGTGTCACACACCTGGTGATCACGCCCTCGGCGCTGGCGACCCTGGACCCGGAGGCGGTGTCCAGCGTGCGAGTGCTGGCCGTGGCGGGCGAGGCCATCAGCCCGGACCTGGTGGCCCGGTGGTCGAGCGGGCGCACACTGATCAACCTCTACGGGCCCACCGAATTCACCATCTGGGCAACGGCTTCCGAGCCCCTCACCGCCGGACAGCCGGTCACCATCGGCACCCCGATCCGCGGTGCGGGCACCCTCGTCCTCGACGACCGCCTGCGCCCGGTGCCGATGGGTGTGGCCGGGGAGCTGTACCTGGCCGGACCGGCCCTGGCGCGCGGCTATCACGCGCGACCCGGTCTCACCGCGGCTCGCTTCGTCGCCGACCCGTACGGGCGTCCCGGTGAACGGCTCTACCGCACCGGCGATCTGGTGCGCTGGACCGGCTACCTCGACGAACCGCGCCTGGAATACCTGGGCCGCACCGACTTCCAGGTCAAGGTGCGCGGCCAGCGCATCGAACTCGGCGAGATCGATGCCGCGCTGTCCGCCGCCGAAGGCGTCGAATTCGCCGTCACCCTGGGCGTTCCCGGACCCGGCGGCGCCACCGCGCTCGCGGCGTATCTGCTGCCGGAGCCGGGGCGCGAGGTCGACCTGGCCGCCGTGCGCGCCCACGCCGCCGACAGGCTGCCCGGTTATATGGTGCCGACCGCGTTCGTGGTGCTCGACGCCATCCCGCTCAATGCCGTCGGCAAGCTCGACCGCAAGGCGCTGCCGGCGCCGGTGTTCGAGGCCGCGACCGAATACCGGGCACCGAGCACCGAGCTGGAAACCGTGCTCGCCGAGCTCGTCGCCGAACTGCTCGGCCGCGACCGGGTCGGCGTGCACGACTCGTTCTTCGCCCTCGGCGGCGACAGCATTCTCGCCATCCAGCTGGTCTCCCGTGCCCGGCTGCGCGGCATCGAACTCACGCCATTGCAGATCTTCGAGCATCGCACCGTCGCGGCGCTGGCCGCGCTCGCGGCGGCCGCGGGCGAGACCGTCGTCCTCGAGGAGCTGCCCGGCGGCGGAGTCGGCGAGCTGCCGCTCACCCCCATCGTGCGCTGGATGGTCGAACGCGGCGGCGACCACCGCAGATTCGCGCAGACCGCGGTGCTGGAACTGCCGCAGGGCATCGGGCGCGACCAGCTCGTCGCCACCGTCACCGCCGTCGTCGACCACCACGACGCCCTGCGTGCCCAGCTCGCCTACGCGGATGGCGACTGGCGGATGAGCATCCGCGAACCCGGCGCTGTCGATGTGGACGCGCTCCTGCATCGCATCGAATTCGACACCGCCGACGCGGTCGACCTGCGCGAATACGCCGTCACCGAACTGGATTCCGCGCTCGGCCGCCTCGACCCGGCCACTGGGACCGTCCTGCAGCTGGTGTGGCTGGACCCGGCCCCGGGCAGCCCCGCCGACCGCCGCGGCCGCCTCATCCTGGTCGCCCACCACCTGGTCATCGACGGCGTGTCCTGGCGCATCCTCATTCCGGACCTGATCGCCGCCTGGGCGCAGATCAGCGGGGACACGCCACCGATCCTGCCGGAGACCGGCACCTCCCTGCGCCGCTGGGCGCACGCGCTCGAGGAAGCCGCGCAACGCGAAACCCGTACGGCCGAACTGGATTACTGGCGTGAGGTGGCCGCCACCCCCGACCCGCCGATCGGGCCGCGCGCGCTCGATCCCGCCGTCGACCGGGTGCCGGCCGTCCGCACCGTCGAGATCGAGCTCGACGCGGACGTCACCACCGCCCTGCTCACCACCCTGCCCGCGCTGTTCGACGGCACCGTCGAGGACACCCTGGTGGCCGCGCTCACGCTGGCCGTCATGCGCTGGCGGATGGAACCCGGCGCGGCGGTGCTGATCCGGCTCGAAGGGCACGGGCGACAGCAGGAAATCGTTCCGGGAGCTGATCTTTCGCGCACCATCGGCTGGTTCACCACCGTGTACCCGGTGCGACTCGCCCTGTCCGACATCCCGATTCGCGACGCCTTCGCCGGCGGACCGGCCATGGGCACGGCCATCCGGGCGGTCAAGCACCAGCTGATGTCCGTGCCGGACAAGGGCATCGGCTACGGCATGCTGCGCTACCTCAACCCCGAGACCGCCGCCGACCTGCCCGACCGGGTGCCCGGCCGCATCGGCTTCAACTACCTCGGCCGCTACGCCACCGCCGACATTCCGGCCGGGCTCGAAGATCTCGGCTGGCTGCCCACCGACGAGTTCGGCGACCTGCACGCCATCGAGCACCCCGACGTGCCCGTCACCGCCGAGATCGAGATCAATGCCGTCGTGGTCGGGGACCGCCTGCAGGCCGCCTTCACCTTCCCCGAAACCCTGCTGCCCCGCCACGAGATCACCATGCTGGCCCACCTGTGGACCGACGCGCTCGCCGCCGCAGCCTATTTCGCCACCTCACCGGCCGCCGAGCTCGCCGCTGAGGCCGAACGCCGGTATCTGCGCGACCAGCAGGCCGCGGCCGAAATCGCTGCCATCCGGGCGGATTCGCCCCCGGGACTCGGCCTGGACGTGGTGCTGCCGATCCGGCCCGGCGGCGACGAGCCCGCCCTGTTCTGCATCCATCCGTCCTCCGGCATCGCCTGGACCTACCTCGGCCTCGCCGACACGTTGAACCCTGGCCGTCCCATCTACGGCCTGCAGGCCCCCGACCTGTCCGGCGAACCGCACGCCCGTAGCATCGCCGACTTTGCCGCGCGCTACGTGGCCGAAATTCGCCGACTGCAACCGCACGGCCCCTATCATCTGCTCGGATGGTCCTTCGGCGGCCTGATCGCCCACGCGATCGCCGCCCAGCTAGAGGCAACCGGAGACGAGGTCGGCACCCTGGCCCTGCTCGACGCGGACAGCACCGATATCGACGGTGACAGCATCGACCAGCTCACCGCCGGCTCCTTCGTCGCGGCCTTCGGCTCGGTCTTCGGGATCACCGACATTCCCGCCGACGCCAGCGCCGAACAGGCCGCGGCCATGATCCGCGACCGCATGGGCGGCGTCAGCCTGGTCGACGCGCAGACCCTGGAACGCATGGCCGCCTCCTACAACGCCTCCGCCGCCACCCGCACCGGCTACCAACGGCCCGTATTCCACGGCGACGCACTGTATTTCAGCGCCACCGTGCACACCTCCGACATCTTCGGACCCGCCGGCTGGCGACCCTGGATCACCGGGACCATCAGCAACCACGACATCGACGTCAGCCACGACGAACTCACCGCACCGCACGCGCTCGCGGCCATCGCACGCATTCTCGACGCACACCTGGGAGGGACGCCGTGAACACCGACAGTGGCAAACCCGATACAACAAACGTGGAAACCAGGACGGTCGCACCCCCGAGCAGCGTGCACACCGGCGTCGACGGCGTGGTCGTCGAAGACGTCGAGAAATCCTTCGGCGCGGTCCGGGCGCTGCGCGGCATCACCTTCAAGGCCGCGCCCGGCGAGGTACTCGGCATCCTCGGACCCAATGGCGCGGGCAAGACCACCACGGTCAATATCCTGTCCACCCTCATCGCCCCCGACAGCGGGCGCGCCCTGGTCGCCGGGCACGACGTCGTCACCGACGCCGCCGCGGTCCGCCGATCCATCATGCTGACCGGGCAGTTCGCCGCCCTCGACGACGCTCTGTCCGGGTACGAGAACCTCGTCATGTTCGGCCGCCTCATGGGCCTGCGCAAACGCGCCGCCCGCGCCCGCGCCGACGAACTCGTCGAGGAATTCGACCTGGTGCAGGCCGCCGGACGCCGCGTCGGCACCTACTCCGGCGGCATGCGACGGCGCATCGACATCGCCTGCGGACTCGTGGTGCGGCCCGAGGTGGTCTTCCTCGACGAACCCACCACCGGCCTGGATCCGCGCAGCCGGCAGGGCGTCTGGGACCTCGTCGGCGGATTCCGCAAACACGGCATCACCACCCTGCTCACCACGCAGTACCTCGAAGAGGCCGACGCACTCTGCGACCGCATCATCGTCATCGACCACGGCCTGGTCATCGCCGACGGCACCGCCGATGAACTCAAGGCCCGCACCGGCGGCAGCTACTGCGAGATCGTGCCGCTGCGCATCGAGGACCTGCCCGCCATCGCCCGCGCCCTCGGCGACCTGCTGCCCGCCGCCAATCGCGAAGCGCTGACCGGGGATTCGGACCGGATCGCCATCCCTGCACCGGAGGGCGCCAAGACCCTCGCCGAGGCGCTGCGCCGGCTCGACACGGCCGGAATGGAACTCGTCGACATCGCGCTGCGGCGGCCCTCCCTCGACGACGTCTTCCTCGAACTCACCGGGCACATCGCCAAATCCGAAGAAGCCGAAGACGATTCGCCGTCGGTCCGGTTCCGGACGACGGACGGGCGCTTCAGCGCCGAGGATCGGACCCGGTCATGACCGCCGTCGGGGCCGCACCCGCCGGGTGGCTCACCAACGTCCGCGCCACCCCCGCCACCCTCGCCCAGTGGTGGGTGCTCACGGCGCGGCTCATCGTGCCCTCGGTCAAAACCGGCGAAATCATCACCGCCATCCTGGCACCCATCACCTTCACCGCCAGCTTCTACATCCCGCTCAACCGCGTGATGTCCTTCGCCGGACTGGGATTCAGCAGCTACGCGCAGTTCATGGCGCCCATCGTCATCCTGCAGGCGTGCGCCTTCACCGCGGTCTCCGCCGCCTTCCGCGCCGCCACCGACGCGGTCTCCGGCCTCGACCGGCGCTTCGACGCCATGCCCATGCACCCGCTCGTCCCCGCCGCGGCGCGCATGTCCTCCAATGTGTTCCGGCTGCTCATCGGGCTCGCCTCGGCCGTGGTCAGCACTCACGTGATCGGGTTCCGCTTCGTCGGCGGCACGGTGCACACCCTGGGCTTCCTGGCCCTCGGACTGGCCATCGGCATCGCGTTCTGTCTCGCCGCGGACGCCGTCGGCACCGCCACACACAGCCCCGAGGCCACCTCCCAGGTGCTGGTACTGCCGCCGCTCATCCTCGGCATGCTCTCCACCGGTCTCGCCCCCGCCCACCAATTCCCGCACTGGGTCCAGTTCTTCGTCCGCAACCAGCCGGTCTCCCAATACGCCGAGGGGCTGCGCGCGTTCGGCGGCGACACCCTCGGCAAGGCCCACCCGGTGACCTGGTCCCTCATGATGCCGCCGCTGCTGTGGCTCGTGGGCAGCACCGCGCTGGCCTGCTACTTCATCGCCCGGCAGAACCTGAAGAGGTCCTGATATGGCCACCCTCGACCACCCCGAACTCGCCGACACCATCGTCTTCGGCGAAGGCTCGGCCCCAGCTCTGCTGCGGCACACCTGGATTCAGACCCAGCGCTTGCTGCTGCGCTGGGTCCGCGACCCCATCACGCTGCTCGAAACCCTCATCGTGCCGTGCCTGCTGCTGCTCATGCTCGACATCGTGGTGGGCTCACAGATCCAGAAGTTCTCCGGCCACAGCGCCCTCTACGGATCCACCCCCATGGTGACCCTGGTCGGCGCGCTCTCCGGAACCGTGGCCAGCGGTGTCATGCTCGGCCGGGAACGGGAGGCGGGCATCCTGTCCCGCTTCTGGGTGCTGCCGGTGCACCGTGCCTCCGGGCTCGCCGCGCGCATCATCGCCGAGGGCTGCCGCATCTTCGCCGGAACCGTCGTGATCATCTGCTTCGGCACCGCGCTCGGCTTCCGCTTCCGGCAGGGACCGTTGCAGGCCATCGCCTTCCTGTGGATTCCGGTGCTGTTCGGACTGGCCTTCGCCACCATGGTCACCGCCATCGCCGTGTTCACCGCCAAGTCCACCCTGGTCGAGGCCGTCGCACTGCTGTCGTCACTGCTCATGTTCTTCAGTACCGGATTCGTGCCGCTCCCGGCCTACCCCCAGTGGATTCAGCCCGTGGTCCGCGATCAGCCCATGTCGGTCGCCGTCGACACCATGCGTGCGCTGGCCGAGGGCGGACCCGTGGCGGGCCCGCTCATCCGGACCCTCGCCTGGTCCGCCGGCCTGATCATCGTGTTCGCCATCCCCTCCGCCTACGGCTACCGCCGGGCCAGCCGCCGCTGAGATCAATACCCCTATCCGGGAATGTCGGCGCCCAGGCGCGGCTACCTCCCGCAGCTACGCGCCGGGCCGATTAAGCTGTCGGCCGTGCTCGAACCCGAATCCACCGTCGCGCCGCACCCCGATATCGCCCACCTGGCCCCGCTACTGGGCACCTGGCGCGGCCGCGGCCGCGGCGAATACCCGACCATCGAACCGTTCGAGTACCTGGAGGAAGTGCACTTCGGCCACGTCGGCCGCCCCTTCCTCACCTACCGGCAGCGCACCCGCGCCGCCGACGGCAGTCGGCCCATGCACAGCGAGACCGGATACCTGCGGGCGATCAGCCCCGACCGCATCGAGCTCATCCTGGCCCATCCCACCGGCATCACCGAGATCTGCGAGGGCAGCCTGGTGACCGAGGACGGCGAGCTGCGCCTGGAACTCGACTCCACCTCGATCGGCCTCAGCAGCACCGCGAAATCGGTGACCGCGCTGGGCCGCACCATCACCGTCGCTGGTGACACCCTCGAGTACTCGCTGCGTATGGCCGCAGTCGAGCAACCGCTGACCCATCACCTCGCGGCGACCATGCAGCGGCAAAACTGACAGTGAACTTCGGGTTCCAACCCGGCCCGTAACCTGCCGCATCTCCGTCCAAACGGAATGCGGCAGCACACTTGCGGGTTGCCTCGGCATAAGTGACCGATTACCGTTTCTTCCATTGGCAAACAGTCAGCCAACCCTTAATGAGCACCGGATCACCACCGTGTTCGCCCATAGCGGCGAACGTTCGGGTCTCCCAACTCATCCCCAAACAAGGGAGAGGGACATGAAGCGCTCGGCCCTTCTGCTGATCACCACCGCAGGCATGATCCTCGCCGGTGCGGGCGTCACCGAGATCCTCGGCGACGCGTCCAGTGACGGACCACCCGTCCAAGCCCTTGCCGACCAACGCTTCGTGACCGACAACTTCGGCACGATCCATCCCGTCGCCTGCTCGCGACTCGACACCTACAGCGAACGCTGACCCTGCCGGGCGGTGGTCCTCAGTAGCCCGGAGGCAGCGCCGCGAGCATGTCCCGCGTCACCGCCACCGCATTGTCCGAACTGCCACCGCGCACCAGCAGGGTCGCCCAGGCCAGATCACCGCGGTATCCGATGAACCACGAGTGCGAACCGCCGTCCACCTCGGCCTCACCGGTCTTCCCGTAGACCTCGCCCTGATCGACGATGCGCGCGGCCGTACCGCCGAGCACCACCTTGCGCATCATCAACCGCAACCCGTCGATGACCTCCGGCTTCAGCTGCGGCCGATCACCCGACACCTGGGTCGGATGGCCCGCGATCAGATACGGCACGGGCGTCGAGCCGTGCGCCACCGTCGCCGCCACCATCGCCATGCCGAACGGGCTGGCCAGCACCTTGCCCTGACCGATGCCGTCCTCGGCGCGCTGCACCGGATCATCGTCGGGCGGCACCGAACCCGACACCGTCGGCAGGCCCGCCATCGTGTAGTCCGGGCCCAGTCCCAGCGCAGACGCGGCCGTGCGCAGATCCTGGCCACCCAGCTCCGAGGCGAGCTTGGCGAACGAGGTGTTGCAGGAACGCTCGTAGGCCGTCGCCATGGCCACATTGCCGACGCTGAACAGGTCGTAGTTGGGAATCGTGCGCTCCCCCACCACGATCTGGCTCGGGCACGGCACCACGGTGTCCGGGGTGGCGTGGCCGGCGGTCATGGTCGCGGCGGCGGTCACCGTCTTGAAGGTCGAGCCCGGCGGATAGAGGCCGATCGCCGCCACCGGGCCGTCGGCATCGGCCGCCTCGTTCTGGGCGATGGCCAGCACCGCGCCGGTGGAGGGTTGCAGCACCACCATCATGGTCTGCTCGGTGCGGGCATCCACCGCGCTCTGGGCGGCGTTCTGGATGTAGCGGTCGACGCTGAGCGAGAACGACGGGGAGGTCTGGGGATCGACCTCCTGCAGCACATCGGTGTCGACGCCATTGGCATTCACGGTCACCACACTCCAGCCCGCCTTGCCGTCCACCTCGTCGATGACGGTCTTGCGGACCTGGGTCATGAGGTCGGGGGCGAAGTGGCGGTCGGCGGGGACCAGATCGAATTCCTTGCTGAAGGTGACCCCGGACAGCCCCAGCAGCTGCGAATTCACCTCGCCGAACTCCCATTCCGAGAGCAGCGCCGCGGTGTAGGCGCCGTCGGCCCTGCCGGCCGCGCGCAACAGCGAGTCCGGGGTGAGGTGCGCGTCGAAGCGGTGCAGGGCGTTCGCCAGCGCCGCGGAGACCCTGGTCGGGTCGGCCGATGCCGACGGTTTGAACAGCACCCGGTACAGCGTGCCCGGCACCATCACGTCACTGCCCGAGCGTTCGTTCACCCGCGCCCGGGGCGCGGGATTCGAACGCAGTTGCAGCGTCTGGGTATTGCCCAGCTGCGGGTGGATGTCGGCGGAGGACCAGCGCACCTGCCACTGCCCGTTGGCGCGGCCCATCTGCAGCTGGCCCTGGTATGTCCAGACGCGGTCCTTGGGCAGATGCCATTCGTAGGTGTAGTCGACGATGGCGGTATCGCCGGTGACGCGGGCGGCGCCGGTGGTGGCCACCAGCTTCTCCGCTTGCAGCTGGTCCCACGCCGAAGCCAGTGCGGCACCGGCCTTTTCGGGCTGGCTGGTGCGGTCGGCCGCCGCCTGCACCTCATGGTCGGCGAAGGCGGAGACGAAGGCCTCGGCCGCCTGTGCGGGGCCCTGCGGACCCGACGAGCAACCGGCCGCGGCGACGGTGACCGGGAGGGCGACCGCGGCGGCGATCAGCGTGATGAAGACCCGTGTTGACATCGGATCAGATGCTAGAGCCAACTACCGGCAAACCGGTGCGACACACTGCACCGGAACGGATTTCACGCTCACATCACAGAATGTGGCTCAATCCAGCAGCACTGTCGCAAAGGTGGCGACCTGACGGAACCCCACCTTGCTGTACGCGCGGCGCGCAATTTTGTTGTAGCAGTTGACATATAGGCTGGCCGTGCGCCCGGAGGAGACCACCACATTCGCCACGGCCGCGGTGCCCGCGGTGCCGTAGCCCTGGCCACGCTTGTCCGGATGGACCCATACGCCCTGAATTTGTCCGGTGCGTCGTGACAACGCGCCGACTTCCGCCTTGAAGACGACCTCACCGTCCTCGAATCGTGCCCAGGCCCGGCCGGATTCGATGAGCCCCGACACCCGGCGGCGATAACTGCGCCCGCCGTCACCCGTGCGCGGATCGATCCCGATCTCCTCGGTGAACATCGCGACCGCCGCGACCAGATACCGGTCGATCTCCTCGGGCCGCACCCGGCGCACCCGCAAATCCGGCGCAATACTCGCGGGCCGTTCCAGCGCGAGCAGCGGCTGATCCTCGCGCACCTCCCGCGGCGTCCCCCAGTGCTCGGCCAGCAACTCCCACAGCGGCAGAGCCAGCTCGCGCCGCCCCACCACCGACGAGCACAGGCGCGGCCCCTTGATCGCGCGCTCCGCGAAGGCCTTCATATCGTCGCGACCACCGCGCAGCGGAACCAGATTCGCGCCCGAGAAACACAGCGACTCCGCCGGCCCACCCCGGGTCCACAGTTCGCCGTACACCCCGCGCGGGTCCAGCCCGTACTCCTGCAGGCGCGCGGCGACCATACAGGTCGCCACCGGATCGGTGTCGAGCACACGCAAGACCTGCGTCAGATCGCGGTTCGCGAGCTGACGGGTCCCGGACGTCCGGCCCCTGCGAGTCGGCTCCAGCACACTCCGCACGCTCACAGCCTGCCAGAACTTCCCGGCCCGCGCCGCACGATTGTCCCCAACCGCCCACCCATCAGGCAAAAGCCCCAACCCCCAACCCAATCCAACCTCTCGGTACGACATCCGCCCCACACCACTCCGAACGCGGCGGCCGGTACGGGTCCCGGGCCGAGGCGCGAACTATAACGGCCCGGGCGGCAGCGGCGGTGATGCCGATGCGGACCGGGCCGGGGTTGGGGTGTGGCTAGCCGGCGGTGACGACCGGGGCGCCGGATTCGGTGGTGTCGCCCATTTCCTCGGCGAGGCGCATGGCCTCCTCGATGAGGGTCTCGACGATGAGGTGCTCGGGGACGGTCTTGATGACCTCGCCCTTGACGAAGATCTGGCCCTTGCCGTTGCCGGAGGCGACGCCGAGGTCGGCCTCGCGGGCCTCACCGGGGCCGTTCACGACGCAGCCCATGACGGCCACGCGGAGGGGGACCTCCATGCCTTCGAGGCCCGCGGTGACCTGGTCGGCGAGGGTGTAGACGTCGACCTGGGCGCGGCCGCAGGACGGGCAGGAGACGATCTCCAGCTTGCGGGGGCGCAGGTTGAGGGACTGGAGGATCTGGGTGCCGACCTTGATTTCCTCGGCGGGCGGGGCGGAGAGGGACACGCGGATGGTGTCGCCGATGCCCTCGCTCAGCAGGGAGCCGAAGGCGACCGCCGACTTGATGGTGCCCTGGAAGGCCGGGCCGGCCTCGGTCACGCCCAGGTGCAGCGGGTAGTCGCACTGCGCGGCGAGCTGGCGGTAGGCCTCGACCATGATCACCGGGTCGTTGTGCTTGACCGAGATCTTGATATTGCCGAAGCCGTGCTCCTCGAACAGGCCCGCCTCCCACAGCGCGGACTCGACCAGCGCCTCGGGGGTGGCCTTGCCGTACTTCTCCAGCATCCGCTTGTCCAGGGAGCCGGCATTGACGCCGATACGGATCGGAATGCCCGCGTCACCGGCCGCCTTGGCGACCTCCTTGACGCGGCCGTCGAACTCCTTGATGTTGCCGGGGTTCACGCGCACCGCGGCACAGCCCGCGTCGATGGCGGCGAAGATGTAGCGCGGCTGGAAGTGGATGTCGGCGATCACCGGGATCTGCGACTTGCGGGCGATGGTCGCCAGCGCGTCCGCGTCCTCCTGACGCGGGCAGGCCACGCGCACGATGTCGCAGCCGGACGCGGTCAGCTCTGCGATCTGCTGCAGGGTGGCGTTGACGTCATGGGTCTTGGTGGTGGTCATCGACTGGACCGAGACGGGGAACTCACTCCCCACTCCGACATTGCCCACCATCAGCTGGCGCGTCTTGCGCCGCGGTGCGAGAACGGCCGCCGGTGCGGCCGGCATCCCCAAAGCGATGGCACTGCTCACGATCGGCTGCCTACTTTCGACTAAGTCCTCACCCTTACCGGCTCCGAGCTTACCGAGGCTCTGATACCGGTCGCCCTGTGACGGCGGCGACAAGGGTACCCGCGCCGGCTGCAGGACTCGGAATCGGCCCGGGGCCTACGGTTCATATTCCTTGCAGTCGACGCGAAGGTTTACGCTCCGAAAAGTGAAGGTAGCGAATCCAGATCCGTGGCCGGCAACACCGGAAGAGGCCGTGGCACTGCAAGATCGGCTGCGCGCGCGGGTGATCGCCGCCAACCCCCGGCCACCGGAATTCCGGACGATTGCGGGGCTTGACTCGGCCTACGACGACGACGGCAATGTGGCGGCCGCCATTGTGGTGCTGGACGCCACCACGCTCGAGACCGCCGAGACCGCCACCGCGCGCGGCACCACCGATTTCCCGTACGTGCCGGGCCTGCTCGCCTTCCGGGAGCTCCCCACCACCCTGGCCGCCCTCGAAAACCTCACCGTCACACCGGATCTGCTCGTCTGCGATTCCCAGGGCCTGGCCCACCCGCGGCGCTTCGGCTTCGCCTGCCACCTCGGCCTCTTGACCGGCGTGCCGACCATCGGAGTCGCCAAGAACGCCTGGGGCGAGTTCGAGGAGCCCGCCCCCGAGCGCGGCGCCTCCACCATCATCACCATCGACGGCGGCCCGGTCGGCCGCGCCCTCCGCACCCGCACCGACGTCAAACCGGTCTATGTCTCGGTCGGCCACCTGATCGACCTGGATACCGCCTGTAGCCAGGTCCTCTCATTGACCCCCGAATACCGCCAGCCCGAAACGACGCGCCGCGCCGATCATCTGTGCCGCCAGCTCCTCCGCGAAATCTCCGCTACTGGAACAACTTCACCGCATTGAGGCGCGGGACACCGTCAGATGCGTGCGCCCTTGGCCAAGTTGCAGCCCCGGCACAGGATCTGGAGGTTGTCGACACTTGTCGCACCGCCTCGGCTCCAAGGAATGACGTGGTCGAACTCGAGGTACTCCTGGGAGCCGCATTCGGCGCATTTCCCGGCGTCACGCTGCCAGACCTGCGACTTCACATCTTGCGGAATCGCACGGGAGTCGCGTTGTCCGGGCGCGAGCACCAGACGTTTGGCGATACGCAGCGTGCCCTCCAAGACGGCGGCGACGTACTCGGCATCCCGCACCCGGTAGCGACCGCCGCCTCGGGCCGTTGTCGCATCGATCACTACCGTGTCGTACTCGTGCCGAACGGACACGATCTTGGCCCACGCCAGTTCGCTCCCCGCACCGGCGCTGATGAAACGCAGCTTCCGGCTGCTGCCGATCAACCGCCCCGAACTCTGTTTCGGACCGCTGGCCAGGTATCTGATCTGCACCGCGTCGACGTCCACGTGCAGCAGCTCGTCCACGCCGAGGTGCAGATCGGGCCGGCTCACCCGGGGTAGATCCCCGGCCCGCACCTGAGTGAGCGACCGGCCGCGGAGCATCCGTTGCCGCAAACCATGGATCAGCGATCCCGCGGCGGACAGATCGGCGGCGGCCTCCAACTCGGAAACGGTCCGGTCGAAGTCGTCCAGCTCCTCCTGGTCGATCTGGTCGTCGGCGAAAGCGAAGGCGACCATCCGCTCCAGGTGAGCGATCGCCAGCGGCCGCAACGCCTCGCGCCCGGTGAACTCGCTGACCATATGGAAACGAAGCACGACCCAGAGTTCGGCCCAGCGCGCCCCACGGGGCCCGTCTGCGGTCAGCACCTGCCATGCTTGGCCTCGCCAAGTCTCCATCAGCTGGTGGACTTCGCGAAGGCACCATTGGCACGGCGAGTCGACAACAAGTCGGCGTACCGCGGACCGGTCGGTGCGCCGACTGGGCGGTGCGCCGCCAACTCGACGCACCGCCCTCGGCCGGCCGCAGCGCTCGCAGGTCGCTGGATCGTGCTGTGGGTGTTGCGGCCGCCGGTCCCCAGTCCAGGCCGTCCCATCCCACCACTGCAGTTGCCCGGCGCTCTGCGGCGCCACGTACCAGCCGGGAGCCATGACCGGCGCAGGCACCTCGGCACCCGCCATTGGCGGCGGTACCGCTGGAACAGCCGGTGGCGATGGCGGCGCCTGATCGTCGTCCACCGCAACGCCGAACTCCTCGGCGAGGCCACGCAATCCGCTCGACCAGCCCTGTCCGACCGCACGGAACTTCCAGCCGCCGTCACGGCGATAGAACTCACCGAACACCATGGCCTGCACCGATTCCGGGCTCGAAACACGGTAGTCGAACAGCCGACGGCCGCCGTCCTGAACGCTGATCACCAGCGCTGGAACGTCCGGGAAGGAACCGGTCGCGACGGATCCCGCGATCACGACACGGTCCACCCCGGGTTCGATCTCGCTCAGGTGCACCGCCAAGCCGGCCCGCCCGGGCGTGATCTGTTCCAGCACAACGGCACCGGACGGATGGCGGGGCGCATTGAAGAAGACGAAATCATCGTCGGATCGGATCTTCCCCGTCGTGGCCAGCAGCAGAGCATGCGGGTCGACTTCCCGGTCGCCATCCCATTCCAACACCAGCGATACCGCCGACGCGGCCACGAGCGCATTTGCACCACGCGCCAACTCCACGACCCAGACCCCGTTCCTCGTGCACAGTTGATCTCGAGCCGCGCACTGCGCCAGGAACTTTGGACTTCCGATCCGCATCCGAGCCCAGTTGCGGCCTTGGCGACACAGACTACCCAGCCGCACCGACACCCATCAGCGGACCGCTCAGGTCGACTGATGCCGGTTCCGTTGGAAGCCAGCCGTTTTCAGGCTCAGGGGAACAGCTTGACCGGATTGACGATGTCGGCGACCAGGGTGAGGATCATGTAGGCGCCGCCTATGACGACCACGACGTAGGTTGCGGGGAGCAGCTTCAGGTAGTCGACCGGGGCGCCGTCGGGGAGGCCCTTGCGGTTGCGGAAGAGGTTGCGGAGCTTTTCGTAGACGACGACGGCCATGTGGCCACCGTCGAGGGGGAGCAGCGGGAGCAGGTTGAAGGCGCCGAGGAAGAAGTTCAGGCTGGCCAGGGTCAGGACGAACATCGACCAGAGGCCGTGTTCGGCGGTCTCGCCGCCGATCTTGGAGGCGCCGTAGACGCTGACGGGGGTCTCGGGGTCGCGGGTGCCGCCGGTGACGGCGTGCCACAGGTCGACGACCTTGGAGGGCATCTGGGCCAGGGATTCGACGGTGCGCACCGCGATCTGGCCGGTGAACGCGCCCGACGCGGGGATGGCGGACAGGATGTTGTGCTGCACCGGCGCGTAATAGTCCTGGCCGACACCGACCTTGGCGACCGTCTTCGGGGTGCCGTTCTTCTCCTGGTAGATCACGGCCAGCTGCGGGGTGACCGGAATCTGGAGGGTCTGACCGTCACGCTCGACGGTGTAGGTGAAGGTGCCGGTCTGCTTCTCCGTCTCGGCGCGGAAGTCGTTCCACGTCTTGATCTTGACGCCATTGACCGCGGTCACCCGGTCGCCACGCTGCAATCCGGCCAGCTGCGCGGGGCCCTCGCCGGTGCAGGGCAGCGCCTTCTGGTCCGGGCCCATATTGGCCACACAGCTCATCGCCCCGAGCTGGGTGGCCGGCGGCTGATCGAAACGCGGCAGCCCCCAGCCCACCGCGAGCAGCACGATGAGCAGATAGCCGATGAGGAAGTTCATCAGGATGCCGCCGGACATCACCAGCAGCCGCTTCCAGGTGGCCTGCCGGTACATGGCCCGGTCGAGTTCCTCGGGTTCGAGCTCGTCGAGGGCGGTCATGCCCGCGATATCGCAGAACCCGCCCAGCGGCAGCGCCTTGAGACCGTATTCGGTCTCGCCGCGCCGCCAGGAGAAGACCTTGGGCCCGAAACCGATGAAGTAGCGCCGCACCTTCATGCCCGTGGCCTGCGCGGTCCACATGTGGCCGCATTCGTGCAGGGCGACCGAGGCCGTGATCCCGAGGGCGAACAGTACGAAGCCGATCGCGTAGACCATCCGGTTCCGAGCCCTCCTGCTGTCAGCCGCGCACGATCGTGCGTGCGGTGTCGCGCGCCCACGTATCGGCCGCGAGCACCTCGTCCAAGCTACCGGGTTCGGCGCTCCAGCGGTCGGCGGACTCCACGACGCGCGCAACGGTGCGCACGATGTCGGGGAATCGGATGAGCCCGTCGAGGAATGCCTGCACGGCGATCTCGTTGGCGGCGTTGTAGACCGCGGTCACGCAGCCGCCGGCCTTACCGGCCTGGCGGGCCAGCTCGACGGCCGGGAAGACGGTGTTGTCGACCGGCTCGAAAGTCCAGGTGGAGGCGGTGGAGAAGTCGCACGCGGCGGCCGCGCCGGGAACGCGGTCCGGCCAGCCCAGCGCGAGCGCGATGGGCAGCTTCATATCGGGCGGGCTGGCCTGGGCAAGCGTCGAGCCGTCGGTGAAGGTGACCATGGAGTGCACGATGGACTGCGGGTGCACGGTGACGTCGATGCGGTCGTAGTCGATGCCGAACAGCAGGTGCGTCTCGATCAGCTCGAGGCCCTTGTTCACCAGCGACGCCGAGTTCAGCGTATTCATCGGGCCCATGGACCAGGTCGGATGGGTCTTGGCCTCGGCCGGATTCACCGACTCCAGCATCTCGGTGGTCCAGCCGCGGAAGGGTCCGCCGGAGGCGGTGAGCACCAGTTTGGCGACCTCGCCCGCGCTGCCGCCGCGCAGGCACTGGGCCAGCGCCGAATGCTCGGAGTCCACGGGCACGATCTGTCCCGGCTTGGCCGCCCGGGTCACCAGCGAGCCGCCCGCCACCAGAGACTCCTTGTTGGCCAGGGCGAGTCGCCGCCCCGATTCCAGCGTGGCGAGGGTGGGCTCCAGGCCGAGCGAGCCGACCAGCGCGTTGAGCACCACGTCCGCGTCGGTGCGCCGGACCAGCTCGGTCACGGCGTCCGGACCCGACAGCGCCACACCGAGTTTCGCGGCCGCCGCCTGATCGGCCACCGCCACGTTGCCGGTCCCGGTGGCCGCGATCTGCTGGGCCAGCAGGTCCGCATTGCCCCCGCGCGCCGCGAGACCCACCACTTCGAAGCGGTCGGGGTTGGCCGCGATCACCTCCAGTGCCTGCGTACCAATCGAACCGGTGCTGCCCAGCAGCAGAACTCTCACAACGTCGGACACGGATCCATTGTCCCCTGCCCCCTGCTCGCTACGACGCTGGGTCGTATGTCACGATATTGGCCAGCAATCGATTCGAGCCGTAAAGGAGCCACAGTGGCCGCCACGGAACTGGAACCCGCGCACCCCTCTGAGGTTGTCACCAAGGTCGACACCGCCGAGGTTCCGTCCGCCGCGTGGGGCTGGAGCGGCGAGTCGCGCCGTACCGCTCGCGCCGCCGGCTGGGTCGTCGTCGTGATCCTGCTGGCCATGCTGTTCGAGAACCAGCAGGGCAGCTCCTCGGGCACCGGCAATGTCGGTTACATCTTCCTGGTGCTGTTCGCGGCCGGTTTGGCCTTCGTGCTGATCCGCGACTCCATCGTGTCGCGCCGCCCGCGCTAGTTCGATACGAAATCCCTTGCCCCACGGACATGTCCGTGGGGCATTCGGGTTTTGCCGGGCCCTTCCGGCAGCACCGCGAACGAATTCGGGCCGGATCGCCCCCAAGCGATCCGGCCCGAATTCTGTTGTCACGCAATGCCTGATTCTGTTGCTACGCAATGCCACCTGCATCGGCACTGCCGCTCGCCGCGGCGGGCGCGCCGCCCGCCGCGGCCCGGCCGGACCGTGGTGGTCCCGGTCCGGCAGTCGTTCAGCGGCTAGCTGGCCGGGGTGGAGTCCGGCGCGTTCAGCCGGTTGAACAGGCCGATGCCGACCGCGATGGCGGCGGGCCCGCCAACACCGATCAGACCGGCCGCGGCGCCCAGCGGGATGCCGATCGCGGCGCCGGCGACACAGCCCGCGATGCCGGTCGGAACCGACATGATCACGACACCGGCGATGGCGCCGCCCAGCGCGCCGATGGCGCAGCCGGCCACACCGCCGACGAGGGTGCCCAGCAGGGTGCCCATGGAGCTGGCGATGCCGAACTGGTTGACCGCGGCGCCGAACGCGGCGTCCTGGTCGGCCTGGCTGGCGACGTCCTTGACCACGGGGGCCGGGAGGGCGGGGGCGGCGAAGCTCGCGGCCGGGTCCATGTTCGGGGTGAAGGTGGCGGTGTTGCCGTCGATCTTGGCGGCGACCGGGTGGGCGACGTCACCGGTGATGATATTGAGCGGGAACTGGGTGACCAGGCCGCCGTTGTTGTCACGCACCTGGAACTGGCCGTCCTGGGTGGTCAGCGAGCCCGCGTCGGTCTTCAGCACCACCGAAGCGCCGTCGATCTTTGTGTCCCAGTGGATCCCGGGAGCAGCGGCGGCCGCGGGATCCGCATAGGCGGTCCCGGCGGAGATGCCGAGGGCCGCGATGGCCAGAGCCGAGGTCGCGGCAAACTTCGTGTAACGCATACTTCTCGTCGCTTTCTTGATCGGGCGCTTCCCTCCTGGGAGCGAGGTCCTCATCGAGCACCCGAAACAAGATAAGTCAGCAAATGTTGCCTACTTGTTGCCAAACCGTAGCGAAGACACTTCTTAAAGTACGTTTTGCGTAAAGATAGCGTTCGCTGAGCCTTTTGCGAGTGACCCAGGCAACCTTTCGGCGCATAAAGAGGCCCGCCTCACACCCCATTGGGAGCGTCGAGGCGGGCCTATCTTCGTGAGCCGATTACTGCTGGTTCGCCGGATCATTGATGTGCTGGACGAATCCGATGCCGATGATGATGGCCGCGGGCACCCCGGTCAGGATCAACCCGGCCGCCGCGCCCAGCGGAATGCCGATCCCCGCACCGGCCAGGCACCTAGTCAAGTGTCCAGCAGTCAGAATCTGAGCGGTAGCTAAGGGCGTATATCGATAGCCGATATCACTGACTCCCAAACATGGTGAGCCAGGTCACCTTTCAGTGGATCAGCGGCGGAAGCGCTCGCGCAGCTGCGGGTCGTTCTCCCACCACAGTCCGGTGGACACCTGCTCGTCGTCGGCCTCCGTGTCCCGGGTCGCGGTGCGCGACACCGCCTTCCGCCGCGTCCGCGCCGCCTCGGCGGCATCCAGCTCGGCATCGATCTCCCCGGCCCGGCGCTTCTCGTCGGCAGCGAAGGCCCGCATGACGACCAGCGAGTAGATCAGCCCGAGGAAATCGCCGAGCAGCCACAGGATGCCCGCGCCGATGGTCTGGTCCAGGCGCGCGTCCGGACCCCAGGTGCGGCCGAGCGAACCGTAGTAGCCGGCGGCGACCAGCGGCCCCAGCCACAGCACGATGCCGAGGATGCCGTCGGCCAGGGACTCCGCGATGGTGATGAGCAGCGACAGCCCCTGCGTGAAGTGCTTGGGCACCGGATCGATCTGCAGGCGCGAGTAGAAGTACAGGAACCCGATGGCCACCACGATGATTCGGGTGACCGCGTCGACGCCCCCGTGCCGCAGCACCGACTCGTACCAGGGCGAGAGGAACAACGCCCAGGGCAGCAGCAGGATCAGCATCGAGGCGGTGGCCGGGTGGGTGAGCAGCCGGGCGACACTGCCGGAGAGCATGGCGTCCAGGCGTTTCCGGCCCGCCGGGCCCAGTGCCGCGCGCAGCACGGTGAACGGCGCACCGGCCGCGAGCGCGAAGGGCACCAGGTAGAGCAGCAGGAGCACCTGCAGCGCGCGCACCCAGAACAGGGTGTCGGAGTAGACGCCGATCATGCCGACGCCGGTGTACAGCCACACTCCCAGTCCGGCCAGCCCGAAGTAGAGGGCCCGGCTCACCGGAAGCTGTTCGCCGCGCTGTCTTCCCTTGAGGAAGCAGGCCGCGTACGCGAGTCCCAGGAGCGCGATGACCAGCACGGTCGAGGTGTCCCACCGCCAGGAGCTCACCAAACTGCTCAACTGCAGCGGTGTTCGGGTCTGTAACACGGGACCCAGTATGCGCCGTGCCGCCGCGGGGGACGGCACGGCTCCCGGGAAGGCGTTGCGTGGCTAGCGGGAGACCAGGCGGCGGTAGGTCACGGTGTCGAATTCGCGCCCGTGCTCGTCGACCGCGACCACGTCCATCTCGCTGGAGAACACGCCGGGCCGCACATCCACGCGAATGAACGAGTAGCGGCTGAACCTCACCCGCGACCAGGCGACGGCCTCCTTGCCCTCCTTGCCGTCGGAGCCCCACAGGGTGCTCTCCGGCACGAAGGTGTCGGGCTGCTCGTTGCCGCGGTAGGTGTCGCCCGCGGCGAAGGTGCCGTGCGCCGCGCCGCCTCCGCCGACCACGTAGTAGACGGTGCCGTCGGTGTCGGGGTAGACGATCGAGTTGTCGGGTGCGGCCTTGGTCGGCTGCCCGCCGCGCATCGGGTCGGTGCGCTCAAAGTTGTGATTGTGGCCCTGCAGCACGAGATCGACCCGGTACTTGTCGAACAGGTCGGCCCAGGCCCCGCGCACGCCACCGTCGCTGGCGCCGCCGATGCCGGTGGCGTAGGCGCACTCGTGGAAGAAGCAGACGATGAAGTCGATGCTCGGGTTCGCGCGGTAGCCGGCCAGGGTGGATTCCACCCAACTGTGCTGTGCGCCACCGGAATAGCCGAGATTGGCGCGGACCTGCCAGCTCACCTCGTTGGCGTCCAGCGACAGCACCGCCACATTGCCGTAGGTGAAGGAGTACACCGACGGGCAGCCCGCGGGCCCGTTGTCCGGAAAGTCCATGCGCGCCATCAGGCCGCCGTAGCCGTGATTGCCGTAGACGGCTTCCATGTCGTGGTTGCCGGTGGCGAACATCCAGGGCACGTGGCCCGCGCTGCTCTCGATGGCCTGCAGGTAGGTGTCCCACACGAACGGGTTGTAGGCGTCGATGGCGTCGGTGTCGGCCTTGCCGTTGGGCACGAACCAGTCCAGGCCGCCGCCGTGGGAGGTGTCGGCGTAGCAGATGTCGCCCGCCAGAATGTGGAATTCCGGATTGCTGGCGACGATCTGGCGCTGGATGTTCTCGGCATTGCGGGAGCTGGGGGCGTCGCCCTCGCCGTACTTGTTGCGGTAGGCGCCCGCCGGCATACCCGCGGGCAGTGCCGGGGTGTCGTCGACGCCCTGGTCGCCCATCATGGTGAAGCGGAACGGCAGCAGCGCGGCGCGTGAGCTCGGCATGGCGGTGTTCGCGGCGAGCACGTCGCTGCTGTAGCCGTCGGCGGTGCGCCAGCGGTAGAAGTGCGGCAGGCGGCCGGGCAGTCCGTCGACGGGGGCGTGGACGTAGAACTGTTCGGCCGACAGCACTCCCCCGTCGGTGCGCGGGAGCTGGGTGACCAGGTTGCGGACCTCGGCCTCGAGGGTGCCGCCGAGCGCGGGGGTCGGGCCGTGGTCGAGGAAGACCTTGGTGGCGCCCGGGTTTCGCGACAGCTGGGCGGAGAAGCGCAGCTGGCTGGCCGCGTCGGTGCCGTACCCGACGCGTCGGCCGCCGACGGTCAGCGGGGCGTCGTCGGCGTAGGCGACGCCGCGGCCGCCGAAGGCGGAGCCGAGTCCGGCGGCCATGGCCGCGGCGGCGCTGCCCCGCAGGAAGGTGCGCCGGCTCACGCGATGCCGTTTCACATACGAACGGTGCCAGTCGTATTGCTCGTCCATCGTCATCTGCGCGGCGAGCTGTGCCGGAATGCCCGTGCGGGGCACCGTGCCGAGGGGATTCAGCATCGAGAAAACCTTGTCACCGTGAGTCCGTTTGCGCGGTCATCAAAACGCCGCAAGCTTACGGACTCGCGACATGGCGGTGAACACAGGACAATTCGCGCGGCGAGTCGTCGGAATCAGGCGGGCAGCGCGATGTGCGGGTCGGTCGAGCGGTACGGCTCGGCGCGCGGACCGGTGGCGAATCCGCGCAGCACGGTGGCGACGGCATGGTCGATGGCCGCCTCGCGATCGGCGGGCTCGGCGTCGGCCAGCGGGCCGTCGACGATCAGGCTCGCCAGTCCGTGTACGGCCGCCCATGCGGTGAACTCCGCGCCGGGACGCTGACGCGGATCCATGAATCCCGTCGCGACCAGGGCGTCGATTCCGGTCCCGATGAGCTGGAAGATGGGATCCTCGAGCACCTCTTTGTTCACGTCGACATCGCTGCCGCAGAACGCGGTCCGGAACAGGCCGCGCTCCCGCTCGGCGTATTCGATGTAGGCGCGCCCGGCGGTGGCCAGCCGGGCGATCGCGGTCGCGGTCGGATCAGCTTGCGCCGGAACGTTTTTCATCGCGCCGTCGAGGACCTCGAACAGGGCTTCCTCGGCCTGCTCGCGCACCGCGGCGAGCAGCTCCTCGTGACCGTTGAAGTGGCGGTAGGCGGCGGTGGCGGTGACGCCGACCGCCCGGGCGGCGGCGCGGACGGTGACCGCGGTGGGCCCGCCGATCTCGGCGAGCTGCGCGGAGGCGCTCACCAGGGCATTGCGCAGGTCCCCGTGGTGGTAGGGACCCTCGCGTGCAGGCTTCTTCGCCACATCGTCGGTGATGTCCACGACATTGATGTTGACACCTGTACAGATCACGAGGCAAGTTAACACCCATAAAGTTCACGCCCGTCAACATCAACTCGCACGCCTCCGAGAGGAATCACCGATGAGCGCATTACTGGGCCGGATCGGCGACTTCGCCTTCCGGCGCCGTGGCCTGGTCGTCTCGATCTGGGCCATCCTGCTGATTGCCGTCGTCGGCGGTGCCGCGCTCGCGGGCGGCCGTCTCGACGACCGCTTCACCGTGCCCGGGGCCGAGTCCCAGCGGGCGCTGGACACCCTGTCCGAGACCGCGCCCGGCGCGGCGGGAGCCAACGCGCAACTGGTCTTCACCGCACCCGAGGGACACCTCATCACCGAGGCGCCCTATCGCACGGCGATCCAGCACACCCTCGAGGTCGCCGGAACCGCGCCGGGAGCGATCGGTGTGACCACGCCCCGGCAGGCGGGAGCCGTCTCGCAGGACCAGCGCACCGCGATCGGTGTCGTGCACTTCGACGGCGACCGGTCCAAGGTGACCGGCGCCGCCCGGGACGCGGTCGAACGGTCGGGCGAGACCGCGCGCGAGGCCGGGCTGGACGTGTCGGTCGGCGGCTCCGCGTACGGGGCCGGGCACATGCAGCCGGGCATCACCGAGATCCTCGGGCTCGGGGTGGCGGTGCTGGTCCTGCTGATCACGTTCGGATCGCTGGTGGCGGCCGGAATGCCGATCCTGTCAGCGGTTTTCGGCATCGCGGTCACCGTGGGCGGGCTGTCCGCCCTGAGCGCGGCGGTGCCGGTGTCGTCGACCGCGCTGACGCTGGCGCTCATGCTGGGCCTGGCGGTCGGGATCGACTACGCGCTGTTCATCCTGTCCCGGCACCGGTCCCAGCTGGCCGCCGGGCTGACGCCCCGGGAATCGGCGCGGCGGGCCAATGAGACCGCGGGCAGCGCAGTCGTTTTCGCGGGTACGACGGTGATCATCGCGCTGGCCGCGCTGAGCGTGATCGGCATTCCGTTCCTCACCGTCATGGGGCTGGCCGCCTCCGGCGCGGTGCTGATCGCGGTGGCGGTGGCGCTCACACTGCTGCCCGCACTGGCCGGATTCGCCGGCGCCCGGCTGACGCCGCGGGCGGGCTCGCGCGCCCACCGGCGGGCCACCGCCACCGGAGCCGACAGCATGGGCGCGCGCTGGGCACGGCTGGTCACCGCGCGGCCGCTCGTCACCGTGGTGGCCGTGGCCGGGACGCTGATCCTGCTGGCCCTGCCCGCCGCCTCGCTGCGAATGGCCCTGCCCGACAATGGTTCCACCGCGGCGGCGACGGGTCAGCGGCAGGCCTACGACACCATTGCCGAGAAGTTCGGTCCCGGCTTCAACGGCCCGCTGGTGGTGGTCGTGGACGCGCCGAACGGCGACACCCGCGCTGCCGCGACGGTCGCCGACACGGTGCGCGGACTGCCCGACGTCACCTATGTCGCACCGCCGCAGCCGACCCAGCGGGCAGGCCAGTCGCTGATCATGGTAATTCCGGCCAGCGCGCCGGAGTCGCAGCAGACCACCGATCTGGTCCACGCCATCCGCGATCGGGCGCCCGGCGCGGTCCCCGGGGCCGAGGTGGCCGTCACCGGCGATACCGCGGTCACCATCGATGTGTCGCAACGGCTTTCCGCGTCCCTGGTGCCGTTCCTGGGCATCGTGGTCGGCCTGAGCCTGGTGCTGCTGGTCCTGGTGTTCCGGTCGATCGCGGTACCGGTGAAGGCGGCAGTCACCTTCCTGCTGTCGGTCGCGGCGGCGCTGGGCACCACGGTCGCGGTCTTCCAATGGGGTTGGGCCGCGGACCTGTTCGGTGTCTCGAAGGTCGGGCCGGTGGTGAGCTTCCTGCCGATCATCCTGGTGGGCGTGCTGTTCGGGCTGGCCATGGACTACGAGGTGTTCCTGGTGTCCGGGATTCGCGAACAGTGGCTGCACCGCCGTGACGCCGGGGCGTCGATCATCGAGGGCACACGCCACAACGCCCGGGTGGTGACGGCCGCGGCGACGATCATGGTGGCGGTCTTCGCCTCCTTCGTCCCCACCGACGACGCCATGATCAAGCCGATCGCCTTCGCCCTGGCGGTGGGTGTGCTGGTGGACGCGTTCGCGGTCCGGCTGACGCTGGTCCCCGCGGTGCTGGCCCTGCTCGGCCGCCGGGCGTGGTGGCTGCCGCGCCGCCTGGATCGGGTGCTGCCGACGCTGAATATCGAAGGGCCGCAGGAGGACAGCGAGCCGGAGCCGCAGCGCGAACTGGCCGCGGTCTGAGCCGGGCGACGCCCGAAACCGGTTGGACTCAATCGGTTTCGGGCGTCATCAGTCCCTGGTGGGTCGCCTCGTACTCGGTCTCGAAGGCCCGCTCGCGGCGACGTTCGCGCAGCTTCCACACGATCAGTGCGAGCACGACGACGGCGACGACACCAATGGCCAGGTCCCGGCCGACCGTCTTGGCCACCGCCTCGTAGGACTGCCCGGCGACGAAGCCGAGCACCACGAACGTGGTGCCCCAGACGATTCCGCCGGCGGCATTGAACAGCAGGAAGCGCCGGTAGGGCATGCGTGAGGTGCCCGCCAGCGCGGGCATCATGGCCCGGAAGAATGCGGTGAACCGGCCGAGGAACACCGCCCAGCCGCCGCGGCGGGCCAGATAGTCCTGGGCGCGGTCGAGGCGGCCGCGATGCCGGTCCAGCATCGAGGCCTGCAGCAGCCGTGGGCCCACGTGCTTGCCGACCTCGTAGCCGACGCTGTCGCCGAGGATGGCGGCGGCCACCACGAGCAGGATCATCAGCCACAGCAGCACATGTCCCTGGCTGGCGGCCACACCGCCGAGCACCGCCGCCGTCTCACCGGGGATCACGAAGCCGACGAAGATCGCGTCCTCGGCGAACACCAGCAGGGTGACGACCAGGTACACCCAGATCGGCGCGATATCCAATATCCGGTGCAGCAGCGAATTCATGTCCGCCACGGTACCCAGGCCGCTCGACCCGGGTGCTCGGGACGCTCAGCTCGCGGACGCCGCCACCCGAGCCTGTTCGGGCCGCCGCCGCAGCAGCGCCCACAGGCCCAGCGCGCAGCCCACCGCGAGCGCGATGGCCGCGCAGCCGGGTGCGTACGAGGTGAAATCGGATATGGTGCAAGGCTTTCCGGGGTCGATCAGCAGGCAGTGCCCACGCCGGACGTAGTCGCGCAGCGCGAGCACCGGTGAGGGCACGTAGATCAGGGCGATGCCGAGCACCCGGGTGGAGCCGTAGCGCGGGGTGACCGCGCCGAAGCAGTAACCCGCCAGCAGGGCGAGCAGCGCGTGCCCGAGCACGGTGAGGACGACGGGATGCCCGGCCACGACCGTCAGCACCGCGTAGACGGACAGGCCGATGATGCCGACCGCGGCGGCCCGCACGCCGGGCCAGCGGATACCCGCGACCAGCCCGCCGGCGACCAGCACCATGAGACCCCAGATCGACCATCCCGGAATGCTCGTCACGAGGACGGCGCTGCCCGTCCCGGCGAGCGCCACCGCGAGCAGCACCTGGACGCCGTCCCGTTTGGGCAGCATGAGCGCGGTGAGCAGGGCCCCGGCCGCCGTGGCCGCGGCCGTGATCGCGATCGCGAGCGGGCTGTCGCCGTGGCGGGCCAGTACCCCGGACCCGACCAGGTCGACGCCGATCATGAAGGCGCCCGCGATGATCGGGACGATGGGCAGCTGGATCGAATGTGCTTCCACCGGATGCGCGCCCGGCTCGCGCAGGAACCGGAGTCCGATGACGAGCAGGGCCAGCGCGATCAGCCACAGCGGGGGCGCGTCGAGCGCGGGCCAGTTCTGCGGGAAGTGCGGATCGGCCGGCTTGGACTGGGCTTCCGGGATGAGATCCTGGGCGACCACGCTGCCGAGTGCGCCCAGCAGCCACGCCGACGTCGCCCAGGTGTACCGGGATTCGACGCGGGAGCGGGACAGCACCCCGGCCCCCGAACCGCCGAGAATGAGCCCGCCGGCAATGGAATCCAGGAAGTTCAGGGTGGCCAGCGAAGTGCCGAGCACGGCGTGCCCTCCCAGCAGGTGATTGACGAGCAGCAGCGCCGCCCCGCCCAGCGCCACACCCCAGCGCAGGCTCTGCCCGCCCAGCGCGGTGGACAGCACCGCGGTCACGATCGCGACCAGCGCTCCCGCCGCAATCGCCTGCGGCAGACTGAAGACCAGTAGATCCAGGTGCAGCGCCGAGCTACGCGAGGTCCACGCGAAGTCGATGGGCACCATGAGCGACAGCCCGGCGACGAGCGCCGCCAGGAACGCGGTGCCCGCCTCGATGGCGTCGCGGCCGCCCCGGACCCTCATCGGGATCCGGTGGACGGAGATCCGTCCAGCCGCTGACCAGCACTCATGGCGCCAGATTAGCAATCATCACGCTATCGAGCCGGGAGGTCGGCGGCCGCGTCCCCCCACCCGCGATTCGCTCACTCCGGGCCGGTGAGCATGCCTGGCTCAGGCGGTTTCGATCACTGTCCACCTGGCTGCTGCGGCGCTCGGCAATCACGAATGCGTGAGGACCATCGCCAGCGCGGCGAGCCCCACCGCCGCCACACCCGCGGACACCAGGAGCAGCAGCGGCCCGGTGCCGCGATGCGCGCCGCGGTGCGCGCCGCGGTGCAGACTTCGGCTGCGCGCCATGGCGATTGCCGCCACCAGCATCATGACCACGGCCGCGCTCAGCGGCAGCAGACCGGTCGGCCGCCAGTCGATCCCGCCCTCGGCGGCCACCTTCGTGAACAGTGCGGCACTGGCGATGGCGGAGATGGCGGTGCGCCGCCAGGCCAGCGCGGTGCGCTCGGTCGCCAGTCCGGGATCGCGGGCGATCGCCGGCGTGCTCACAGGCTGAGCACGCCGATCACGGCGATCGCGGAGATCAGCGCGACACCGGCCGCGAGTACCGGGATCAGCGCATTGCCCGGCAGCCGTTCGCCCGCCCGCATGGCCCGTTCCACCTTGCGCCACTGCGCGTACGCCCCGACCGCGAGCACCACCGCCAGCACGATGGCCGACATGGCGATGGCCGCGCGCACGCCGTGGATGCGGAAGCCTTCGACCAGCGTGTGGACGGCGACGCCGCCCGCGAGCAGGCCCAGCGCGGTGCGGATCCAGGCCAGGAAGGTGCGTTCGTTCGCGAGGGTGAAGCGGTAGTCGAGTTCGGTCTGCTCTTCGGAAGCCACCCCTCCAAGTTATTGCGTAATAACTGCAATAGCAGCACAGTGTGAGCACTCGGACAGGCCGGTGACCGGCTATGGCCGGCGTCGTAGACCACCGTCTGGGCGATGGCTTCCAGGTGCGGCCAGACCGGTGAGTGCTTCACCTGCTCGACCACGTCCGGCGGCAGGCCGATGCCCTCGAGCTGCATCAGTTCCACGGCCGCGCCGGGTTCACCGCGGGCAATGAGGTCGGCGAGGCGTTCCGGCAGCCGCTGCGGGATATGGCCGGACAGGCCACCCAGCGCGAACGGCGGTTCGTAGAGGGCCAGGCGGGTGATGCGCGAGCCGGCGGCCGCGGCCCGCAGGGCGAGGATGCCGCCGGAAGAGAAGCCGAAAACCGCTGCGGCGCCGCCGATATCGGCGATGACCGCGTCGAGGTCCTCGATCTCCGTCGTGCGGGAGATAGGGAGTGACGACCATGCGATACCTCTTGCTGATCAGCGCCGATGAGAGCCGGGTCGACGACGTCGTCGACGAGGACGGCCTGCGCGCGTTCCGGACATGGCTGGACGATCTGCTCGCCCGCGGCGTGCTCACCGCCCACGAGGGCCTGCACCCCAGCCACACCGCCACCACGGTCCGGATGCGCGGTGACGAGGTGCTGCTCACCGACGGGCCGTTCATCGAGGCCAAGGATCAGATCGGTGGCTTCGCGCTCATCGAGGTGGCGGATCTGGACGCGGCCATCGAGGTGGCGGCCGGGCATCCCGCGAGTCGCTTCGGGCAGATCGAGATTCGCCCGGTCCGGACATCGTGACCGCGGTCGACGCCGCCCTCACCGCCGCCTTCCGGACCGAGTGGGCGCGGCTGGTGGCCACGCTCATCGGCGGGCTGGGCGACTGGAATCTGGCCGAGGAGTGTGCACAGGAGGCGTTCGCGCTGGCCTGGCGCACCTGGCCGCGGGACGGTGTGCCCGAGCGGCCCGGTGCATGGCTGCTCACCGCCGCCCGCCGCCGCGCGGTCGACCGGCTGCGCCGCGAACGCGTCGGAGCCGAGAAGCTGCGCGCGCTGGCGCTCATCGACACCCCCGATTCCGGAGAACCCGTGTCCGGCACCGGCATTCCCGACGACCGGCTGCGGCTGATCTTCACCTGCTGCCATCCGGCGCTGGCCTTCGAGGCGCAGGTCGCGCTGGCATTGCGCACGCTGACCGGGCTCACCACCGCCGAGATCGCCCGGGCCTTCGGCGTTCCCGAGCCGACCATGGCCAAACGGCTCGTGCGGGCCAAACAGAAGATCCGCGCTGCCGGGATTCCGTATCGGGTGCCGCCCGCGCACCTGCTGCCGGAACGCACGCGCGCCGTGCTGGGCGTGATCTATCTGCTGTTCAACGAGGGCTACCTGGCCGGGGCGGTACCCGATCTGCAACGCCCCGATCTGGCCGCGGAGGCGCAGCGGCTGGCCGCGCTGGTGGTCGAGCTCATGCCCGACGATCCGGAGGCGGGGGGCTGAATGCCCTTGTCCTGCTGCAGCAATCGCGTGCGGCCGCGCGGACCGGGGCCGGCGGGACGCTGGTTCCGCTCGAGGAGCAGGATCGCGGCCGCTGGGATCGGCAGCTGATCGCGGCCGGGCTGACCGAGCTGCGCCGCCGGCTCGGCGAGGTCGGAGGCTGATTCAGCCGGCCGGGTCGGCGGGCGCCTGTTCGATCGGGAAAAGGATGGGGCTCAACAGGTATTGGCCGCGCTCGGAGCCGGGCTGGTTGGCCAGGCGCGGCAGGATCACCGCGCGTAGCTCCGCGATCAGCTGCTCGAGCTCGTCACGGTCGAGCCAGAGTGCGTGCTGGCGGAAACCGACGAGATCGGCTGCCGGATCCGCGTTCTCGCCGTCGAGGTAGGCATTGAATTCGGCGACGAGCACGGCCATCGCGAGGGCGAAGACCGGACGGTAGCCGTCGGCGGGCAGTGCGGCGGCGGCCTCGGCGCTGATGGCCGCGTTCTCCTGACGCAGCCGGTAGCGGCGCTCGACCGCGCCGCGCACCCGCCGCTCCTCGGCGACCTCGAGAATGCCGGCGGCGGTGAGGGCGTCGACGTGGCGGTACACGGTCGCTTTCGAGGTATCGGGCAGACGGGCACAGAGGTCGCCGGTGGTCAGGGCGCGGTCGCCGCGCAGGGCGTGCACGATGCGCAGCCGCGCCGGATGTGCCAGCAGCTCGAAGGTTTCCACTTCCCAACCTTCTCATAGGATGCTACCTTTCTCAATCATAATAATGGTTGCACTGATTGAGAAAGGTTCAGGGGCATGACCATTGACATCGATCCCGAGACCGTGGCCGCCACCGTGGCCGACCTGCTACGGAACGAACGATTCGACGAACTGGCGGACCTGTTCGCACCGCGACTGGCGGCCGTGGTGTCCGCCGAGACCGTCCGGGCCGGGTGGACCGGTGAGATCGCCAAAATCGGCGCGGTCCGGTCGGTCGGCGCCGCGGTCACCCGGCCCACCGCCGACGGGCTGACGTCGGTGCAGATACCGGTCACCTGCGAGCGGGGTGCGCTCGCAGTACACCTGGCGGTGGACGAGGCGGGCCGGCTGCACGGGCTCCGGCTCGCCGCACCGGCCGAATCCGGCTGGACGCCACCGGATTACGCTGTGCCGCGCCGATTCCGCGAACGGGACGTCACCCTCGGCGCGGGCGCTACCGAGGTATCCGGCACGCTGACCGTGCCGGTCGGGAGCGGATCCCGGCCCGCCGTGGTGCTGGTGGCCTCCGGGCCCGCCGACCGGGACCTCACCACCGGACCCAACAAACCGTTCAAGGACCTGGCGTGGGGACTCGCCAGCCGCGGCGTCGCCGTGCTGCGTTTCGACAAACTGACCTACGCGCACAGCGAATTCGAGAGTGCGGCGGGGTTCACCATGGTCGAGGAGTACCTGCCGCATGCCCTGGCGGCGGTCGAGGTACTGCGCCGGGAGCCCCGGGTCGACTCGGCCCGGATCTTCGTGGCCGGGCACAGCGGCGGCGGCAAGGCCGCGCCGCGCATCGCGGCCGCCGACCCGGGCATTGCCGGGGTGGCGGTGCTGGCCGGGGATACCGTGCCGCTGCCGCGGTCGATCCTGCGCGCGCTGCGGCACATCGCGGCGGTCGAGCCCGAGCAGGACATCGGCGAGTTGCTGGAGAGCATGCGCGCCCGGGCGGCGCGGACCGAAAGTCCCACGCTGTCAACCGAAACCCCGGCCGCGGACCTGCTGTTCAACTGGCCCGCATCGTATTGGCTGGACCTGCGGGACTACGACCAGGTCGCCACCGCCGCCGCGCTGGACAGACCCATCCTGCTCATCCAGGGTGGCCGCGACTATCAGGTCACCGCCGACGAGGACCTGCCGCTGTGGGAGGCCGGGCTGGCCGGGCGACCCGATGTCACCATTCGGGTCCACCCCACGGTCGACCACATGCTCTGCTCCGGTACCGGACCATCCACACCCAGCGGCTACCTGCGACCGCAACATGTCGATCCGGCGGTGATCAGCGATATCGCCGACTGGCTCGGCGCGGAACCCGTCCGGCCGGGCCTGGGCGAGCGCGTGGCAAAGGGCTGGAAACGCTTGCGCGGCACCGCCTCTCGAGCCAGCATCAGCGGATGAAAATGAGACATGTTGCAGTGTTGACGGCGAGCGCGGCGGCCGCGCTCGGTGTCGCCTCCGGAAGCGCGGGCGCGGCGCCCATGCACACCCGCGACACCGCCATCGCGCTCGCCTATCTCGACGCGCTGATCAGCCACGACGCGTCGGCGGTGCCGTTCGCGCCGGACGCGACGCGGGTCGAAGCGGGCCTGCAGACCGGCTTTTCGGGGCCGCAGCTCACCTACGACCTCGAGCACGGGCCGCAGTATTCGCTCGTGCAGCGCTTCTACAACCTGCGCCTGACCGAGGCGGACGGTGTGGTGACGGCGCGGTATCTGCTGGATTCCGGCGTCGCGGGGCTGCGGCTGGTGACGGTGGACATCACCGAAACCTTCGCGATCAGTGACGGTCTCATCCACACCATCGACGCCACCATCGTGCCGGTCGGCTAGCTCACCCGGGGCGGCGCATGAGCAGCAGCGGCCGTCCCGTCGACACCACCCAGTACTCGAAGGCGTTGAGGCCGGCCAGGATCGCCGTCGCCGCGGCCAGCGTCGCGATCTGCGGCAGCAGCGGCGCGGCGGCGGTCAGGACCGCCAGCGCCAGCGCGGTGACGAACCGGCCGAGGGTGGCGGCGCCGAACATGCGCCAGCGGGTGAACAGGAAGGTGGTCACGTACAGGGTGGCGCCCAGCGGCAGCAGATATCCGGTCACGCTGTGCGCCACCGCGGTCGGATGCTCGACCATGGTGCGCGCGCCCACCGCCACCAGCACCAGGCCGATCACCAGCAGCAGGTGCCCGTAGCTGAGCACATCCCGCACGACCGTGCCGCGCACCTGGTTGGTGCGCAGCGAATGCTCGACCGCGGCGAAGCCGTAGGCGAAGTACAGCCACCACAGGCCGCAGCCGAGCACGAAGATCAGCACCACCGCGATCCAGGCCACCACGCCCAGGTGTGCTTCCGCCGCTTGGGAACCCACCGAGGCGACGGTCTCGCCGAGCGCGATGATGACGAAGGTGGCGAAGCGTTCGGGCAGATGGGTCGCACCGAACTGGACCTTCTCCAGGCGGCGCGCCAGCAGCGCCGGACCGCCGAAGGCCAGCGCCACCGCGATGATCCAGAGCCCGTTGCGCATTCCGCCCGCGGGCGCGAATCCGGCCGCCACCAGGAGCACCGCCGCCGCCAGGGTCACCGTGAACGGATTGAGCCAGTTCCCGAAGGTCCCCGCCGACGAGAACGCCCGCTTGTGCTGCATCTCGCCCCACAGCAGCAGCCGCAGTGCCAGGTGCGCGCCGCCCAGCAGCAGCGGTTGCGCGTGCCCGGTGAACGCGTGTGGCGCGGTGATCGCGATGACGAACATGCACAATCCGCAGGCGAACAGGAATATCCGCTGCTGGTTCGAGTCCTCCACTCCGTGCACGGCCAGCGTGGTCCCCACCCACGACCACCACATGATTCCCAGCAGCAGCACCGTCTGCCCGACCGCGCCCCAGCTCTGCCCCGCCACCGCCACGTGCGCCGCCTGCGTCACCGCGAACACCAGCACCAGATCGAAGAACAACTCGGCCCAACTGGCCCGCTCGTGCGCCTCGTGTAGAGGTTCAGTCACAACCGTAAATCCCTGCCTAGCTCCACATCCGGCGGGTTCACTCTAGATCGTCTGGGCGGCATCGGCTTCCGTCAGGGCGCGGAGGAAGGCGGGTGGGACCTCGGGCCAGTCGGGGCGCCAGCGGCCGGCGGCCTGGTCGGCGGCGAGGGCGGCGAGGGTGGCGACGACGTGGGGGCCGCCGTCGAGGATGTAGCGGACCGAGCCGTGTTCGGCGCACTGGGCGGTGACGGTGGCGAGCAGGGTCTTCGCGGCGTCGGTGCGGCCGGTGGCGGCCAGGCAGGCGACCAGCAGGCGGCGGGCCTTCAGGAGTTCGCGGGGGCGGCGGACGGCCCCGAGCTCGTCGACCCATTCCTGGGCCCAGGTGCGGGCCAGTTCCCGGGATTCGGTGGCGGATTCGGCCAGCAGCAGGCGGATGGCGGTGAATTCCTCGTACAGGACCGTGAATTCGTCGATGGGGTCGATCGGGGTGCGGCGGTGGGCGTGGTCGACCACCGCGAGCGGGCCGAAGTCGGGGTGCGGCGGCAGGCCCAGGCGCAGCCGCTCGTTCTCGACCTCGGCGCGCAGACGGGGCAGCGACATCGAATCGGCCACGCGCGCAGCCTCGTTCAGGCGGCGGATGGCTGCGGCGCGGTCGCCGCGCAGCGCCTTCACCCGGGCGCCGACCACATAGCGGGCCAGTTTGAAGTCGACGACACCGGCGTCGGCGCCGAGTTTGTAGCCCTCGTCGAGCAGGCGCTCCGCCTCGGCGACCTCGCCACGCTCGTAGAGCAGTTCACCGAGCAGCGATCCGGCCAGGCGGGCCCCGTAGGAGTGGCTGCCGCCGGATTGCTTGGCGATCTTCAGGGCGCTGCGGAAGTACTCCTCGGCACGTGGGATGTCGAGTTGCAGGCTGGCGGCCAGGCCCAGAAAGCACAGGCCGTGAACATTGTTGTAGGAGCCCTTGTTCCGGCGCATGTACGGGGCCGACCACTCCTGGATGCGGATCGCCTCCTCGAAGTCGTAGCGGTAACCCGCGGCGAAACTCGCGCAGTTGGCGCCGATGGCCACCACATACGGTGAGAGCTCGTCGGCCATCGCGAAACACGGTGCGAGCCAATCCTCCACGCCGGTCAGCACATCCGCGCGGACCGTCACCACCGCGTGCACCACACCCGCTTCGGCGCGCAGCCGGGCCGTGGTCCGCGGGTCGAGACCGCCACGCTCGAGCGTCTGTTCCGCCAGGGACAGCGCGCGTTCGGCCGGACCGGCCCGGTGCAGAAGGATGTTCGCCCACGCCAGATCCAGTTGCAGCCGCGGATGGGATTCGATGACGGCCGGCGGCAGCTTGTTCACCAGGCCGATGAGGCTGGCCATCTGGCCGTATTCGAGCAGCGACATGCCATCGCGCTCCACGATTTCGACAGCGCGCTGCTCGTCACCGGCCAGCAGGGCGTGGTCCACCGCCTCGCTCACGTGCCGGTGCCCGGCGAACCACTCCGAGGCCGCGCGATGCAGGCGGTCGATCTCCGCGCGCCGATCGTGTTCGAGCCGCTGCCGCAGGAAGTCCTGGAACAGCTGGTGATAGCGGAACCACGGGCCGCCGTCGACCCGGCGCAGGAACAGGTCCTGCTGCTCGATCCGTTCCAGCAGGGCCTGCCCGTCGGGCACACCGGTGAGCGCGGCGGCCAGCTCGCCGCAGGTGCGTTCGGTGACCGAGGTCGCCACCATGAAGTCGAGCACGCCGGGTTCGAGGGCCTCCAGCACGTTCTCGGCGAGGAATTCGCCGATGGCGTGGTGACGTCCGGTGAGCTGCCCGATCAGCTGCCCGGGATCGTCACTGCCGCGCAGTGACAGCGCCGCCAGTTGCAGTGCCGCGACCCAGCCGCCGGTGGATTCGGTGAGGTCCGCCACGTCGTCGCGGTCCAGTTCCAGCCCGCCCAGCTCGACCAGCAGGGCATAGGCCTCGCCGGCGGTGAATCGCAGTGCGGCGGTGTCGATTTCCACCAGTTCGTCGCGGGCGCGCATGGCGCTCATGGGCAGGCCGGTCTGGTGGCGACTGGTCACCAGCATGCGCAGCACCGGACTGCAGCTCTCGATCAGGAAGCGCAGCGCGGCCTGGGTTTTCGGGTCGCTCACGCGATGCCAGTCGTCGATGACCACGGTCAGCGGCTCGCCGCGCTGGTCGATGTCGTTGATGAGCGAGGTCAGTACGAAGCGCCCGGCCTCGTCGCCGTGTTCCTCGAGCAGTTCGCCCAGTTCGCGCGCCAGGGCGGGCCGGACCGCGCGCACCGCTTCGATCAGGTGGGAGAGGAACCACACCACATTGTCGTCGTCGCTGTCGACGGTCAGCCAGGCCACCGATCCCCCGGCGGCGGTGACCGCCGCACACCATTGCGCGGCGAGGGTGGTCTTGCCGAAACCGGTGGGGCCGTGGACGACCGCGAGCCGGCGGTCGCGGCCCGAGCGCAGCGCGCCGAGCAGGCGCGGGCGGTCCACCAGGACCCGGGTGAGGGTGGGCGGGCGCAGCCGGGTGGCCGGGACCGGCGGCGTGGCGGTGGTGATGCGGGAGCGCCGGCGCCCGGCCTGGGGCGGGGTGGTGCGGCCGACGGTCCGGGCCCGGTCCGTCGGCGGTGGCGGTTCCGCGGCGGGCGCCGGAATTGGTATGTCGTCGGGTGGCAGCCCGTGTCGTTGCTGGATATCCCGCAGCGCCGCACCGAATTCGGCGGCGGACCCGGGACGTTGGGAGCGCTCGCGCGACATGGCCGCCTCGATCGTCCCGGTGAGGTCGGCGGGCAGGCCCTCCCCGGTCAGGTCCGGCATCGGATGCCTGGTGATCCGCACGAACTGTGCGACCAGCTGTTCCCCGCTGCGCCGTTCGAACACCGCGTGCCCGGTGGCCGCGCAGAACAGGGTCGCCGCCAGGCTGTAGACGTCGGCGGTGACATCCGGCGCCTGCCCCTGCAGCACCTCCGGCGCGGTGTAGGCGGGCGACCCGGTGATCATGCCCGCCGCGGTCTCGAATCCGCCTGTCAGCCGCGCGATTCCGAAATCGGCCAGCTGCGGCTCTCCGTACTCGGTGAGCAGGATGTTCCCGGGCTTCACATCCCGGTGCAGCAGTCCCCGCCGATGCGCCGTCTCCAATGCCCCCGAGAGCCGGACCCCGAGATGCAGCACCTCCGGCCATTCGACCGGACCGCCCTGCTGTATCCGGGTATCGAGTGACCCGTGCGCGTGGAACGGCATCACGATGTACGGCCGCCCGGTGTCGGTGGACCCGACCTCGAACACGGTCACGATGTTCGGATGCCCTGATAGCTTCCCCATGGCGAGCTGCTCGCGCACAAACCGTTCCAGGCTGTCGGATTCCAAATCCGCGGTCAGTACCTTGATGGCGACGGTTCGCCCCAGCACGTGCTGAAAACAGCGGTACACCACGCCGAATCCCCCTCGCCCCACCTCGATCGGCTCCCCGAACCCGGCAGCCGCCAGTTCCGCCGCGAACCCGAGAGTCTCTTCGCGGCGCGTGGAAAACGGATCGACATGCGGCACAGCGACCCCGATACGAAAACGAGCCAGTCACCCCGAGCATAAGCCGATCACCGCCACCGCGCGCCGATCTCCGGCCGCGTGAATCTGCGCCGCGCATCGGTCAGCCAGTCGGGCCGTTCCCGCCGCAGCCGCAGCACCTCCCCGACGGTCCAGCCGCAACCCAGTTCCGGCAGGTCCCCGACCGCGATGTTCAACCGCGCGGCCGCGGCCGCGCGCTTCAAGGGCGTTGCCGCCGAGGCACTTCGATTCCGCTTCGTTGTCATGGTCGTCAATGGTGAGGACGGTCCATGCGGCAGCGCGGCGGTTCGGCGACTTCGCACCCCCTCGGTGGTTCAGTGCAACCGGAAGAAGTCCGCGGACTCGAGGTCGAGGGGATAGACGAGCTCGATGCGGAGTTCCTCGAGCGTGATGTCGACCGCGGCGTCGAAGCGGGCGGCCAGCAGCCCGGTGCGGATCAGGCGGTCACCGAACCGGCTTGTTGCGGAATCAGTGCGAGCGGATCGCCGACCGTGGAGGCGGCGCAGACGTACGTCCTCGGGGTGCAGCTGGACATCGCAGGTCGACTTCAGTTCTCCGCCCCAATTCCGCACCGCGCCAACCTATCCGGAGTAGGAGTACCGACGCCGTGACACATGATTCGGCGACGGCGATTCGCTATGGAGGATCATGCCATCACGAATCTCCACAGTGCGCGCCACGTCCTCGGGCATATCCAAGTACATGGACATATCGACGATGGGGACCGTCCCACGCAGCCACGACCAGTCGACGGCCTCAGTCATGCTGTCAGCCTAGTGGGATCGTGCCGAAGGCCCCCGGCCATCGGACCTTCGCGCTGCGTCGGGTCAGCCCGCGATCCCGCCCCCGCCGGGATGCCGAGCGGGGGCGGCGGGTGTGGATCAGTGGCGACGGGCGTAGTCGGCGGCTGCTGCCCAGTCGATCAGGACGCATGGTTCGTCGCCGACGGTCCAGGCGTCGTGTCCGGGTGGGCAGATCATGAAGTCGCCCGCGCCGATCTCGCGTTCGGTGCCGTCGTCCATCCGGATGTGCATCCGTCCGGAGGCGCAGTATCCGATGTGGGTCGCCTGGCAGCTGTCCGTGCCGGCGATCGGCTTGACGTGGGTGGACCAGCGCCAGCCGGGCTGGAAGACACCGCGGCCGACCGATCCGGATCCTGCTTCGATGACTTCGAATCGGCCGCTACCCGACTCGAACAGTCGCGTTTCGTCAGGAGTGTCGAAGCTCTTGACCTGCAAGCTCAACTCCTCGAGCGGGAGCATGTCGTCCTCGCGAACCAGGTCGAGGTTGCGGAACAGCGCGGGCCCGTCGCAGAGTTCGGCAAGCGAATCGGCGAACCCGGTGGTCTCGGGCATGGCGGAGTTCGCCATCGCCTGTTCGTAGGACGGGAACTCGACGATCTGCATGTACGTGTTGTCCCGATCGCGGTCCCTGGTCTCCATACTGTGGGTCGCGGCACGCTTCCCCTGCGTCGCCGTGAGCCACTCATCGAGATTCTTGTTGAATTCGTCGAGCCGCGTGGTCGTGAATTCAATCGTTTGTACAAATTTCGTCGTCATGGCGGTCACCTTCATCGATCAGCCGCCCCGTCCATGACGCTACGCCGCCGCAACCAGCATGGACATCAGCAATTATCTTCGGCTACCCGCAGGGGATCGCGACCACGCGACGACACGCTCAGGTGAGGTATAAGCCGCTGATTCGCTCTGTGTCCCTCCGTCGGCCCCGAGATAGAACATCGGCACAGCGACATTCCGCACCGCGCCCCTCGAAGAGCTCACCTGCCACTTCGAAGGCGACCCAATCCCGCGGCCCCTCGTCGAAGATGGTGTCGAGCAAACGCAATCCCATTGGCTCCGAACCGCTTTCGAGCAGAGAGCTCGCGTACCACAAACGGGCGTCCCCAACGACGGTGCCCCCGTCGGCGATCGCCTGCCGATACAGTCGCCGAGCGCACTCGATATCACCGGCCATGGCCCAATGGTCAGCCGCCTCGGTCAGCAACTGCGCCCGCTCGTCCGGAGCTACAGCCGCATCTTGCTCCAGTTGGCGGGCGATGTCCTCCGGAGGCTCGGCATGTCGACCCAAATCCTCCGCGGCGGCCGACAATTCGGCGCGCAATCGATTGGCCTCGGCAAGTAGCCGATCGTGTTCACGCTGTAGCGCCCGATATTCCTCACGCTCGGACCTCGACAGGCCGACGGGCATCACACTCTCCCCTCTCAGGGGAGCATCCACACTGGCGAAGCACGACAACTGGCCTTGGTACGGCTGCACTATCCGATAGCACAGTCGCAGCGGGCCGAACCGTCGCTTTCATGCGAATGCGGGATGGTGCGCCGCAGCGCTGCTACCGTCCGGCCGCTGGGTATGGTGGTCGCGTCGCTGGTCCTTTCGGGAATTGCAGGGTTTCGACACTCCCGCTGGACATGAGGTTCACGAAACAATCCCGAGACAAGGATGGTTCATGGCCGTGAGCGTGAAGCCAGTGCCGACGGCTCGGTCTGCCTCGGCCCGACGGAGGCGTATGCGGATGGGCCGGGCCGCGACAGCCGCGCTCATGTGTGCGGCACTCGCCTCGACGATGCTCTCGGGCCGAGTGTGCGCCGACACGGTCGATGATTCCGAGGGGTGGTCGGCGATGGCGGAGGTATTCTCTCCGAACGATTTCCGTGCCGCCCCGTTTCTGGGCAACGGCCGCATCGGTGCGATGATCCCACCCAGCGGGGCCGGGTACCAAGGCTACGGCGAGGGAGTCGTCACCTCGTATCCATTGCAGGAGCCGCGCTACACGGGCACCTATCTGGCCGGGTTCTACGCGGATGCCCCCTCCTTGCAAGCCACCCAGGCATTGGCGGCGCTGCCGGCGTGGTCGGGGCTGACCGTGGCCGCCGACGGGAATACCTATCAAGCAGATGTCGATCCGGCGACGGTCGGCACCTATAGTCAGCGTCTGAACTACCGCGACGCGACCGCCACCACCAAGGCGACCTGGTCGCCGAGCCCCGAGCACCACGTGGATCTGGAGTTCGAGACCTTCATCTCCCGGTCCGAACCGAACCTAGCGATTCAAAAGCTCACCGTCACCCCGCACTACTCCGGGCAGCTCGACATCACCGATCTCATCGACGGCGCCGCAGCCCGCCGAGTCACCCCGGTCACGGCCTCCAGCGACGCAGCGAGCAAACAGAGCACCGTCGGCGTGCGCGCCGAAAACACCGACAGCACAGCCTATCTGGTCTCCACTATCGACACCCCCGACAACCTGATCGCCACCTCGATCCCGGCGGCGGCCAACACCGCCGGACTGGGGTTCACCGCCTCGATGACCGCCGGTCACCCCTACACCTTCACCAAGTACGTCGGCATCGCCTCCACCGACGACGGCCCCGACCCTCGGGCGATCGCCACCGCGACATCCCAGCGCGGCCTCGAACGCGGCTACGCGGCCGAGCACGACGATCACGTCGCCGCATGGAACACCCTGTGGCAGCCCGCGATCGAGGTTCCCGGACGCGAGGATTACCGCCTCTGGCTCCGGGCCGCGCTGTACTCGGTGTTGTCCAGCGTGCGCGAAGGCCAACACTGGTCGGTGCAACCGGCGGGCCTGTCCTCCACCGATTACGCGGGCATGACCTTCTGGGACGCCGACACCTTCGTCTTTCCCACGCTGCTTGCCCTCTACCCGGTGTTGGCGCGCACCATTGTCGACTTCCGGGTCGCCGCGCTACCGCAGGCCCGCGCCAACGCACACGCCTACGGGCTGCCCGGTGCGGTGTATCCGTGGAACGATGGTCCCGCACAGCGCTGCGGGAGCCCGGTGGTGTGCGGGCTGAGCGAAGAACATCTGGCCAACGACATCGTGCTCGCCCAATGGCAGTACTATCTGGCCACCGCGGATCTGGCATGGCTGTGCACCGGTGGGGCGCGGGTGATCACCGCGATCGCCGACTACCTCACCGTGCGCGTCGGCCCGAAACTGCTCGACGGTCACTACCATTACGCACCGGTCGGTGGGCCCGACGAGTATGTCCCTGTCTCCATCGACAATGCCGTCACGAACGCCGGTGTGGTCAACACCATGCGTACTGCCGCTTCTGCCGCACAACTGTCCGGGCTTCCCGTGGACCCGCGCTGGGCCGACATCGCCGCGAACATGGCCATGCCTCCCGACATCGCTCCCGGCGTTCCTGCGGAATACCTCGGATATCAAGGCACACCGATCAAACAAGCCGACACCGTGCTGCTGAGCTACCCGTTCTCCTACACCGCACCGGGATACTCGGCGGTCGACACCTACCGCTACTACTTCGACCGCACCGATCCCGACGGCCCGAACATGAGCAACAGCATCGGAGCCATCATCGCCGCACAATTCGATCCGGGCCGCACTCAGGAATTCCTCGACCGGTCTGTCCAGCCGTATGTCCGCGAGCCCTACCATTTCCAATCCGAGGCGCGCGGGGACCGCTCCGGCGCCAACACCATCGGACAACCCGCGTGGATCTTCGTCACCGGCGCAGGGGGATTCCTGCAAGCAATGCTGTACGCCCCCTCCGGATTACGCTGGACCGACACCGGCCCACGCCTGGACCCCATGCTGCCCAGCGGATTCCCGGACGGTCTCACCGTCAGGAACCTCTCCATCCGAGGCAGCACCCTCACCCTGCGGATCCAACCCGAAATCTCCACTGTCGAAGTGACCGCCGGTGATCCGATCACCCTCGAAACACCCACCGGCACACACACTGTCACCTCGGCGGCGCCGTTGACCCTGCCAACACGACGAGCCGACCGATAACACTCGAACAGCCGCCTCGAACCGAGCAACGCGTCCCCGCAGAGACAGCAGGCGGAATACCCCTGCAGGGCTGCCACTATGCCCGTCCCGCCGAACGAACTCCCGCTCAACAGGTTTCGGACTCGCATCCCACTTGCTCCCCGGCGTTGCTCGACAGCTTTCGAAAGCTAGGTCCCAGCCACGGCAAACAGCTCGAGCTGCAGGCCGTCGGGGTCGCGGAAGCACAGAACCTTGCCGAACGGCGTGTCGGCCACCGGCGACCAGGTGACGCCACGTTCGTCCAGGAACGTGGACCACTCCTCCAGCGCAGCCGTGCTGTCCACCCCGAACGCCAGGTGATCCAGCCCGTTTTGACTCGGGTGGTAATCCGAGCCGCCCTCGAGGTGCTGCTGGAACGCGAGGATGGTGCCCTTGGAGTCCATGCAGATGGTCTCCAGGAAGTCGTCGCAGTCGAGCGTGGTGATCGGCTGGAAACCGAGGAGGTCGCCGTACCAGGCGACGCTGGCGTCGCGGTTGCTAACCGACAACGACAGGTGGGAAATGCCGGTGATCTGAGGGGACAAGACTCACTCCAATACTCCGAAACGGAGCATTAGAATACTCCGGAACGGAGTATTGTGACAAGGTATGGCGCTGACTACCACTTCGTATGCGATCCTGTCCCTGCTGGCCGTCCGTCCGTGGACGACTTACGAGCTCAAACAGCAGATGGACCGGAGCCTGCGCGCGATGTGGCCACGCGCGGGCAGTGTCCTCTACGACGAGCCCAAGAAGCTGGTGGAGCACGGCCTGGCGGTGAGCCGCGCCGAGTTCACCGGCCGCCGCAGGAGCACGGTGTACGAGATCACCGAGGCAGGGCGGCAGACGTTGCGGGAGTGGCTGGACGTGCCCGGGGCCGGTCCGGTCCTGGAGTTCGAGGGCCTGCTCAAGGTGGCGTTTGCCGACCACGGCGACATCGACCAGCTCCGCGCCAACATAGCCCGGATCAGGGTCGAGGCCGAGTCCCGGATGGCCGCCGTCGCCGACCGCATGGCCGAATTCGAGCAGACCGGCGGCCCCTACCCCGACCGGCTCCCGGTCATCGCGTTGAGCGCTCGCTTCCTGCGCGAACAGAACGAGCTCCTGCTCCGCTGGGCCCAGTGGGCCGAACAGGAGACCGCCCACTGGACCGGCACGACCCCCGAGACCGGCGCTCGGGTACCACCGAACGCATTCTCGGATTCGATGTGACGAACAGCTGCACCGCCGAAACCATCCTTTCGGCCACCAGCTCGTTCCCGGTCGACAGCTCGCGCACCTGCGCCAGCTGGCGCTCGGTCAGCGGCCGGTCGACAGCGACAAACTCGTAATACTGATATTCGCTCGGAGCCGCTCCTCGTATACCGCGGACTCTGATGGCACGGCACGGAAGTCGGATTCGTCACGAAGTGGAAGTACAAGCGTCCGTGCAGAACTCCCGTATCGGTCACGCTTTCTGCGCGCCGACAACCGAAACGCTATGCCTCGGCCGCGAGCTGGCCGCACGCCGCCGCGATTTCCTGGCCGCGGGTATCGCGCACCGTACACGGCACACCCTGAGCCTCCACCCGCCGAACGAATTCCCGCTCAACAGGTTTGGGGCTCGCATCCCACTTGCTCCCCGGAGTCGGGTTCAGCGGAATCAGGTTCACGTGCACACGGGAGCCCAATGCCTTGTGCAGCTTTTTACCGAGCATGTCGGCACGCCAGGGCTGGTCGTTGACGTCGCGGATCAACGCATACTCGATCGACACCCGGCGACCTGACTTGTCCGCGTAATACCGTGCGGCGTCGAGAACTTCGGCAACCGACCAGCGATTGTTGACCGGCACCAACGTATCCCGCAGTTCGTCATCGGGGGTATGCAGGGAAACGGCCAAAGTCACCGACAGATCCTCATCGGCGAGCTTGCGAATAGCGGGGGCCAGGCCGACGGTGGAGACGACCACATTGCGCTGGGAGATGCCGAGGCCGTCGGGGGCGGGAGAGGTGATGCGGCGGACCGCGTTCACCACGCGCTTGTAGTTGGCCAGCGGCTCGCCCATGCCCATGAACACGATGTTGGACAGGCGGCCGGGGCCGCCGGCGACCTCGCCGTCGCGCAGGGCGGCCGCGGCGGCGCGGACCTGGTCGACGATTTCGGCGGTGGACAGGTTGCGGTTCAGGCCGCCCTGGCCGGTGGCGCAGAAGGGGCACGCCATGCCGCAACCCGCCTGCGACGAGATGCACAGGGTGTTGCGGTCGGGATAGCGCATCAGCACCGACTCGAGCAGCGTGCCGTCGTTCGCCCGCCACAGGGATTTGCGGGTGGTCCCGTCGTCACATTCGATGTGCCGGACCTCGGTGAGCAGCGGCGGGAACAGCGCCTCGGCGACGGTGGCCCGCATGGCCTCCGGCAGATCGGTCATCAGGGCCGGGTCGGCGACCAGCCGTCCGTAGTACTGGCGCGCGATCTGATCGGCGCGGAACTTCGGCAGGCCGAGCTCCTCGACCACCGTCTTGCGCTCCTGCGAATCGAGGTCGGCGAGATGCCGCGGCGGCATGCCGCGACGAGGGGCGTCGAAAACGAGGGGCAAGGGGGTAGTCATAACCGTTCCAGTGTCCCATCCCCCGGCGGGCCGACGCCGTCAGGGGGAATCGCGTTCCTCACAGTAAGCGCCGTCACATGGGCGGCGGCTCCACGTCGCAGGTGCCCCGCATCCGGGCGGCGGCCGCCCGCGATTCCGGATGATCGGGGCCGAGGGTGGCCGCGTAGGCCTCCAGGGTGTCCTGTTCCAGGTCGTCAGCGGCCTCGATGCGGCCCAGCGCACGCCAATCCAGGCTGAGGTTGAGCGCGCACTGCAGGGTGTAGGGATGCCAGCCGCCGCGCGCCCGCCGCAGCCGCGCCAGGGTGTCGGCCCCGAGTTCGGCGGCCTCGGCCGGGCGCCCCAGTCCGGCCAGATCCGAGGCCACGTCGGTCTGGGCGGCGAGGGTGTACGGATGATCGGGCCCCAGCCGGTTCAGGAAGATCCGCACCCCTTCCAGATCCGCCTGCAGCGCTTCGTCGTACCGCCCGAGCGCCCGCAGCGCCGCCGCGTGGTTGACCGCGCACGCGGCGGTGTACGGATGATCCGGCCGCACCGCCCGGCAGATCCGGTACGCCTCCGCCGCGTACCGAAGCGCCGCACCGAGATCCCCGGTCATCCGGTAGTCATTGGCGACATTCGTTCGGGCGGCGACGGATTCGGGATGCTCCTCCCCGTACACCTCGACATGGTCGGCCAGCGCCGCGCACTGCATCTCCAGCGCCTGCGCGTACCGCCCGAACTTGCGGTAGGACACGGCGAGGTTCTTGCGAGCCCGCAGAATGTGCTGCTGGCGCGGATTCTCGAACAACTCGACGAAATCCCGCAGCACCTGCTCCTGCAGCACCACGGACGCCTCGACGTCACCCAGCTCGCGGTGGTTGCGCGCAACATTGTTGACGCAGTGCAACTTCAGGACCGCTTCGGAGGCCAGCAGCGGATCGTTGCGGAACCGGTCGTAGTTCGCGACATCGGCGTCCATGGCATCGGCGAAGCGGCCGACCATCCGGTAGGCCACGGCGAGATTGTGTTCGGCGCGAATGGTCTCGATATGACTGTCGCCCAGATGATCTCGCGCCCACCGGAACGACTCCTCGTTGACCTCGACCGCTCCGGCCCAGTCCCCCGACGTGCGCATGCAGGCGGCCAGCAGATCGCTGGACCACACGTGTTCCTCCGGATACCGCTCACGCTGCCGTTCCACACCGGTGCGGGCGGCCGCCGCCACATCGCGGGCCTCGGCCGAACGGCCCAGCTGCCACAGGGCATTTCCGGTGACGACCCGGATGCGGACCACGCCGATGTGGTCGGGACCCAGCAGCTCCGAGTAGCTTTCCGCGGCACGCAGGCCGAGCCCCGCGGCGGCGGTCAATTCGCCCTGCACCCCGAGCGCGTCCACCACGTGCTGGATCAGCGCGGGCAGCTGCGCACAGGTGCCCTGCGGATCCGCCACCTGCCGGCAGGTCAGCGCCTCGGAGCAGTCGAGCTGCTGCCACAGCCACAGGTACCGCTGCCAGAGCGCGGGCAGGTCCGTGCGCTGCGGGTCGGCATCGCACAGCATGCCGTGCACGACGTGCCGGTTCTCCTCGACGACGGGTGCGCCCAGATAGTCCCGGATGCCGTGCCACGGCACGGCGTGGATCTTCAACGCCTGGCCGCGATCGGTGAACGGATCGCGGCAGACGTCGGCCACCGAATCCCGGGTCGCGAGGGTGAGCACGTTCCGGCGGCGGTGTTCGGTGATCAGCGCGTCCCGCAGTGGCGCGGGCAGCCGGCGCCCCGGTCGCCGCTCGGTCCCGGGTAGCTGGGAGATCAACAGCGCCAACGGGATCGGCTGCCCCTCCTGGAACGCGGTGAGCAATTGCAGCAGCCGGCCGGCGGCCCATTCGTCACTGCCCACCGGGGACTCGATCAGCGGTTGCACCACGCCGCCGAAGATCAGCGCCGCCTGCCGGTACAACCCGTCCGCCAGCACCGGGAACGGTTTGTCGGCCACCGAGCGCACGAAGGTCTCGTCGATGACGTCGGCGCCGCCCGCCCCGCGGTGCGCGAGCGCGTTCAGCAGCACCGGGCTGCCGTCGACGGCCGCGCTCAATCCCTTGGCCAGATCGTCCGGGAGCGCCCGGACGTGCCGCTGCAGGAAGTCGATGCCCTCCTGCTCCGAGAAGCGCGGCACCGTGATCGGCTGCGGCTCATCCCAATCGCGGGCCTTCGACGTCAGCAGCACATGGCCGGGACCGTCCCACGGGATCACCTCGGACAGGCGTGCGGGCTTGCGCGGCAAGGGAAACCGCTCGCCCGCGGCCCGGTACCGGTCCGGCGTCACATTGTCGTAGATGATCAGGTAGCGCTTGCCGAGGGTCCGCAGCGCCTGCACCACATCCAGGTGCAGGGTCTCCCGCGGCAGCGAGTCCGGCAGGCCGAGCGGCTCGGCCAGCTTGCCCAGCTCGGCGCGCAGCACCGCGCCGTTCTCACCGGGGATCCAGGCGATCAGATCGTATTGCGACCGGAAGCGGTGCACGTACGCTGCGGCCAGCCAAGTCTTGCCGCTGCCGGGCCGGCCGGTCAGCACCACGACGTTCTCGGCGTCCAGCCGGGCGCGGATGTCCTCCATCTCCTGTTCGCGGCCGAAGAACCAATCCGCCTGGTATTGGGGCATGGTCATGGATTGATACCCGGGGTACATCTGCTCCCGGGGGTAGCGCACCTGCAATCGGCCGGCCTGCCGCAGGGTCTCCGGCACGGTCTCGGATGCCGTGTGGCCGAGCGCGTTCAGGACTCGCGCCCGCGCCTGCTGCGCGCTGGGCAGCACGCGGAGGTTGACCACCGGTATGCGGTCCGCGTCGGCGGGCACGTCGGCGGCGCCGACCAGGACGGCGAGCACGCCCGCCCGATCGGCCAGCCGTGCCCAATCCTGGTGCGAGAACCCGGCCGCCCGGACGAAGTTCACGCTGACCACCAGCACCACCGTGCCGGCCGGCTCGGCGGGATCGGTCCCGTTCAGCCGCCGGGTGCGGACGTCGAGGCCGGCGCCCGCGCACACCTGCTGAATCCACAGCCCCCAGACCGCGTCCTCGGGCGCGTGCACAACCACGATCGGCTGGTCGGCCGGAATCGGTTGCGGCGGAATCGATGCCAAGGGTCTCTACTCCGTTCCCCGGTTCGTGGCCGCGGTGCGGCCGTCGTGAAGTGCGGTGTGCCGCATGAGCTGGACGAAGCGGTGACCGGTCGGGGTCAACCGATCCGAGTGCAGCAGGGTGTCGCAGGCGTCGAGGGTCTGCTCGCGCACCAGGACGCCGTCGACGTGGTAGCCCTCCTGCCGGGACGCCCGCGCATGCAGTCGCGCCACCGCCAGATGCGCGTAGATGCCATGCAGCACAGCGCTGGCCGGCCGCGGCTCCCGCCGCCACGGCGAGGGCAGATCGGCTGCGCCCTCGACGGCGATGAGCGGCACGACCTCCATCAGCGCGCACAGCTTCGAGTGCTGGAATTCGTGCAGCAGTGCGGTCGCGGTGGCCAGCTCGTCCGGCGGCCGCACCATGGCGGCCGCGCCGAAGGAGTCGGCCAGCGTGGAGCTGACGAAGCTGGACGAGCCCTGCGACCGCGGCATGATCGCCCGCATGCCCCGGCACAGCGGTCCGGCCAGCTCGGGCACGGTCTGCCAGAGCAGCTCCAGCGCGGGTTCGAACAATCGCTGCCAGCCGTCGAATTCGGACTCCGGGCAGGGCTGCCACCGACGCCGCGGATCAGCGGGCGCGAGGTCCGGCCAGGCGGCGGGTGTCGGCGGCAGGTCGTCGAACTCCACGGTGACCACACCGTCCTGGAGGCGAGCGGCCAACCGCCGCACCGACGTCCACGGCTGCCCGAGCTCGGGTGGCGTCGTCGAACCGGTGGAACACACCCGGGCCGGGTCCGCGGCCGGGCCGGTCCAGCAGCCCAGTCCCGGCACCACGACGGCGTCGCCGCTCGGCGGCAACCACAGGTCGAACGGCGTCCCGGTCCGGATCGCGGCCGCTGCGGCGAACGACGCCAGGTGTGCGGCGGGCACCGCATCGGCGACCCGGTCCGCCCCGCCGGCCGCGAGCGCCGCGGCGCATACCGCGGCCCAGGCCCCGAATCGCGGGTGCTGCAGGGTATCCCGCACCGCGTCGGGGTGCTCGCGCTGTATCTCGGCCAGCAGCTCGAATGCGGTGCGCACAGAGTCATCGGCGACGGGTGCGCGGACGATGGCGGCCAGGAAGGCGAGGTTCCGGCTGAGCCGGGATCGCTGCAGCAGGCCCAGGGTGCTCGGCTCGTCGGACAGCCGTGCCAGGGCGTCGAGCTGATCCGCCGGTACCGTCAGGGTCGCCAGCTGCTCTGTGCCGCAGCTCAATCGGGACCTCATGACCCGATCCGCCGCATTGTCACGCGCCACCCGCGCTGCGCCCCTTCATGCGCCACCCGCGCTGTGCCCCGCGAAGATGATCCCGGCGGATGCCCTGCGCGCCAGGGCGATCCGCAGTGCCTGCCCGATATCCGGCCGGTCGGAACGAGCCAGCACATCCAGCGAAATATCGGATAAATCGGGTACGCCACGTGCCATCTCAGGCTCCATCGCACAACCTCCCCCGGGCGGATCCGACCGTTTCCGGTGTCGCGACCAGACCCCGCCGACCATGCGATCCGCCCACCTTCTGTTGACACCGGCGGCTGATTTCAACATAACCGAAACCTCCAATTGCCGGTAGCGCCTTGGAAATTGAGCATTCAACTGACTCGGGAACAGCGTGGCGTCGCCCGCGCACCGGTAGGCCACCGCGACGCCGAGGAGCATGCCGAGGGGCGGCAGCAGGTTTCCGCTCGCCTCCGTGGCGAGGAGGAGCGCGGCCCAGGGCGCGCGCACCGCGGGGCCGAGGGTGGCCGCCAGACCGGTCAGGGCGAACAGCGCGACCGGACCCGGGTGCGCGCCGGCGGCCACCGCGAGCCGCCAGCACAGCGCCCCGGCCGAGGCGCCGATCACCATCGCCGGTCCGAAGACGCCGCCCACGCCGCCCGATTGCAGCGTCACGGCGGTGGCGGCAATCTTGACCAGCGGCAGAATCGCCAAGACCCACAGGGGAATTGCCGCGACCCGGACCTCCGACAGTTCGGCGGCCACCGAGCCGTAGCCCGTCCCGAGGGTCATGGGAACGAGGATGCCGACGGCACCCACTGCGGCACCGCCCACGGCTGCGGCAACTATCGGCCACCGGCGCAGCGGAGCCAGCACCCGCCCGGTGCTCCCGAAGGTCCACACGTACACACGGGCCAGCAGGCCGCAGCTCAGCCCGGTGGCCGCCAGCAAGGCCAGGGAGGTCCAGCTCCCGACACCACCGAGTCGCGCGGCACCGAACAACGGCCGATACCCGTACACCGAGACGAAGACACCGAAGGCGACGACGGCGGCGGGAATCGCGACAATCAGTGCCGTCCAATCGATTCCGCGTCTGCGCAACAGTTCCCCGGCCAGCAGAGCACCCCCGATCGGCGCCTGGAACAGCGCGGCGACACCCGCCCCCATCGCGGCCGCCACGAGCAGCCCGCTCTCCCCCGCCGATAATCGCAGCCGCCGCGCCACCACCGCCGCCAGCGATGCCGACACCTGCACCACCGGCCCCTCGGTCCCGCCGGACCCGCCCGCGCCCAGCGTGACGGTGGTTCCGGCCAGCTTCACCACCGCGCCACGGGTATCCAGACCCGCCAGATCCCGCCCGTTGATCGCGGCGATCACGCCATCAGTGCCATTGACC